>CALDKD010000041.1 GCA_937898885.1 uncultured Bacteroidales bacterium | reverse complement strand
CTGTTGAGTCAGGTGGAATATAGGTGGAAGATGGTAAAAGTATCTTCCACACGGCAAAGTGCTGTCCGCGTGTTTGTTACGAGCCTTGGTGGAAGAATGGAGGAAAAATGGCGAAAAGTAAAAAAAGATATTTATCAGGTCAACCTGGTTTACAAGTAAAGCTCCAAGTAGTCAGCATAAACCGTTAAACTACAGTTCTCCAACTGGGAAAAAATAATTCCCCAACTGGGAAAAAAAAGTTCCACCAGGTGGGATTTTTGCACATCCAAGACGATATGACCTACTCTTCTTCCAGTATCTCAACAGCCTTCTTGACCGTTGAGTCAAAGGTGTTGATGTAGGCCATATACTCCTGCATATCCAAGGCATCGTAAAGGATGCCGGCATAGAGAACTCTCTCAAGTTGCTCCATTGCCTCGGCAGGAACGGACTTGGGGCGCTCCACGCCATTGTCCGCAGCATACTTCAGAAAGTCGTTGAATACATTCTGCTGCTCAAGATATGCGGTTACCTCTTTCCAGGTAGTGCGGTTGGAGAAATCCTGACGGTGTGAGTCAACGTACTTAAGCGAGTATTTGTTGGCGAGGCTCTTGCGCATTATAGTTGAGTAGTACTCATTGTAGGCTATGGTATCCTGAGGAACGAACACATCGGGCATAATGCCGCCACCGCCATAGACCTTGCGGCCCGACTTGGTAGTGAACACCTGACTCTCGTCAAGGTGGACGCTGTCGGCCGAGAAGAACTCGCCGTGCTCCCACCTCTTTATAATATCCATGGCATAGTCCTCATCGTCCTTGCCGTATGGCTTCTGAATACAACGTCCCGAAGGTGTATAGTAGCGGGCTATGGTAAGGCGTATGCTGGAACCGTCGCTGAAGTCGATAGGCTGCTGCACAAGGCCCTTGCCGTACGAGCGGCGGCCTACGATGGTGCCACGGTCATTATCCTGAATGGCTCCGGTAAGAATCTCGCTGGCAGACGCGCTGCTCTCATCAATCATTATGACCATAGGAATCTGCTGGAAACGGCCACGGCCGTTGGCATACTCAGCCTCATACTCGCTGTGCAGGCCCTTGGTATAGACTATCATCTCACCCTTTGGCAGAAACTCGTTTACTATCTGTATGGCAGTGCCAAGATAGCCGCCAGTGTTGCCGCGGAGGTCAATGACAATCTTCTTGCAACCCTCTGAGCTCAGCTTGGCCAGACCGGTAATCATCTCCGAGTATGTTGTCTCGCCAAACTTGTTCAGCTCAATATAGCCAATCTCATCTGTGAGCATATATGCGGCATCCACACTCTTTACCGGTATAGGACCACGCTCTATGGTGAAGTCTATAATGCCGTCATCGCCCGGGCGGACAACACCAATCTTCACCTCCGTTCCCGACGGGCCTTTAAGGCGTCTCACCACATCGTTGCTGTTGACGCCTTTTCCCGCAAACAGAGAGTCGTCAATAAAGACGATGCGGTCTCCTGCCAGAACGCCCACCTTCTCGGACGGGCCACCACGAATGACACTGTTCACGTGAATGGTGTCATCCTGCATGGAGAACTGCACGCCAATGCCGGAGAAACTTCCGTGAAGCTCATCATTGCTCTCCTTGGCCTCCTCGGCGGGAAAATACGCGGAGTGCGGGTCAAGTTTATTCAGCAGGACAGGAAGGGCAGCCTCTACCAGTGTATCCACATCGACGGAGTCAACATAGAGCTGGTCTATTGCGGTGATAAGCGTGCTTATCTTGTTTGAGCGGCCTGTGGATCTGATGGCATACTCCAGTCTGACAGCCTGCTTGCGCCAGATGCGCGACATAACCTTGCTTCCCAAGATAAAGCCCAGCAGCAGAGTGACCAGGGCTATCAGTACAACGTGCAGTTTTTTCATTGCTCGGAAGGATCAAGATAGACAACCTCAACGCCAGCCCTCTCCAGAAGGTCAATGCCATCTGTAAGCCGGTACTTCTCGGAATACACCACGCGCTTGATTCCAGCCTGGATGATAAGTTTGGCACACTCTATACAGGGCGATGCGGTGCAATACATGGTAGCCCCCTCGCTGCTGTTGTTGCTGCGGGCCAGTTTGGTTATGGCGTTCGCCTCGGCGTGCAGCACGTATGGCTTGGATGTATTGTTGTCATCCTCACAGATGTTCTCAAAGCCTGTAGGTGTTCCATTGTAGCCGTCAGAGATTATCATTTGGTCACGTACCACAAGCGCTCCGACCTTTCTGCGCTCACAATATGAGTTCTCGGCCCAGATGCGCGCCATTCTGGCATACCGGATATCCAGTCTGAGTTGTTTATCCTTATTCATAATCTAATTTTGTTGTCAGTCTCTCTAATGACGGAACCACAAATCCGCCTCTCTTCAATACTATCAGGCCTTCATTCTCCAGACTGTTCAGCGTTTTGGATACATTAAGCCTGGTCTCGCCCAGAATGGCTGCGAAATCCTCCATCCTGACCTTGACCTCCTTCTGTCCGTTTGCGGAATCGGAAAGCGACGACACCATATTCACTATGCGCTCACGGATAGTGGTCTGACGCATATTCCACAAGTCGGACTCCAGATTCTGGATACGGCCGCTCAGAATATTCAGCAGGTTCATCCTGCAGATGCTGTATTTGTACAATTCCGAATACAGATATTGCTTGTCTATTCTCAGTATGCCCACATTTCCCGACGCCACATAGTCTTTGGAGAAAACAGGCTGCATTCCGAACATTGAGTACGGCTCAAGCAATGACGGAGCCTCCAGCTCCTCTATGAAAGTCAGTCTGCCATCAGCCGTGGAGCGACGCGACAAGGCTTTTCCATTCAAGATGAAGACGAAATGAGAGCACAAAGAGCCGGATGTGATGAACGTCTCACCATCCTGCGCGCCCGAGAAATCAAAGCACACCTTCTCCAGCACCTCGCCGAACTCCAGTTTTGAGAGTCCTTGAAAAAGAGGCAGACCAAGCAGAGTATCGTAGATAGAGATGTCCATTATTAATAATAATGTGTTCGGTTTTGCAAAAATACTCAATACAATCAGAAAAACGAGCCGCCCGATGTTAAAAAATCTAGTGTCACTGCATTGTTACTGTATTGTCACAAATTTGTCACACATATTTTAACCATACCAACCGTGCTTATTGCTAAGTTTGCATCGTCAAGAGCGAAAAGACAGGGCAAAATGAGATTTTAATTTTGATAGTGAGAGATAATTGATAACTTTGTAATTCATCGGTGAGAACCGTAAAAAGGAGAAGTAATATGAACGAGTTTCTGTATTCATTTGATGCGGCCCAGAGGACATTCTGGATTATCGCGATTGTAGCGAGCCTGGTTTTTGTCATCCAGACAATAATGACATTCATCGGAATAGGCGGTGACGCCGACTATGACGTAAGCACCGCGGATACCGTTGACGATGACGGCTTCGGAGGATTGTTCTCATTCCGCAACCTTATTAATTTCCTCCTTGGCTACGGATGGACAGGCGTAGTTCTCTATGACAGCATACAGAGCACCTTCCTGCTATATGCCATCTGCATTGGAGTAGGTATTCTTTTCGTGGCGGCATTCATCTTTATGTTCAGGCAGATGATGAGACTGTCACACGACGGCACCTTCCAGATGAGCGAGTGTGTGGGAATAATCGCGGATGTCTATCTGCGCATACCGGCATCGCGTCAGGGAAGAGGCAAGGTGCAGTTCAGCGTGAAGGGTTCCGTACACGAGCTTGATGCTGTGACAGACGATGCCGACGGGCTTCCGACAGGCTCGCAGGCCAGAATCGTAGAGGCGCTCGGCGACGAGGTTGTAAGAGTAACGAGATTATAAACAAGTAAACAACATATCATTATGGAGAAGATTTCAACAATTGTGATCATTGCAGTCATTCTGCTGTTTGTTCTGTTCGTAACCATCATCCGTCGGTACAGACGCTGTCCGTCGGACAAGATTCTGGTTGTCTATGGCAAGACCGGAGGCGGCTCAGCCAAGTGTATCCACGGTGGCGGTAAGTTCGTATGGCCTGTAATCCAGGACTACGCATACCTTAGCCTTACTCCCATCTCTATTGACGCCAATCTTACAAACGCCCTCTCAAGGCAGAACATCCGTGTTGACGTACCGTGCCGTTTCACCGTAGGTATCTCAACCGAGCCGGAGAGTATGAACAACGCCGCCGAGCGTCTGCTTGGCCTGTCGGCCGACGAGATTCAGGAGCTGGCACGCGATATTCTGTTCGGTCAGTTGCGTCTTGTCATCGCCACAATGACCATCGAGGAGATCAACGCCGACCGCGACACATTCCTTGAGAGTATCTCAAAGAACGTTGAGGTTGAGTTGAAAAAGATTGGTCTGCGCCTGATCAACGTGAACGTAACCGATATCAAGGATGAGTCCGGCTACATTCAGGCTCTTGGTAAGGAGGCCGCCGCAAAGGCCATCAACGAGGCCAAGGTCAGCGTCGCCGAGCAGGACAGAAACGGTGAGATCGGTAAGGCCGACGCAGTGAAGGAGACCCGTATCCGTACATCACAGGCCAACGCCGTGGCTGTTCAGGGTGAGAACAACGCCAAGGTTGAGATTGCCAATTCCGAGGCATACCGTCGCGAGAAAGAGGCTGAGGCCAACCGTCTGGCTGTAACCGCCGAGAAGGTACAGCAGGCTAAAGCTCTTCAGGACGCATATATCGCCGAGCGCGACGCCGAGCTTGCACGTGCCGAGCGTGAGCGTTCCACACAGCAGGCCAACATTCTTGTGGCTCAGGAGGTTGACAAGCAGAGAATCATCATAGCCGCCGAGGCTGAGGCTGAGCAGAAGCGCATCAATGCGAAAGGTGAGGCCGACGCTATCTTCGCGAAGATGGAGGCCGAGGCTAAGGGTTACTATGAGATTCTGACCAAGCAGGCTGCAGGTTACGACAAGATGGTGGAGGCTGCAGGCGGCGATGCCGCAAAGGCATTTATGCTGCTGATGTCAGAGAAGATGCCGGAGCTGGTAAAGACCCAGGTAGAGGCAATCAAGGGCGTGAACATAGACCACGTCACCGTTTGGGACTCAGGCAGCAATGCCGACGGCAAAGGCTCCACAGCGAACTTCCTCAGCGGCCTGATGAAATCTGTTCCACCAATGTCAGACCTGTTTGACCTTGCGGGACTGAATCTGCCGGAATATCTGGCCAAGAAGAAGTCTGAGACGGCAGAGGAGGCTCAGACCGTAACAGAATAATCAATGTATAAAACGAATTGAGATGAACGAGTTGTTTTCTGTCAAGGACAAAGTTGTCGTGATGACCGGAGGAACGGGTGTGCTGGGACATTGCATATCCGTCTATCTGGCGGGACAGGGTGCCAAGATGGTGATACTTGGGCGAAACGCGCAAGCTGGTGAGCAGATTGTAAGGGAGATGAGAGATGCCGGTGGTGAAGGGATGTTCATCCAGGCCGACGTGATGAGCGCGGAGTCTGTGCAGAACGCATGCGACACAGTGCTGAAGACATACGGCAAGGTAGATTCTCTTTTGAATGCGGCGGGAGGCAATATGCCTGGAGCTACTATTCCCCCGACCGGAACGATTTTCGATGTCAAGGTTGAGGAGTTTGAGAAAGTTCTCAATGTAAACCTTACAGGCACCGTAATCCCGACTCAGATATTTCTGAAGCCGATGGTTGAGGCCGGGAAAGGCACTATTGTCAACTTCACGTCAATGGCTTCTTTCAGGCCTTTGTCAAGGATTATGGGATATTCGGCGGCTAAGGCGGGAGTAAGCAACTTCACCGCATTCATGGCTAACGAGATCGCCACGAAATTCTCGCCGGAGATCCGTATGAACGCCATCGCCCCTGGTTTCTTCCTGACCAACCAGAACCGTACGCTTCTTACAAACGAGGACGGCTCACTCACACAGCGCGGACAGGACGTAATCCGCCAGACTCCGTTCAAGCGTTTCGGTAAGCCAGAGGAGCTTTGCGGCACAATCCAGTATCTGATAAGCGACGCATCATCATTCGTCACAGGTACGGTGGCTGTCGTTGACGGCGGTTTCAACACATTCGCGATGTAACACACCGTTCTCATATGTCATAATGGCGGGAGCATCAACTGTCTCCCGCCATTGTTTTTTTTGCAAAAGTCAAAGGTGTTTATCATAAAAAAGATAACTTTGCGACAGCGAATTAAAGACTGATCTATGAAATGGTTTGAATCTATTCTTAAAAAAACAGGACTCTTTTGCCAAGACAATACTTTGACACAGTCCGATGAACAGGAGGTTACTCTTCAGGACACAAAGGGGAACACCATTTTCTCCATTCTTCCAAGCAGGTTGATTTGCGCCAATGCCGCAGTAAACTACGTTGTCTTTTTTTATGCCGACAGTCAGGGCACAGTCCGCGAGAGAATCGTGAGATGCACTATGCACAGTGTTCAGGAGCAGTTCTCACCGCATTTAATCAGGTGTCACAGGTCATATCTGCTGAACCCGGGGCATCTGGTGCGCTTTTACGATGCCCCCGACGATTCCAGGGCACAAATGTACGGGCCCTGTCCGTTTGAGATTCCCGTATCCAAGACATACCGCCCTTACGTGGCAGAGGCCGTCCAATTATTAACCGGGAGCAAAAAGGATGCCTGTCAAACGCCGTAAAACCAGAATAAATGGCTAACTTCGCGGAAAAATTAAACGGGACGAAATGATTATCTTTTTCAAAGCGCCCACAGGCACAATTCTTGCCACTGAGCTGGCAGACAAAATCAACAGTGAGGATATCAAGAAACTGAGCTGGCTTTATGGAGAGGCCAGTCTGGTAGAGTCGGAATCGGTAAAGGGTTTCTTTGTCGGCCCTCGCAGGGAGATGATAACCCCCTGGAGCACCAACGCCGTGGAGATTACCCAGAATATGGGTCTTTCCGGCATCACCCGCATCGAGGAGTATTTCCCGGTCAGCTCAGCCGACGCAGAGTATGACCCTATGCTTCAGAGAATGTATGACGGACTGGACCAGAGCATCTTCACAGTTGACATCAAGCCTCAGCCAATCATAATGATTGAGGACCTTGACACATACAACGAGCAGGAGGGCCTCGCGCTTTCAGAAGAGGAGATAGCATACCTTCACAGGGTTGAGAAGGAGATTGGAAGGTGCCTTACAGACTCAGAGGTATTCGGTTTCGCGCAGATTAACTCAGAGCATTGCCGCCACAAGATATTCGGAGGCACGTTCATCATTGACGGAAAGGAGATGGAGTCATCGCTTTTCCAGATGATCAAGAACACCACAAAGGAGCATCAGGGACGCATTATCTCGGCCTACAAGGACAATGTAGCCTTCGCGCAGGGTCCGGTAATCGAGCAGTTTGCTCCGGCAGACCACTCCACATCAGACTACTTCATCATCAAGGATATTGAGTCCGTCATCTCCATAAAGGCCGAGACTCACAACTTCCCGACCACCGTAGAGCCGTTCAACGGCGCATCCACAGGAACAGGCGGTGAGATCCGCGACCGTATGGGCGGCGGCAAAGGTTCCTGGCCAATAGCAGGAACGGCAGTCTATATGACATCGTACCCCAGAAACGACGAGAGCCGCACGTGGGAGAAGAGTATGAGGGAGCGCGACTGGCTTTACCAGACCCCGGAGCAGATTCTGACGAAGGCCTCAAACGGTGCGTCGGATTTCGGCAACAAGTTCGGCCAACCGCTTATCTGCGGCTCGCTCCTCACATTTGAGCATCAGGAGGATGGCGGACAATACGGCTACGACAAAGTAATCATGATGGCCGGTGGCGTAGGCTACGGCACAAAGAGAGACTGTCTGAAGGGAGAGCCCGTCAAGGGCAACAAGATTGTGGTTCTGGGCGGCGACAACTACAGAATCGGTCTGGGAGGAGGCTCGGTATCATCTGTTGAGACCGGACGATACTCATCAGGTATAGAATTGAATGCCGTACAGCGCGCGAATGCCGAGATGCAGAAACGTGACTATAACGTGACACGCGCATTGTGCGAGGAGGATGTCAATCCTATCGTGTCAATTCACGACCACGGCTCAGCCGGCCACGTGAACTGTCTGTCAGAGTTGGTTGAGGAGTGCGGCGGTCTGATTGATATGGCTAAGCTTCCTGTAGGCGACAAGACTTTGTCCTCGAAGGAGATTATCGCAAACGAGAGTCAGGAGCGTATGGGTCTTCTCATTCAGGAGGAGTCTATTGAGCACGTGAAGAAGATTGCGGAGCGTGAGCGTGCACCGATGTATGTGGTTGGTGAGACTACCGGCGATGCAAGATTCGCATTTGAGCAGGCCGACGGCAAGCGCCCGTTTGATCTGGCCGTAAGCCAGATGTTCGGCTCATCACCAAAGACTATTATGAAGGATGTTACTGTAGAGCATCACTACGAGGATGCATCGTACAGCATTGATAAGTTTGATGAGTACCTTCAGAATGTGCTTCAGCTTGAGGCTGTTGCCTGCAAGGACTGGCTGACCAACAAGGTTGACCGCTCGGTTACCGGCAAGATTGCACGCCAGCAGTGTCAGGGACAGATTCAGTTGCCTTTGTCTGACTGCGGAGCCGTAGCGCTTGACTACCGTGGCAAGAGTGGTATAGCCACCTCTATCGGACACGCACCGCAGGCGGGTCTGGCTGACCCTGCGGCAGGTTCCGTGCTTTCTGTAGCAGAGGCTCTTACAAATATCGTATTCGCTCCTTTGGCCGAAGGACTCTCAACAGTATCACTGAGCGCCAACTGGATGTGGCCGTGCCGCGCGCAGCAGGGCGAGGACGCACGTCTTTACAAAGCGGTCAAGGCTTTGTCTGATTTCTGTATCTCATTAGGTATCAACGTACCTACCGGCAAGGATTCCCTGTCTATGACACAGAAGTATCCGGACGGCAGCAAGATAATCAGTCCGGGAACAGTCATCGTCTCAGCCGGAGGAGAGGTATCCGATGTAAGGAAGGTGGTATCTCCTGTTCTGGCTGACAGGAAGGACAGCGTTCTCCTGCACATCGATTTCAGCTTTGACAAGCTGCGTTTAGGCGGCTCCGCATTCGCGCAGTCATTGAGCCGCATCGGAGACGATGTGCCTACAGTCAAGGATCCGGAGTATTTCGCAGATGCGTTCAATGCGGTTCAGACGCTGGTTGACAGAGGTCTGCTGCTTGCAGGACACGACATATCGGCAGGCGGTCTCATAACCACACTGCTGGAGATGTGCTTTGCCAACACGGGCGGAGGTCTCGACATCAATCTTGACGCACTCAACAGCGATGACCTGATTAAGACAATGTTCGCGGAGAATCCGGGAATTGTCATTCAGGTTGACAAGAAGAATCTTGACGCCGTAGAATCCATTCTTGGGAATGAGGGTGTTGGATATGCCGTCATCGGAAGTCCGGCAAAAGAGCGCAGGATAAGGCTCCATTCAGGCAAAATCACAAAGAGCATAGACATTGACAAGATGCGCGGACTGTGGTACAAGCCTTCCTATCTGCTTGAGCGCAGGCAGGCTTCCAACGGCTGTGCGGAGAAGAGATATGAGAACTATCAGAATCAGCCTCTCAAGATTAAGGTTCCCTACTCTTTCCAAGGCACTCTGGCACAGTTCGGATTGAATCCTGACAGACGTACGGCCAGCGGAGTCAAGGCTGCCATCATCCGCGAGAAGGGTACCAATGGTGAGCGCGAGATGGCATACTCATTGTGGCTTGCCGGATTTGATGTAAAGGATGTGACGATGACCGACCTTGTAAGCGGCCGTGAGACTCTGGATGACATCAATATGATAGTATTCTGCGGAGGATTCTCCAATTCAGACGTACTTGGCTCTGCAAAGGGCTGGGCAGGCGCATTCCTGTTCAATCCTACGGCAAAGGAGACTCTTGACCGGTTCTATGCCAGGAAAGATACTCTGTCACTTGGCATATGCAACGGATGTCAGCTTATGATTGAGCTTGGCCTTATCAATCCTGACCACAAGGAGAAGAGCCGTATGCTGCACAATGACTCACATAAATTCGAGTCAGCATATCTGGGTGTAAGCATCACAAAGAACGAGAGTGTGATGCTTGGCTCACTCAGTGGCTCAAGCCTTGGCGTATGGGTAGCGCACGGTGAGGGCAAGTTCCACCTGCCATACCCGGAGGAGCGGTACAATGTTGTGGCCAAGTACAGCTATGCCGATTACCCGGCCAATCCAAACGGCTCAGATTACAATGTAGCGGCTATAGCAAGCGCCGACGGACGTCACATAGCAATGATGCCGCACCCTGAGCGCGCCATATTCCCGTGGCAGTGCGCATACTGGCCGGCTGACAGGGCTTCCGATGAGGTTACACCTTGGATTGAGGCATTCGTAAACGCACGTCGCTGGGTTGAGAGGAACCGCTGATACCTATGCTTGGAAAACTTTTCACGACATTCTTCAAGATCGGTCTCTTCACGATAGGCGGAGGCTACGTGATGATTCCGATGATTGAGAAGGAGGTTGTGGATGTAAACAAGTGGATATCACAGCAGGAATTTATGGATTTACTGGCAATATCCCAGGCAGCGCCTGGGGTATTTGCTGTAAATATGTCTGTATTCATAGGCTACAAGATGCGCGGAGTGGCAGGCAGTATAGCCTGCGCTTTAGGTACTACCCTGCCATCAATTGTCATCATCCTGCTGATAGCGCTCTTCTTTCACAGGTTCAAGGAGATTCAGCTGGTAGAGAGCATATTCAAGGGAATCCGTCCGGCTGTGGTAGCGCTGATTCTAACCCCGACCATCAATCTGGCCAAAGCGGCACAGCTTAACAGATACACGTTCTGGGTACCCGTAGTAACAGCGCTTGCCATCTGGGCGTTGGGTGTATCACCTGTCATCATAATAATGCTGACCATAATTGGAGCCATCATCGCAAACATAATAAAAGGGAGGCATACGGTATGATATTCTGGCAACTGTTCTACACATTCTTCACCATCGGCCTGTTCGGATTCGGCGGAGGATACGGTATGCTCTCTATGATACAGAACCGGGTTGTTGAGCACTTTGGATGGATAAGTATAGCTGAGTTCACGGATATTGTGGCTATAAGCCAGATGACCCCCGGGCCAATAGGCATCAACTCCGCCACATACGTAGGATATACGGCGGTTACGAACGCCGGATACACTCAGGGATTCGCCGTTGCAGGCTCATTGCTGGCATCGTTCTCCGTAATGCTGCCATCATTCATACTTATGCTGCTTATCAGTATCTTTTTTATGAGATACAGCAACCATCCGTCTGTACAAAACGTATTGAGATGGCTGAGGCCCGTTGTAGTCGGTCTGCTGGCAGCTGCCGTACTGACATTATTAAATAAAGAGAACTTTGGAATGGCGATGCCACAGACTGCAATAAGCATAGCATTGTTCGCTATGTCTTTTATCTGTACCTACAAGCTCAAATGGAATCCGATTGCGGTAATTGTAATTGCCGGAACAATGGGAGGCATCATCTATCAGATACCAGCACTTTCCGGCCATTGATGATGTTGATGCCACGCTGAGGCGAAGACAGCCGCTGACCAGCCAGATTGTAAATCACATCATCAGAATAATCAGGCTGGACAGTCTCAACTCCGTCGGTGTGACTCGGGTAACCGTCAATCCGGAAAGTATCAGTCGTAAGGCTGTAATAGCCGTACCTGTCACTTGCAATGTATGACATCCTTATGGTGAAGGTACCTGTATCCTCATCAAAATATGATAGATTCTCCTCGTCGGCAGACTTACGGAACGTCTTTGTATCCATTACGGCCAACTCGCTGGTGTTTACCAAAAGCTCGCTGTCATAGTATATGTTTCCGGTAAGTTGGAAAGGAACCAGACACTCCCCCGTAGCAAGGTCAACATTAATCAGCAGGGATGTATTCAGCCAGTTGTCAATTTTATATTGGCACTTGCCTGGATTATCAACAGACTCTCTCACATAAACAGGCAGATCCCTCAAAGGCGCATACACAGTATCCCATCCGAAAGTATAGACACCTGTACCATCGCCATCGGGTCTCCAGGGATTCCAGACATACTGCTCCCGCCCGTCACTTATTGTTGAGAAGAAGCACCAGGGAGTGGTAACGGAATACTTCTCCAACGATCCCTCTGGCACGCTGAGCGTCGCAAAAGAATATGTGTCTGCACTGAACAGGTCCGCATAGAGAGTCTGCGGCTCAGGATTCTCCAAGACAACACTATTAAGGCTGTCACACCCGAAGAACGCGGAGCCGTTGATTATCTCCACCGATTCAGGTATTACCACAGAGGTTATATCCGTTCCTGTAAAGGCGTTTGACGAAATGCGCGTAACCTTGTAAACACTGTCATCCAGAGTTACGAACGATGGAATAACCACATTTCCGGAATAGCCGTCCGGACAACCGGTCACCTCAACCTGACCGTCATTCAAGATGGAATAGCTAAGACCACCGGCGCTCACCGCGCTCCTGTCCGGCTCTATTCCGCAAATGACGTGCTGACTATCAGAGAAGCCACCTGCCACGGAAAGCAGGAAATAGCCGTTGCCCTCACCGTTCCAGCCAAAATTGAAATGGAAGTAGTCGTTTGAGTCAAACCCGTCGCATACGAATGCGTGACCGCTGTCGTTATCGCGACCGCAGTAGTAAACCGGGCGTTTGTTAATCAGTTCCTTTTTAATGAACTCGGTCCAGTCTCCGCGGAAATTCTCGCGATAGATAAGCCGGGGAGTCTTATAGCTGAAGTAATTTCTCAATGCGGACAGCACATCAGTCGTCGCGGCCGCGCTGCCGTCTACGTCGAATGCCATATTTATTGACACGCCACAATCATATATAAGCTTTGCCACGGCATTCGCCTGCTCCTCACTATAAAAGCCTTTCACGTATTTTGGAAGGATTTTGCTCCATTCATACTTTGAGTCACTGAATCTAACGGAATACTTTTTTCCGGAATGCATATACGAATGCTCTCCTTTTCCTACAAGCGGCCACTTATAATAATACATTATCTGGGCCATGGATACGGCCGCGCACCCAGCCGGAGTCTTTTTTCCTGAATATGACGGACTTAGAATGTTGTAAGGATAGTACTGATCCCATATCACATCGCCAAGCAGCGGCGCTACCACAGGCACAGCCGGATGCGAGACAGGCTCTGTTACCATGCCGGATGTCTTTCTGAGGCTGTCTATTCCATTTTGATATAGTGAGAGCCACCACTTGGCGCTTTCCGGAAGACGCTCATAATCAAAGGCTCCATTGTCTGAATAGGCCAGAATCATATTACCTCCCACGGCCTCATCGGCTGCCACAATAACGAATCCCTTATTATCTTGCCGGTTGAATGCATAGAAATCAGCTCTTCCATCAGACACAGCCGTATATGCCAGCCGCACATTTCCTCCCGCCAACGTACGAGCTCTCTCCACAGAGATGCGCTGCGCGCATACAACTGTGGCAAAAAGGAATAATGTCAGAGACAGTACTGTCTTTCTAATCAGCCCGGCTTCTTTCATATAGAGAGACGTTTACTTACTTTTAAACCGCACAGGCTTTGACTCAACCTGGGTCCTTGTCAAAGCCGTTATGGCATATACATACTGCATCCCGGTAATATCCTCCTTTAAATTGTAAAAGGTACGGTCCGTTATCGCCACGATGTGAGACGGATCACTCACATCAACATCCTCACCGGGCTTAAACCTGTATATCACGTACCGGTATGCCTTGGCGGCATCGGTACGGCTTGCCGGAGGTGTCCAGAAAAGGACGCGGCCATCTGATGTGACCAGCCTCCGCACCTTACGCACCTTACCAGGCTCGTCGCACGGAACTCCACTGCACAAAGGTTGCAGCGCGGGATAACGATAATACTCGTCTGCCAGAATAGTACGATAGTCTCCGGGATTATCCACAACTGATTTGGCCGGCCACTGGCAACTGCCCGCCAGCTCGCTGCGTGAACGTTGCAAGTTCATTTTGAGCCTTTCCTGATGAGACGACTTATCGTCCGGATCGGTTCCTTTCACGGTGCGTTCAACATCCTGGCCTATGTACATAAGACAACCGCCGGAGTGGTCTGCCCACCAATCCACAAGCACCTTGTAATCCGCGACCTTGGTGCCGACATTCCAATACACCTGAGGGATGCAATAATCCATCCACCCCTTCTCAATCCAATACAGGACATCGGCATAAAGCCCGCTGTAGTTCTCAAGGCCGTTCGTAGCGCTGCCGTCCGGATACGAGGCTGTTGCATTTCTATAGATACCGAACGGAGATATTCCAAACTTGACCCAGGGCTTGATACCCTTTATGGTATTATATAGTTGCTCTATAAATAGATTCACATTGTCACGACGCCAGTCATCTCTCGACGCAAAGCCACGTGGGTTTTTACGGAAATCGGCCACATCGTCAAATTCCAGGCCATCCTCCGGATACGGATAGAAATAATCATCTATGTGAAAACCGTCGATGTCATAACGGGTCACGATATCAGCCGCCACCTCACAGATGAAATCGCGGTTCTCCTGAATGGCTGGATTGAACAATGTCAGTTTTCCATACCTCACAAAGCGTTCAGGGTGCAGACGTATCTGGTGTCTGGCATCAAGCTTTGTCGTGGATGCGGTCTTTGCGCGGAACGGATTAATCCAGGCGTGGAGCTCCATCCCCCGGTTATGACACTCCGTAACCATAAAGCGCAACGGGTCCCAGCCCTCATCAGGTGCCAGCCCTTGCCTGCCGCTCAGATAAGCGCTCCAAGGCTCCAGAGTGGACTTATAGAGAGCGTCACCCTCAACCCGGACCTGAAACAGAATTGCATTGATGCCGCAGGATGCCAGGGAATCAAGCTGATCCGACAACGTTTTCCTCATTTGCGCGGAAGGCATTCCCTCGAACTGATGGTTTACAGCCTGTATCCAGGCACCACGGAACTCTCTTTTCGGTCCGATGGCAGATGAGCCCAGGCTCACAAGAGCCACAGCTACTAGAAACAATAACCGCTTCAGACAATGACGCATCATAGACTATTTCAGGCTGTTGTACTCCTCCAGTGCCTCGGCAAGCAGTCTGAGGGCGTCTTTCAAGTCATCAATATTCAGTACGTATGCCAGACGGACCTGATTCTTGCCTAATTCAGGATTTGAATAAAAACCGGTGCCGGGAGCCATCATGATGGTCTTTCCGTCCCTTCGGAAATCCGTAAGACACCATTGGCAGAACTTATCGCAGTCATCAATCGGCAACTGGGCCGTTGTATAGAACGCTCCCATAGGAATAGGTGAATAGACACCTGGAATTTTGTTCAGGCCATCTATCAGATATTTACGTCTGGTAATAAACTCCTCATAGGTGTTTATCATATAATCACGGGGTGCCGAGATAGAGGCCTCGGCTACTATCTGACCGATAAGAGGCGGACTGAGACGGGCCTGACAGAACTTCATAACGGCCTTCCGGACCTCCTCGTTCTTGGTCGCTATGGCGCCAATACGTATTCCACATTCGGAATAACGCTTGGATACGGAATCTATAAGAATGACATTGTTCTCTATTCCTTCAAGGTGACAGGCTGATATGTATGGTGAGCCTGTATATATGAACTCGCGGTAAACCTCGTCGGAGAACAGATACAGGTCATATTTTTTAATAAGGTCACGCAACTGAAGCATCTCCTTGCGGGTATAAAGATAACCGGTAGGATTGTTCGGATTACAAATCAGGATGCCCTTGGTACGCTCCGTAATCAGTTCCTCGAACTTCTCCACCGGAGGAAGCGCGAAACCATCCTCTATTGTGGAGACAATAGGCTTGATTACAGCTCCGGCGGAAACGGCAAATGCCATATAGTTGGCGTAGGCCGGCTCGGGAACAATAATCTCGTCACCTGGATTCAGGCACGTCATAAATGCGAAAAGTACAGCCTCTGAGCCGCCGCAAGTCACAATTATGTCATCAGGATCAAACTTAATCTGGTACTGCTCATAATAATCACACAGTTTCTTTCTCAGACTAAGGAAACCCTGGCTTGGAGAATACTCCAGAACTTTTCTATCAACACTTTTCAACGCATCAAGACCTACCTGCGGGCTTGGCAGGTCAGGCTGACCGATATTCAGGTGATACACTCTCACACCCTCGGCCTCAACTTGCTGTGCTATCCGCGACAGTTTACGGATAGGCGAGCTCGGCATTATCTCCGCTCTTTCTGAAATTCTCATATTCAATTCAATTAAATGGCAGTGAGCCCAAAGGTCACTGCCATTTTGTTATTCAAGTCACGCAAGTCAGTTATTCAACCAGATGACGCTGCGTCTTTCCTGTTTTCTGACTCTTCACAAGGTAAATGCCGCTACGGCCGACCTTGTTGATGATGGCATTGTCCAGAGATGCGTCATCCGCAGCCTCCACAAGTCCCACATAGACACCTGTGATGGAATAGACCTGATATGAGTCCACAGAGCTAACCTCCTCAACCGAGGTGGAGCCTTTTGATATCCTCATCAGATTCAAGTCACAGCCGGAGCCGGTTATCACGACGCGGAACTTATGGGCGCCTGCCTCAAGCGTACCTATGTCGCCCGATAATGTCAGCCACTCGCCGTCGCTCTCAGGAATGTCCAGACGGGCAATCTCCGTCATAGTCTCCGCATCAAGGATGCTGAACCCTGCGTTGGCCTCAGATGCACGGACCTTGGCATCGAACTTATAAGTATCGGTCTTCTTGACATTCATTGAATATTCCATCCACTCACCGGCAACAGTGTAGCCTACGTAAGTATCACCATTCTCGGTAATGATATCAAGGCCCTCATTGTCATTACGATAACAGTGTCCACCCTGGTCAATGTCATCTGAGTCGTGGAAGCTCAGCATCTCACCCTGAACATCAAAGTTCTCAAACTGGATAATACCGGGAACCGCAATCTCGCCATTGTATGGCATACGTCCGCGCTCCACATAGAATGAGCCCTCAAAGAAAGGTGTCTCGCGCCTTTTTGAATCAACAGCCATAGCCTTGACCGTAAACAGGCCACTGGCGTTTGTCTCTGTGAACACAGCCTCGTATGGCGCGGTTGTAAGAGTCTTGAAGAACTTGTCATTTACATAAATAGACACACTCTTTATTGTCACGGTCTCAATCTTCTCGCCTGTAGCCGTCTTTATAGTGTCAGGCAAAATGGTAGGTGTCACCTTTATCGTTGTAGGGGAGCCGGCAGTGAGCTCATCCGGATCCGCCGTTATATCAAGAAGCACCCTGTCAGTAGTCTCCAGCGGGAAGAGCTCAAGCTTGTCGATGTTGCACTGCTGGCCTGTGATTGTAATCCTCATCACAGCGCGTCCTTTCTCCAAAGGAACAGCGCACCGACCCTCTACGACCTTGTATGTATCCCAGTTGCTGCTGCCGGTCTGTGGAACACTGATGTTCGCCAGATCAACCCATTCTCCGTTCTGTTTGATGCTTACAGAGAATCCGGAGCCTGTAATACCGGAGGATACATGAGCATTGTAGAGATATACGCCAGCCTGATTTACATTGACAGTGTATTCCAGCCACTCACCGTTTGCAGTGTAGCCGATGGCATAGCCCTTACCGGCCTTGACGATATCAACGCCCTCAGTATCATTACGGTATGATGCGGCGTCGCCTTCATTCCTGTTATCTGAATCATGGAAGGAGATACCGTCAGAGCCACCATCGCAGTTCTCTGCCTCCAGAGTACCTGGCAGTTCAGTTATTACGCCGTTGTACGGAGTACGTTTCTTGGCTGTCGTGATATGTGAATACCTTGTGTAGGCAATGCCGTCAGTTGTGTAGACCACAGCCTTCAAGGTTGATTTCTTGCCAACCGTAGTAGCCTTGTAGGAAGCTACATAAGGTGCCTCGTTGAGTACAACCGAATCCTTGTCAATGTAAAGAACTACATGATCAATAGTCTTCGTCTTCATGGACGCACGTACAGTAATGCTGACTGTATCACCTGCACTTGGCTTGATGGTGGAAGGCTTGACATATATGGATGCCTCCTTCGTCCAGCCGTTGGAGAACGGGAAGTTCTTCTTGAAACCGGTAGTCTTTGCCTTATCAGTAGCCATATACTCCCTGAGCCATTTCATTGCCTCACGCTCCTTGCCCTTGCCGGCTGATATGCCCGAGTAGTCCTCCCAGGTCTTGCCCTGAATGAATCCCCAGATTGTGACACCGGCGCAGTAGTCAGCCTCCCACATGATAGGAATCTGCTCCTTGTAGCGTGTCTTCTGCTGTGCGTCACTCTGCAGATTGATATCGTACTCTGAGATGAACATCGGAATCTGCAAGGCATCTTGAATCTTTTTCATGACAGTCTTGAAATTCGCGCCGGACATATCATTCAAGTCGTGTGACTGACAGCCGTATGCGTCAATAGGAGCGCCTGCGTCTATCAAAGCCTGAACCAACTGGATGTAACGGTCAGTATCCCACTGGAAAGTGTTGAAATCGTTATAAATGAGAATGGCGTCAGGCCAGCGCTTATGCACCTCCTCAAATGCAGTCACAATCCAGTCGTAGCCGCTTACGCCCGCTCCTCCGAGGGCTTCCTCAAAGAAGTGTGTACCCTGCTGATGGCCGGAGAGAGCCTCGTTGACCACATCAATAAGCTGCAAGTCAGGATAATGCTGCTTGGCGGCATCAACCCACTTGATCCATTCATCAAATCTTTCCTTTGGGGTCAGAGACTCAATCCAGTTAGGATACTGTGAGCCCCATGCGAAGCAGTGAAATTTAAAAGGGAATCCGTGTTTCTTTGCATAATTGTAGGAATTGTCGGCACTACCCCAGTTGAAGGAGCCTCTCGAGCCCTCCACGGAACTCCATTTGGTCTCATTCTCCGGCGTAACCTGATTCCACAGTTCGGAATACAGATAGCCGTCCGTATCCATCTGATAGGTCGTGGTGATGTTTCCCAGAAACTTGTACGGATTGGTAGATATCTGCGCAGAGGCCTCACCAAGGAACGCTCCGCCCAAAATCAATGATGCAAGAAGTAAAGTTTTCCTCATAGATATATTATTTAATTTATTCTCTAAAAACAAAGGTAACAATAAAATCGGAAACAAGCCGTAAAACTGCTGATATTAATACATACAGCAACAAATATCGTGGACCTACAAGGCCGACAGGCGGTCAAGGGCAAGTCTCACCAGCTTTGACACCTGGTCCTTATAATCGGCATTGCTGTCCTTCCGGTAACGGTTTGCAATGACACAGCAGACGGTTCCCGCCTCGTGGCCAAGGTGACGGGCCATACCGGCGATGGCCGAGCCCTCCATCTCGAAGTTGACTATGCGGTATTCACCATAACGGAACGTCTCATAATCGCTCACCATATCAGGAAGAGCCAGGGCCATCCTCAGGACACGTCCCTGAGGTCCATAGAAGCCGGGCGCGGACACTGTCATTCCTTTTACCGTGCAATCCTCAAACTGGCGTATCAGCCTCTCGCTGGCTTTTGCGAAGTACGGCATGGCCATATATGGGGTTTTATGAATATGCTCCGCGAAAGCCTTCTCCATATCCGGGTCTGATATTCTCTCCCTGCCCTCATACCAGTTCAGAAGGCCATCGGTACCTATTGAGTAATGAGAGAATACGAATGAGCCAAGCGGGACATCCGGCTGAATGGCGCCGCACGTTCCTATGCGCAAGATTGTCAATGTCCTATGCTCAGGCCTCTCCTCGCGTGTAGAGAAATCTATATTCGCCAGAGCGTCAAGCTCGGTCATCACAATGTCTATGTTGTCGGTACCTATGCCGGTTGACAGGCACGTAATTCTCTGGCCGTGATAACGGCCGGTGAACGACACAAACTCACGGGAGGCATTCCGGCACTCAACATCGTCCATATAAGACTCCAGCATTGACACGCGCCCGGGATCACCCACAAGAATCACCTTGTCGGCCAGCTGCTCAGGCCGTATATGAAGATGAAACACACTACCGTCTCCATTAATAATCAACTCCGATTCCGCTATTCTCATAACCAATATGTTTTTTATCTCAAATCATTCCGTAATAAGGACTTTCCTGCCATTGCAGATATACAGTCCCGGCCTGAGAGGCTCAGCCACCCGCTGTCCCATCAGATTGTAATACACATTCTCCCTTTCGTCAGCCACTACGACATCATCCACTGAATCATATCCGCCTGCGCCATAATACCCCTTTATTATCGCATCAACAAGATCCGGCTCAGTCCATTTGGGAACCGAGCGGTCAGAGCGGTCGCTCAGCCCCATCCAATAGAATGTGGCTATTCCGTAAGTCTTGGCCGTAGAGACCATGTGCGACGCATATTCAAGCTTGCTCTTTCTTGGAATAGAGGCGTCGGGAGAGTCAACATCGGATGTTCCCCATTCACCGATTATCACCGGTACATTCTTCCTGACAATGATATTGGTGTAAAGAGTCTTCCGCATCCAGTCTGATATGTCTCTCTTAAGCGCATTACCCCAACTCTTCACATCAATATATGCGTGAATCTCCAGAGCTATGTGACCGGGAATCGTATCATCGGGTATAGTCATCTTACTTATCGGATCTGTAAGATGATTGCTCCAGTCACCATAGCCGGAGCTGGCCGCGTACGTGGATACAATCAGATTGCGGGTAAGATTGTTTCCGCCAGTGGAGCGTACCGCATTGACAAAGCTCTGGGCATAGCTGTTTATGGCATTGTACGCCTTCCGGGCCGCCGAGGTATCATACTGACCGGGAGTATTCATTGTAGCATAGCACCAGGAACGGTAGCTGTCCAGCATCTCGTTGTAGCCCTCAAACAGCAAATGCTCATCGTAATCGCGGAACTCCTCCGCAATCTGAGTCCAGACAGCCTCAAACCTCTCGTGCTCTTTCTCGTAGACCTTGCTGTCGGCAATGAGCCAGGCAGTATTGGCGGCACCCGTATCGTGGTGCACATTGATGATACAGTACAGGCCGGCATCCAGGGCGTAGTCAACCACCTCATGCACGCGCCTCATCCAGGCAGGATCAATTTTGGTCCCGAGATCATCCTTCGACGGATACCAGCATATCTTGTCACCGACTTTTCTGGTACTGAACCTGGCCTCAAGATGCGGATACCAGGTGACAGGAATGCGCACAGCATTGAAGCCGGCCTCCTTGAGCATCTTGAAAAGGGCAGGCTTGGTGACAGGCTGCCCCCAGGCTGTCTCGTACTTGGAGGGAGTGCGCATCGGGCCTGCGTTCCAATGCTCAATCCACATATTAAGAGTATCGCCGGAATTACAGTCCAGGGTATTTCCCAGATTCCATCCCACGCCCATATTCCCTACAGCGTCAAATATATTCTCAAACTCAACAGTGGTGGTGTCCTGCGATCTTACGCTTGCGGCAAACAGCGACAACATACACATTACTAAAAACCTGCTTTTCATTGAATCCGCATAAATCAGAATTTATATGATGCACCCACGGCAAAGTATCTGGGATATAAGTCGTAAGTGCTGTATATCTCCTGCCCCTCGCCGATTGTCACATCCGTGGAAATAAAATCAAAGATATCGCTCAGCTCGGCGTTGACGGTCCAGTTGCCCCAGGTGCGCCCCAGAGAGATGCTGGAGAAGAAACAGTCGCCCATAACAGTCTCCTTTCGGTCAATCTTACTGTTATATGCCATCATACCGCCAAGAATCCATCCGCCTTCAAAATGGAACAACGGAGCGAGGCTCAGATTGTAATAGTTGTACCTGGCGCTACCACCGATGCTCTCCATATAATTGCAGAAAAGATTACCGGCAAATGCCAGGGAAAAGATGCCTCGCCTAAGCATTATGGACAAATCGGCCTTGAGTATGTCATTCGTCCCGCTGTTGAGATATGTGGTGTAGCTCATGCCCTCATTCTCATCAATCACTCGCGTTGACTCAATAATGTCATCAGCCCGGTCATACCCTATGCCGGCATTCATCTCAATGCTGCTCCTTTCCTTCTTCCAGTTGTGGATATAGGCTATCTCCGTGGAGTGTATATGAGGATTTGAGAGCTCCGCATTGCCGACAATCCAGTTTGACATCGAGTATTGTCTTCTGAACACGGGATAAAGCATCGCATCGCCGGGCCTTATAAGATTGCGGTTGGCAATCAGACGGAGCGCCTGCCGCGGATTAATCTGCCATCTGACATTAAGGTTGGCGGTAACGTCTCTGCCGGTTTTGGTAAAATCACTGTTATTGATCATTGAGTACTCACGGGCATGATACTGATATCGTCCGCCCAGGAAGACCTGAAGCGCGTCACTCTTGTATTTCAAATTGGCAAACGGCGAGAGGTAGAGGCTGTTGCTCTTGTAAGAGTATGTATTGTCAACCGAATAGGACAGATTGCCGCCGGCCTCAACAGTCACGGATTTATCCTTTCTGACCACAAGCGGGAACTCAAGTGTAAAATCGCCATTGGCCTCCTGGGGTCTGGCCTCATTCTCAACATCATTGGAATACTGTCTTCCGTTGCCGGAAGAATAATAGGCGTTGGTGACAAGTTTTGTGTTTTTATTGAAAATATGCTCGTATCTGACAGCCGCATACAGGCCCATATCCTTGTCCCATGTCTCAGCACACGAATAATAATTGATATAATCAATCGTACCGGCATCAGGCGCGACCGGATGTTTCCAGTAATCATGACGCATAGATATATTCTGACCGCTGTTTTTATGCCAATTCTCCCTGAGCCAGACCTTAAGGACGTCACTGCTTGATATGTCATATCTGAAGTCCAGCCTGAGTGTCTCAAGAAAATACCTGCGCCTCAGCGTATCGGAACTGATACTGATGTAATCACCTACATACGCCTCCTGTCTGGTCGGGCTTGATACTTTGCTGAAATCAAGACTAAGGTTTCCGTACATCGAGAAGCGCCCCTTTTTCATTGTCACACTGACGCTTGGCAGGATATCCACATCTGTATCCAGCGCCAGGAAAGCCTCGCCGCCCACACCTTCGGCAATAGTTCTTGGTACTATATTCACAACACCGCCCTCACCGTTTTTCTGTTGGGTGACGGTAGGCGACGTGGATATCATTATCTTCTCGATATCGCTCAGCATTATTCTGTTAAGAAACACGTCCCTGGTATCGCCGACGCTCTGACCATCGTATTGAATGTCAAAATTCTCCAGCCAGGAGTCACTCCCGCCGGACCTGTTGGTGAGAGCGGGAATCATTACAAGCAGGTTTCTGACCGGAGTATTTCCCGGAAGGCCCAGTTTGTCAATGTATATCACTTTCTTATCAGGCAGCAGCTCAATCCAGTCATTCTGTGCGAAGACACCGGCAGGAACAAGCAGGAGAGACAACAAAAAGAATATACGCGGCAAACGTCTCATAACAAACTTCCTTTTTGCAAACATACAAATAACATTTTTCATTCCAAAGGAAACTCCTCTTATATTAAAGGGGCACGGCAGGCATAAAGAGTGGAAAAAACGTACAGAATAATTGATTTATTGAAAAATCGGAGTAATTTTGCGGTGAAAAAGTCTGAATATATGCGCAGAATTACTATTTGGTGGCAGGGATGGCATACCGTACGATGGCGTGGGGTGGCTTGATTTCTTGTCCCGAGAGTAAGATTGAGATTCCGGTCCGTTCCCCACAAAATCACAAAGGAGACGGATTTTTTTGTAAATATCAGAATAAAATTAAGACAACATATGAAACAGAAGCGTTTCTTTTTAGCAGAGAGTGAGATTCCTACACAGTGGTACAACATACAGGCGGAGATGCCCAACAAGCCAATGCCTCTGAAGAATCCGGTTACCGGAGAGCCTATGAGGGCCGAGGACCTGTTCCCGATTTTCTGCCAGGAGTGCAGCCGTCAGGAGCTGAACCAGACAGACGCCTGGATTGACATACCAGAGAAAGTCCGCGAGATGTACACCTATTACCGCAGCACGCCACTCGTACGCGCATACGGTCTTGAGGAGGCGCTGGGAACTCCCGCGCATATTTATTTCAAGAACGAGAGCGTGAGCCCTGTAGGCTCGCACAAGCTCAACTCCGCCCTGGCGCAGGCATACTATTGCAAGCAGGAGGGTGTTACCAATGTAACTACCGAGACCGGCGCGGGCCAGTGGGGCACAGCCCTGTCATACGCCGCCAAGGTGTTCGGAATAGAGGCAGCCGTATATCAGGTAAAGATCAGCTACGAGCAGAAGCCATACCGCAGAAATATGATGCAAGTGTTCGGCGCGCAGGTAACCCCGTCGCCGTCAATGTCAACACGCGCAGGCAAGGATATCCTTACAGCTACTCCAAACCATCAGGGCTCACTTGGAACCGCCATATCTGAGGCTGTTGAGCTTGCCCGCACCACACCTAACTGCAAATACACGCTTGGCTCCGTTCTCAGCCACGTATCACTTCATCAGACCATCATCGGCCTTGAGGCAGAGAAGCAGATGGAGATGGCCGGTGAGTACCCGGACGAGGTTATCGCCTGCTTCGGCGGCGGCTCAAACTTCGGAGGCATAGCCTTCCCGTTCATGCGCCACACCATCAGCGGAAAGCACAAGGACACAAGGTACATCGCAGTAGAGCCGGCATCGTGCCCGAAACTCACAAGAGGAAGGTTCATGTATGACTATGGCGATGAGGCCGGATACACCCCTATGATGCCGATGTTCTCATTGGGACACAAGTTCGCTCCGGCCAACATACACGCCGGCGGCCTTCGCTATCACGGCGCAGGCGTAATTGTATCGCAGCTGCTTAAAGACGGTTATATGGAGGCTATGGACGTTGACCAGCTGGAGACCTTTGAGGCCGGAATGCTGTTCGCTCAGAGCGAGGGCATCGTTCCCGCGCCGGAGTCCTGCCACGCCATCGCGGCTACCATAAGACGGGCCAAGGAGTGTCGCGAGAGCGGCGAGAGTAAAGTGCTCCTGTTCAATCTGACCGGACACGGTTTTATGGATATGGCCGCTTACAACCAGTTCCTGAGCGGCAACCTGACAAACTACACATTGACTGACGATGAGATTGAGCGTCAGATAAACAAGAAATGACAACAATATTGGCAATATGAGCGATTTCGGTTTTATAAGGGTTGCCGCAGGAGTTCCTGAGGTACACATTGGAAGGCCCGCAGAGAATGCGGATGAGATTCTGCGTATGTCAGCAGAGGCCTCTGCAAAGGGGGCAGGCATAGTATGCTTCCCTGAGCTCAGCCTGACAGGATGTACCGCCGGAGACCTTTTATGGAACCGCACATTGCTTGACGGTACCCTTCAGGCCTTATCGCACATAAAGGAAGCCAGTTCCGATATTGATTCCATAATCATCGCAGGATTGCCGCTTGAGTATGGCAGAGCCATCTACGACTCTTTTGCGGTTATCCGCAAGGGCCACATCCTTGGCATATCCGTAAGGATGAGACCTGCGGACAGCCGCCATTTTCCGGGCAAGGTGCCACCCTGCGGAACCATCAGCATCTGCGGAGAGAATGTGGCAATCTCCTGGAATCAGGTATTCAGATGCGGCAACGTCACCTTCAGCATACAGAATCCTGACAAGACAGCCCATCCGGTTGCGGACATCATACTCTATCCGGCCGGCTACACGGAGTCCGCAGGCAGGAGCGCAGAGCTTGCAGGAATGCTCCGTCAGCGCTCGGCAGACTGCAAGGCCGCCATCGTACTGGCATCATCCGGACCAGGCGAGTCAACTACGGACTATCTTTATGCCGGACATTCCGTTATTGCGGAGAACGGCCAGATATTGATGGAGTCGCATTTCCGCAACGGACTCTCCATAGCAGACATCGATATTGAGTTGTTGCATAACGCACAGTATGACGACAGCGCATTCCCGGGAACACCTCATACCAACGTGATTGAGATTGAGAAGCCCTGCAACGTAGGAGACGGTCTGATGCGTCACGTACCGCCCACCCCATTCCAGACTACTGACGAGGTGTTTGCCGATACATTCAGGATACAGACCCTTGGACTTGTCACACGGCTAAGGCACACCGGCATCAGCAAAGTGGTGATTGGTATCTCCGGCGGTCTGGACTCAACACTCGCACTGCTTGTATGCGCCAACGCCATAGACCAGATGGGGCTGGACAGAAAGTGCGTCACAGGCATCACAATGCCGGGATTCGGAACCACAGGACGCACGTACAACAATGCCGTAGGTATGATGAGGGCGCTTGGCATCGACTGGCGCGAGATAAGCATCAAGGAGGCCAGCCTGCTGCACCTGAGGGACATAGGGCACGACATAGACGTGCACGACTCGGCATACGAGAACACCCAGGCACGCGAGCGCACTCAGATACTGATGGATGTGGCGAACGAGATCGGCGCACTTGTCGTCGGCACCGGCGACCTTTCCGAGCTGGCACTGGGATGGTGTACCTACAACGGAGACCACATGTCAATGTATGCGGTCAACGCAAGCATCCCCAAGACACTCATTCCCGGTATTATCAGGTATGCTGCGGGAATGGAGCAGTTCACGGCGGCAAGCGCCAATCTGCTGGATGTGATAGACACGCCCATCACCCCTGAGTTACTGCCCGCAGACAATCAAGGCAACATCGTACAGAAGACAGAGGACATCATCGGACCTTATGAGCTGCACGATTTCTTCCTTTATCATTTCATTAAGAACCGTTTCTCCGCAAAGAAGATTCTGTTCCTGGCCACTAGGGCATTCGCCGGCAAATACGATGAGGCGGTAATCCGCAAATGGCTGTCACTGTTCCTGAAGCGTTTCTTCAACAATCAGTTCAAGCGTTCCTGTATGCCCGACGGTCCCTGCTGCGGACCTGTCACCCTCTCGCCAAGAGGCGGATTGCAGATGCCGAGCGACATCTCATCAAAGGAGTGGCTGGATACCCTGTAGCCGGCCGGCTCTCACTTCAGTTTGCGGGACAGATAACGGCCTGTATATGATTTCTGACAGGCTGCCACCTGCTCAGGCGTACCCTCAGCCACAATCAGGCCACCGTCCTCGCCACCCTCAGGGCCAAGGTCAATTATGTGGTCGGCACACTTTATCACATCGAGATTGTGCTCAATCACCACCACGGTATGACCACGGCTGATAAGTGCGTCAAACGCGTCAAGCAGTTTGCGGATATCGTGGAAATGGAGTCCGGTTGTCGGCTCATCGAAAATGAATATGGTTGGCTCAGCCTTCTCCAGACTAAGGTAATATGCAAGCTTGACACGCTGGCTCTCTCCGCCTGACAATGTTGATGACGCCTGCCCGAGCTTGACATATCCCAATCCCACCTGCTGCAGCGGCTTCAGGCGTTTTATGATGCGGCGCTCGTCTGTTCCGGCAGACTCACTGAAGAACTCGACCGCCTGATTCACGGTCATTTCCAGAATGTCCCATATATTCCTATCACGATAGGTTACCTCAAGGATGTCCTTTTTGAAGCGCTTGCCGTGACAGCTCTCACACTCCAGCACCAGATCGGACATAAACTGCATCGACACGGTTGTAGTTCCCTCACCCTTGCACTCCTCGCATCGTCCGCCCTCGGAGTTGAACGAGAAATGAGTAGCCTTGTAGCCCATCTGACGCGCTACCTGCTGTTCCGCAAAGAGCTTGCGGATCTCATCGTACGCCTTGACGTATGTCACAGGATTTGAGCGCGATGACTTACCTATCGGATTCTGGTCAACGAATTCAACCGAGCTTGCCATCTGAACATCGCCCTCAATCGAGACGAACTCACCCGGACGCTCACCAGACTCACTGTAATAGCGTTTCAGGCCCAGATAGAAAATGTCACGGACCAAAGTACTCTTGCCCGACCCGCTCACACCTGTCACGACTGTCAGGACATTCAGCGGGAACCTGACGTCAATACCCTTCAGATTATTCTGTCTGGCACCCTTTATCTCTATATAATTGTTCCAAGGCCGTCTGGAGCCCGGGACCGGAATACTCTCGGTTCCGTTCAGATACCTGGCCGTATAGCCATCGCCCTGCGCGCGCAATTCATCCGGAGAGCCCATGCATACTATCTGGCCGCCATTGCGTCCGGCCTCAGGACCCACATCAATGATAAGGTCAGCATTGCGGATGATATCCTCGTCGTGCTCCACCACAATTACGGTGTTGCCTATCTCCTGAAGTTGCCTCAGCACACCGGTAAGACGGTCGGTATCGCGGCTGTGAAGACCGATGCTGGGCTCATCCAGGACATATAGCGAGCCCACCAGGCTGCTTCCCAGCGATGTCACCAGATTGATTCTCTGGCTCTCGCCGCCCGACAGAGAGTTGCTCAGACGGTTCAGCGTAAGATACTCCAGGCCAACATCCATCAGCAGTTTTATACGGTGGTTAATCTCCTTGAGAATGCGCTCAGCCGCCACTTTCTCATATTCATCAAGCTGCAGATTATCAAAGAACCTCTTCAGTTCCGTTATGGGCAAATCCACAAGGTCTGATATGGCCGCTCCGCCCACCCTCACGTATGAGGCCTCCTTGCGCAGGCGCTTTCCGTGACATTCAGGGCACAGAGTCTTGCCGCGATAGCGGGCCAGCATGACACGGTTCTGAATCTTATACTGGTTGTGCTCCAGCATCTTGAAGAAATTATCAATGCAGCACTCAGGCCACTCCTCGCCATCCACCACTATGTTCTTGCCGCTTCCGTGCCACAGATAATCCCTCTCCTCCTGTGTAAGCTGAAAATATGGAGTAAAAATCGGGAAGCCGTTCCGTTCCGCCTCAAGCATAAAGTATTTCTGCCACTCGCCAAGCTTCTCGCCGCGCCAGCATACCACAGCCCCGTCATAGACACTCAGTCCGCGATTTGGAATCACAAGCGACTCATCAATGCCCATAATACGGCCAAAGCCCTCACATACCGGGCAGGCTCCTATCGGTGAGTTGAATGAGAAAAGCTGGTCTGTAGGCTCCTCGAAGGTGATGCCGTCCGCCTCAAACCTGTAGCTGAACATCTTCAGGTCAGTGCTGCCGTCAGCATTGTATATACGCATCCTGCAGGAGCCGCTACCCTCATAGAACGCAGTCTCGGCCGAGTCAAGCAGACGGTTTACCACCTCTTTTGAGTTGTCGGCCGAGAGTCTGTCAACAAGCACGTTGAGCGCGGATGCCTTTGTGGACAGCTCCGCAAGTCTGGCGTCATCTTTCAGCAACTCCTCTATCCGAAGAAACTCTCCGTCACAGTCAAGACGTGTGAAGCCCTCCTTCAGATACATCTCAAGCTGCTCACGGAACGAGCGTCGGCCATCTAACCGCATAGGAGACAGGATGGTGATACGTGTTCCCTGCGGCAGTGACAACATACACTGCATCAGATCCTCAGTACTGTGCTTGCGCACCTCCTGTCCGCTGACAGGCGAATATGTCCGGCCTACGCGGGCGAACAGCAGACGCAGATAATCATATATCTCGGTTGAGGTACCCACAGTAGAGCGCGGATTACGCGTGCTGACCTTCTGCTCAATCGCTATGGTAGGCGGAAGCCCAGTGATGAAATCACACTCAGGCTTACGCATCCTGCCCAGGAACTGACGCGCATACGAGGACAAGGACTCAACATATCGTCTCTGTCCCTCCGCATATAATGTGTCAAATGCCAATGATGACTTTCCAGAGCCGGAGAGTCCCGTAATTACGATGAACTTGTCACGCGGAATATCCAGCGACACGCCCTTCAGATTGTTGACTCTGGCGTTCCTGACTCTGATGAAGTTCTCCTGTTCCATCCGCGCATACAATTAATCCCGCAAATTTACTCAATTATTGCATTCCCCGATTCATCATACAAGCCTGATTGCATTATTAAATGCTGCGAATATGATAAATCATTACCTTATTCAAACCAGCAGTTCCGGAGGCTTAGACATTAACGTTGCAGAGCATCCCCGGAGTGGCGTAAGCGAGTAGCCACGCAGGTAATGCTCTGCAGCGTTAAAGCCTAAGCCGCATTCCGGGCAATTCACCCGCAAAAACAAAATTCACCTGCGATATCGAGCATTTTTCAGCAAATTTCACCCGCAAAATAAAAACGCGGCCAAAAATCAGCTAACTTTGCACAAAAATCAAAGAAAATTATGAATACTGTCCGATTCCAAGCCTTAGAGAAGGCCGCCTCAAAGAGGCCGGTTGAGATAGATAACGGCAAAAGACCATCCGACTACTTTGGATGCAAAGTCTTCGACAAGGCAAAAATGTACAAGTACCTGCCTTCCGACATCTACGCGCGTATGGTAGCGGTAATGGACGGCTATGAGCCTATGGACGCCTCAATAGTAGATGAGGTGGCCGACGGAATGAAACGCTGGGCCCTTGAGAATGGAGCCACGCACTACACCCACTGGTTCTCACCACTGACCGGCACCACAGCCGAGAAGCACGACGCCTTCATAGAGCTTGACGGCAAAGGCGGCGTAATAGAGAAATTCTCAGGCAAGCTTTTGCGCCAGCAGGAGCCCGACGCATCGTCCTTCCCGAACGGAGGCATCCGCAGCACATTCGAGGCACGCGGCTACAGCGCCTGGGACCCAACCTCGCCTGCATTCCTTATGGACGACACGCTCTGCATCCCTACAGTATTCATAGCATACACCGGCGAGGCACTCGACTACAAGGCCCCGTTGCTGAAATCAATCAGCGCCGTAGAGAAAGCCGCCACACAAGTCTGCCGCCTTTTCGACAAAAGCGTACACAACGTGAACGCCTACCTTGGATGGGAGCAGGAGTATTTCCTTATAGATACCGAATTGTTCATAGCACGCCCCGACCTGGTACTGACAGGCCGCACCCTGATGGGACACGAGAGCGCCAAGAGCCAGCAGTTGGACGACCACTACTTCGGTGCTATCCCGGAGAGGGTCTCACGCTTTATGAGCGACCTTGAGATGGAGGCCATGAAGCTTGGAATCCCAACCAAGACCTGCCACAATGAGACGGCCCCCAACCAGTTTGAGGTTGCGGCCATCTACGAGAAGTGCAATCTGGCGGTGGACCACAATATGATACTTATGTCATTGATGAAATCAGTGGCCAAGAAGCACGGATTCAGCGTACTGCTGCACGAGAAGCCATTCAAGGGAGTAAACGGCTCGGGCAAGCACTGCAACTGGTCACTCGGCACAGACAACGGCATACCGCTTATGGCCCCCGGCAAGACAGACAAGGACAATCTGCGTTTCATCACCTTCGTAGTCAACACGCTGGCCGCCATCTACCGCCATAACGGCCTGCTGAAGGCCAGCGTGGCAGGCGCGTCAAACGAGCATCGCCTTGGTGCCAACGAGGCGCCGCCAGCCATCATCTCCAGTTTTCTAGGCTCAGAGGTATCATCAGTACTTGACCATATGGAGGAGACCGACGATTTTGTGCGTCTGCTCAGTAAGCGCGAGATAAAGCTGAGCATACCGCAGATACCGGAGCTTCTGCTTGACAATACCGACCGCAACCGCACATCGCCATTCGCCTTCACCGGAAACCGCTTTGAGTTCCGCGCCGTAGGCTCCGAGGCCAACTGCGCCACCGCGATGATTGTACTCAACACCGCGATGGCCGAGCAGCTCCAACTCTTCAAGGACGATGTAGAGCAGCTCATAGCCCAGGGTGAGGAGCGCGAGTTCGCCATAATGAAGATCTTGCGCAAGTACATAAAATACTGCAAGCCCGTGCGTTTCGACGGCAACGGCTACTCCGGCGAGTGGAAGAGAGAGGCTGCCAGACGCGGTCTGGACTGCGAGAGCAGCGCACCGCTCATCTACGACAACTATCTGACAAAAGAGAGCGTGAGTATGTTCCACAGTCAGGGTGTGATGCAGGAGAACGAGCTCCGCGCCCGCAACGAGATCAAATGGAACACCTACACCAAGAAGCTGCAGATTGAGGCGCGCGTACTGGGCGATCTGGCCATCAACCACATCATTCCTATCGCCACCAAGTATCAGAGCGAGCTGCTGGACAATGTAATCAAGATGGAGACTGTGCTGGGCAAGGAGGAAGGCGCAAGATACTCCAAAGAGAACATTGAGAGCATCAAGGAGATAGCCGGACACGTATCGTCAATACGCCAGCTTGTTGACCAGCTTGTAGAGCGCAGGAAAGTGGCCAACGCCATTGAGTGCGAGCGCGACAAGGCGATAGCCTACCACAACACCGTATTCCCCAAGATGGAGGAAATACGCGGGCATATCGATGCCATAGAGCTGATGGTGGACGATGAGCTCTGGGCCCTGCCCAAGTATCGCGAGATGCTGTTTATCTGACCTTGCCGGCCAGTCTGGAGAGCAGCTCAACGGTTACTTTCCAGATATTGTCGGCAGTATCAAGGCTCACACGCTCGGATGTGGAGTGAGGCTCTATGATGAGCGGGCCTATGGATGCAATCTCAACACCCGGGTACTTCTGTACGTAGTATGCCGCCTCAAGCACGAAGTGCATCGCCACTTTCTTTGGCTCAAAGCCAAGGACATCCTTGAAAGTACGGCAGGTGATGGCAAGCAAGGGAGAGTCAGCACGCTCTATCCACGCGCCCGTGTCCATAAGCAACTGAACCTGAGCGGCCTGCCCCTCGCGGAATACCTCAGCAATGTGCCCGCCCAATTTATGCATCTCGTCATCACTGAAACTTCTGGTATGGCAGGATGCCGTAACCTTATCGGCCGTAGTTGAGATTACACCGATGTTATTGCTGGTCATAACCGTTCCCGGCATATCCCCGCGCATTGCCAGAGTGCCGCAAGGCAGCTTTGATACGGTCTGCAGTATGGCAGAGGCATTAGTAAGACAGCTCTCACAAGCCTCAGCCTTCTCCATACGTACAGATACCGAGGCATCAGTCTTTGCGAACCTGTCTTTCAGAGAATCGTTCCATTTCCCAGCGTACCTATGCAGCGCATCGTACATCGCAGGCTTAAGCGCGAGCACTGCCTCAGCCTGCTGTGCTATGGAGGCATTGGCCGTGCCGCCGCTCAAGGAGCACACCAGGACATCGCCAACTGCCATAGCATCCGCCAGGTCCTCCGTCAGGAATGAGCACAGTTCCTTGTTGGCATTGCAACGGCCTTTGTTGATGTCAACGCCCGAATGGCCGCCCAAGCCTCCCTCCAGTGATATCCGCACAAACTCAAAGCCATCCGGAACAGCCGCCCGTTCCGCATCCCAGCTGGCCACCTGCAGGTATGCGCCCGCGGCACCCACTGTAATCTCGTTGTACGCCTCGGAATCAAGGTTAATCACCTTGCGGCCACTTATAAAGTCGGTGCTCAGGGCCTCGGCGCCACTCATGCCGTCTTCCTCGTTTGTGGTGGTAAGCACCTCAAGCGGACCGTGGACTATGGAATCATCCGCCAATATTGCCAGAGCCATTGAGAGGCCCATCCCATTGTCAGCCCCAAGCGAGGTACCCTCGGCCTTCATCCAACGGGTCTTAGAGCCGTCTGGATTTGTCACCACATCAATGTATGGGCGTATCTCATCCTGCAGAGGATTGAACTTACGGCCGTCGCGCAGATAATCGTCCTTGGCAACGCACACCATATCCATATGGTTGAGTATAACAACCGGATCGGCATTCTCACAGCCAGGGGTGGCGTCTTTCTTTATTACCACACAGTTCCTGTCATCACGCCTGTACCGCAACCCGTGGCTACTGGCAAACTCGCAAAGGAAATCAGCCACCCGCTCCTCGTGATGCGACGGACGCGGAATGCTGTTCAACTTGCTGAAGATATCGTAAAAACTCTCGCTCATATCAGTCATTTTATTTTAATTGCATTGATGTTGCGGCCGCAGGCAGCTCCCTCACGACGCGCGGAATAAAAGCGGTTGTCTATGTAGGTACAGATTCCTGCTGTCTGTATGTTCAAGCTCAGTACCCCTGCCCTCTCTAATACCCAGCTGTTGGCCTGAAACAGGTCTATGTGGTGACCTCCGCGCATAGGCGTGCCGTCGCACTCACCCTGCCACTCGTATATACGCTCCATAGGGAAACCAGCCTCGCGGAACATCCCGACCACCTCCTGGCCTACCTGAAAGCTTTTCCGGCAAATGCCAGGGCCGATAACCGCCTTGATGTCGGAGGCCATCGTGCCAAATTCCAAGGCCATTGCGCTTATTGCGCAGGCCGATATTCCGGCAACCGTGCCCTTCCAGCCTGAATGCACCGCAGCCACTGCCTGGTGCACCGGGTCATACATAAGCACAGGAATACAATCAGCCGTACGCACGCCTATGGCGCAATCACGGAGATTGGTGATGAATGCGTCATAGCCCTCCAGATCCTGCCGCGTAAGGTCCGGACGGTCAACAACCGCCACCCTCACACCGTGTACCTGATGCCCGGTAATCACATTGTACGGCAGCACAGAGCCGCATCCGGCCGTGAAAGCCTCAACGGCATCATCCATATCATAGCGTAACAGTCTAGTACAATCCATCGGCAAGACATTATCTATATGCGAAAGTAGGCAATATTCCCCGAAACTCCAATGAAAGCCGTACACCTATTTTATATTATACGCCTTGCAAGGTGACAATGTGCAAAACAACATCCCGGACAAACTGATTCAAGACTCCGGACAACTATTGCAGGAATATAATAACCATTGTAGTTTTGCATCGTCAAAATGAGCCGACCCAAATAGCGTTTTGAGTCGACCCAAATGGAAGATGCGTCAGAAAGCACCTTCTTTTATTTACTAACTACCCGTCGGCAGGGCTCCATCAGGCTCTGAAACACCAAGTCCCTAACCGGCAAAGGGTATACATATGGCACTTAATGTACAAATGACTATATCCGAGAACAGTATCCTCGGCGAGAAGATTGTATCTACCCGTCTTGTCAACCAACTGGTTCTTGACTTTGACTCTTTTTGTGACTATCTTGCAAAAGACTCCACCGTCAAGGCGGCAGGCGACACGGTTGCGGCACACACACCAGCAACATCTTCCAAGACGAATAATCAAGCGGGCAATATGCAAGTAAGGCGGTCCGGAGGTGCTTCCTCCGGGCCGCCTTTTGCTTTATATGCCAATACGATACTAATTATAGACAATTAATGCGACAACAGTCAGCAATAATTGCATAACTTTGCACTATATGAAGGATTATTTCAAAGACAAAGTCGTTGTAGTGACAGGAGCCAGCTCTGGAATAGGACTGGCAGTGTGCAGGGAGTTCGCGAAAAACAAGGCCAGGCTTGTGCTTGCCGCACGTTCAGAAGAGAAGCTGGCGGAGATAGCCGGCGAGTTGGCATCGCAGACCGAGGTAATCTATGTGAGGACCGATGTGAGTGTTGAGGACGATTGCCGCAAGCTGATGGAGGCTGCGGTTAGCCATTTCGGGCGGATTGACATTCTTGTGAATAATGCCGGAATATCTATGAGGGCGCTCTTCAAGGACCTTGACCTGGATGTGATACGGAAACTGATGGACGTGAATTTCTGGGGAACCGTCTATTGCACCAAGTATGCCCTGCCCCACCTGCTTGAGTCCAAAGGCTCGGTGGTGGGCGTTATCTCAACTGCAGGCTACAAGGGGCTTCCGGCCAGAACCGGTTACTCGGCATCGAAGTTCGCCATCAACGGGTTCCTTGACACGCTCCGCGTTGAGAACCTCTACAACGGGCTTCACGTGCTGGTGTTCGCGCCAGGATTCACATCATCCAACATCCGCAAGACCGCGTTGCTGGCCAATGGCGCCGAGCAGGGCGATACCCCACGCGATGAGGGCAAGATGATGTCGGCCGAGAGAGTGGCAAGGATTATGCTCCGCAACATACGTCTGCGCCGCAGGCGCGCCACACTGACCGCCACCAGCAAGCTGCTGCTTATACTGATACGCATATTCCCCGGTCTGACAGACCGTCTTGAATACAAGTATATGGCCAGCGAGCCTGACAGCCCGCTTCCACATCACTCACTATTTTAGGATTATAGCGGGTCAAGGGACCTGTCCCTGTGGCCCTCACTCGGCATCAACGTGCGGCTCAACGTGAATGGAGATTTGCGTTTCCGCACCAAACCTCAGGCGGATGGCCGTCTCGGCCTCCGTTGTTATCCTGTGTGCCTCGGCCACACTCATCTCAGGATTTACTACAATATGTGACTCAATTATTATGCACGGGCCGCTCTTGCGTGTCTTGAGTGCGTGGACATCGGTCACGCCCGACACAGAGCGTATTAACTCTGTAATCTCGCTCTCCATATCATCAGGCAGTGAGCCTTCGGTAAGCTCGTTCAAAGCCGGCAATGCCATCTTCACGGCAATATAGAATATGAAGATGCTTATCACACAACAGACAATAGGATCCAGAATCGCCCATTTGCCGCCAAAAGCCACAGCCGCGCCAATGCCTATGGCAGAGCCTACTGACGACAGGGCATCGGTTCTGTGATGCCAGGCGTTTGTTATTACAGCCGGGCTATTGTTCCTGCGTCCCACGAATGCCGTCCACTGAAACAGGAATTCCTTTACGACAACAGATACTATTGCCGCTGTCAGAGCTATAATACCAGGAACCGCTATACTCCCACCGTGAAATGCGGCATTGATTTTAGCCACTCCACCAGAGAACAGCCTGACTCCGACAACCACCAGCAGCAGCGCCACCGCAACGGTAGCCAGCGTCTCGAACTTACCATGACCGTAATCGTGGCTCTCGTCTTTTCCCTTGGATGATATCCGCACCATAACCAGCACAATGACATCACTGACCAAATCGGACAATGAGTGTACCGCATCGGCCATCATGGCGGCACTATGGCCCAGCACTCCCGCAATCAGCTTGAATACCGAGAGAGCCACATTACAGACCGCACCCCATACCGTCACCTTGGATATTTCCTTTTCTCTGTCGCTCATATTGCAAACTTATATAGAAAAAACGGATACAGCACAATATATACTCATCATTTACGCATCAACAGCCCGAATACAGAAAGGGCCCGACCGCCAGGCCGGACCCTTTCATATTATAGAAGGTGGAGATTACCACTCCATCTTGCTCATACGGATGTAAGACGCATAACGCTTCTTAGCCATCTCCTCAGCCTTGTCGAAGAGCTCCTGAGCCTCGGTCGGGTACTGCTTCATTACAGATGCGTAACGAACCTCGCCCTTCAGGAAGTCCTGGAACTTATCCCACTGCGGCTCCTTTGAGTCAAGAGAGAACGGGTTCTTGCCCTCCTCCTCGAGAGATGGGTTATAACGCCACAGGTGCCAGTAGCCGCACTCTACAGCCGCAGCCTCCTCGGCCTGTGCCTTGCCCATACCCTTCTTCAAACCGTGGTTGATACACGGAGCGTAGGCGATGATGATTGACGGGCCCGGATAAGCCTCGGCCTCGCGGATAGCCTTCAGACACTGTGCGTTGTCTGCGCCCATTGCAATCTGAGCGGCATATACATAGCCGTATGTGGTGGCAATCATACCCAGGTCTTTCTTGCGGACACGCTTGCCGCTGGCAGCGAACTTGGCGATTGCGCCCAGAGGTGTTGACTTTGATGCCTGACCACCGGTATTTGAATATACCTCGGTATCAAGTACCAGGATGTTCACATCCTCACCGCTGGCGATTACGTGATCCAGACCGCCATAACCTATATCGTATGATGCGCCGTCACCACCTACAATCCACTGGCTGCGCTTGATCAGATAATCCTTGCAGGCCAGAATCTGCTTGCAGATGTCGCAACCGCAAGCCTCACAGCCGGCGATGATCTTCGGAGCGAGAGCCTTGGTGGCATCGGCATCGTTCTTCTTCTCAATCCACTCATTGAAGAGAGCCTTCAGCTCGTCGGAGCAGCAGGTGCAGCTCTGAGCCTCGCCCATCAGGCGCTCCAGACGCATACGCATCTTGCGGTTGGCAAGCTGCATACCCATACCGTACTCGCAGAAGTCCTCGAACAGGGAGTTGGCCCAGGCTGGTCCGTGACCCTCCTCGTTCTTTGTATAAGGAGTTGATGGAATAGAGCCTGAATAGATTGATGAGCAACCGGTAGCGTTGGATACGATCTCACGGTCACCGAACAACTGTGATATAAGCTTCAGATACGGAGTCTCGCCGCAGCCTGAGCAAGCGCCAGAGAACTCAAACAGAGGAGTTGCGAACTGTGAGTTCTTGGCACTCTGCTGAATATCGATGAGGCTCTGCTTTGACTTGACGTTCTTTACGCAATACTCCCAGTTTGCGGCCTCAGCCTCCTGGCCCTCGAACGGAACCATTGAGAGAGCTGAGCCACCCAGCTTAGGATTGCCCGGACATACATCCACGCAGTTTCCACAGCCAAGGCAGTCCATGACACCAACCTGCATACGGAATCTCATTCCCTTGAATGCAGCCGGAGCCTTCATCTCAAGGGTCTCGGCCTTGAAGCCGGCAGCCTCGCTCTCATCCATAACGAACGGACGGATACAAGCGTGAGGACAAACGTATGCGCACTTGTTGCACTGGATACACTTTGCCGGATCCCATACTGGAACGAACGCGCTTACACCACGCTTCTCGTATGCGGCGGTACCGGCAGGCCAGGTGCCGTCAATGCTGTCCTTGAATGCGCTTACCGGCAGTAGGTCGCCGTTCTGGGCATTGATAGGACGTACAATGTTGTTGATATAGTCAGGATCGTCGTTGGCAGCAGCCTTCGGAGCCTCAAGTGATGCCCAGGCCTTGTCAACTGCAAGCTGCTTGTACTCGCCGCCACGGTCAACGGCAGCATAGTTCTTGTTGACTACATCCTCACCCTTCTTGCCATAAGACTTCACGATGAACTTCTTCATCTGCTCAATGGCAAGGTCAACAGGAATAACCTCGGTGATGCGGAAGAACGCGCTCTGCAGGATGGTGTTGGTACGGTTGCCAAGGCCGATCTCCTGAGCTATCCTGGTGGCGTTGATGTAATAGACCTTGATGTCGTTCCTCGCGAAGTAGGCCTTTACATTTGCAGGCAGGTTGGCTGCGAGCTCATCACCCTCCCAGATGGTATTCAGCAGGAATGTACCTCCCTTCTGGAGTCCACGGGTAACATCGTACATCTTCAGGTAAGCCTGAACGTGGCAAGCCACAAAGTTCGGGGTGTTTACCAGATATGTTGAGCGGATCGGGCTGTCACCGAAACGAAGGTGTGAGCAGGTGAAACCGCCGGACTTCTTTGAGTCATAGCTGAAGTATGCCTGGCAGTGCTTGTCGGTGTTGTCGCCGATAATCTTCACGGAGTTCTTGTTTGCGCCTACGGTACCGTCTGCTCCAAGACCGTAGAACTTGGCCTCGAACATACCCTTGCCGCCAAGTGCTATCTCCTCGCCCTGTGGCAGTGAGGTGAATGTGACATCGTCATTGATACCAAGTGTGAACTGATTCTTCGGCTGTGCCAGTGCAAGGTTCTCATATACGGCGATAATCTGCGCGGGGGTGGTATCGTGTGAGCCGAGTCCGTAACGACCGCCTACTATTACAGGATTGATGGCCTTGAGCTCCTGGCACTGTGCGAATGCCTCAACGACATCAAGATACAAAGGCTCGCCGTTTGCGCCCGGCTCCTTGGTACGGTCCAGAACCGCGATGCGTCTCACGCTCTTTGGCAGAACGGCGCTCAGGTACTTGACTGAGAACGGACGGTACAGATGAACTGCTACGATACCGACCTTCTCGCCCTTCTCTGTCAGGTAGTCAATAACCTCCTTGGCAGCCTCGGTAACTGTACCCATTGCTATGATGACACGCTCAGCATCGGCTGCGCCATAGTATGTGAATGGCTTGTACTCACGGCCTGTGATCTTGCTGATCTCTTTCATATAGTCAGCAACGATGTCAGGAACTGCCTCGTAGTACTTGTTGCATACCTCACGGTGTGTGAAGAATGTATCAGGGTTCTCGGCCATACCACGCATTACAGGATTGTTCGGGTTGAGGGCACGCTCGCGGAACTCCTTGAGTGCCTGCTGGTCGATAAGGCCTGCAAGGTCCTCGTTCTCGAGAGCCTCAATCTTCTGAATCTCGTGCGATGTGCGGAATCCGTCAAAGAAGTTCACGAATGGTACTCTCGCCTTAATGGCTGAGAGGTGTGCCACACCAGCCAGGTCCATAACCTCCTGTACCGAGCCTTCAGCCAGCATTGCGAAACCTGTCTGACGGCAGGCCATCACGTCCTGATGGTCACCGAAGATACAGAGTGAGTGTGATGCCAGTGTACGGGCTGATACGTGGAATACGCAAGGAAGCAGCTCGCCTGCAATCTTATACATATTAGGAATCATCAGCAGAAGGCCCTGCGATGCTGTGAATGTAGTGGTCAGGGCACCGGCCTGAAGTGAGCCGTGCACGGCACCTGCGGCACCTCCCTCGGACTGCATCTCCTGTACCATTACGGTCTCACCGAAGATGTTCTTGCGGCCCTGGGCTGCCCACTCGTCAACATACTCTGCCATCGTTGATGACGGCGTGATAGGATAGATGGCGGCGACCTCCGAGAACATGTATGCTACATGAGCGGCGGCCTGATTACCATCACAAGTTAAGAATTTCTTTGCCATAACAGTTAAGTGTATTTTGTTATTATATTCATTTTAATATAGGAAACCGAAGAGCCAGAGGGGAATGACGTTGTCGTGACCCAGATCCAGGTCATCAACGGCATAGTACGCGCTGGGGTTGTTGCGGAAACGGGCCTCGTCGGTGCAGACCTTGAAGCTGATGTCACCGTCAACAAGGAAGCTGAAGCCTTTCTCGCCCTTGTGCACCACGTGGTCTTTCCAGAGAGTGTTCACAAAGAATGTCTCAAGGACATCCTGCTGGTCGGCGCGGGGAGGGTATATGGTGTAGATAAGGTTTGAGTTGTGCATCATCACGCGGGCCGGCTTTTTGGGGAATGTATCGCCCTTGGCATAGACCATATTGATGAGACGCGCATCGGCCAGATACTTGATATAGTTCATTACTGTGGCACGCGATGTGTCTGTCTCGTCTGCCAGCTGGCTTACGTTGGGGGCGCTCGTACCCTCAACGGCCATCAGATAGAACAGTTTCTTTATCCTGGCCAGATACTTCAACTCTATCTGCTTGATGAGGAGGATATCAACCTCCATCATCATGTTCATAGTCTTTATAAGATTCTCCGAGAAGTTCCGATTCTCCAGAAAGAACGGATAGAAGCCGTGATGCAGATAATCCTGGAAATAGTCAAGAGGACGTACCTCGGCAAGTATCTCCTGCGCGATATCCTCGTGATGGCGGATGATGTCGTACAGACTGTGGCTCTTGAAGCCAGTGCCCGCCTTCAGGTTCAGGAACTCACGGAACGAGAAACCTCTCAGGTTATACGATGTCACTATACCGCCAAGCTCAGGATTCTCCTCTTTGAGACGCATCACAGACGAGCCTGTAAAGACTATTTTCAAGCCGGGATACAAGTCGTAGCACTTGCGGAGCTCGCTGCTCCAGTCCGGATGCTTGAACACCTGATCAATCAGAAGCACCTTGCCGCCTATTCTGTGGAACTCGCCTGCGAACTCAGCGATACCACGGCCCTGGAAGTAGAAGTTGTTCATATTGATATAGAGGCACGAGCGGTCTCTGCCGAACTTCTCCCTGGCATACTGGAGCAGGAATGTGGTCTTCCCCACTCCACGCGTACCCTTGATGCCGATCATACGCTGTGACCAGTCAATCTCATCCATAAGGTCGCGTCTCACCGAGGCCTGCAGATGCTCAATAAGATAGTCGTGTGTTCTGAAGAAAGACTCCATAAAAACAATGCGTTTCAGGCGCTCTCGCACTTGAAACGCAAAGGTAAGCAAAATAGCCGTCTTTTGCTAACTCTACTTTACAAAAAATGCTAAATAATCCGCAAATAATCACACGCCCCTGACATCTTGCCTGTTCTTCCAGAGACGGGCTTTGTCCGGAAACTTCATTTTGTAATGATATTTCCAACGAAGGAAGACAAACAGGAAGTCCAGAGCCAGCAGCACTCCGGCAGGATAGGAGATATACCCGGGCAAGCCGCAGCATTCCGGAGCCAGCAGGACATACGATGTGGTTACAACCGTCATAAACAAAGCCGGCACCAGCGTGACAAGACAGTTTTTACCGTTCTTGCACAAATATACGGTCAAAGCCCAGAATGTAAACACGGAAAGCACCTGATTGCTCCACGAGAAGTAACGCCATATCACGGCGAATCCGTCTTTCTGCGAGATGCTCAGGAACAGCACTATCAATGTGACGACAAACAGCGGAATGGAGATCATCAGGCGGTTCAGAATTCCCTTTTGCGTGAAATTCAGCGAGTCGGCAATCATAAGGCGGGCGCTTCGCAATGCGGTATCGCCAGTGGAGATAGGTGCGGCAACAACTCCTATGACGGCAATTATGCCGCCCACCTTGCCGAGCCACTCACGCGATATGTTCATTGTGATTGTAGCGGCAGTCTCACCCGCGCCGTGACTCTGGAAATAAGCCGTGGCTGCGGCAGCCCATATCAGAGCCACTATGCCCTCGCTTATCATAGCGCCATAAAACACTATGCGGCCGTTACGCTCATTTCTGACGCAGCGGGCCATCATCGGAGACTGTGTCGCGTGGAATCCGCTCACGGCTCCGCAGGCTATGGATACGAACATCATAGGAAAGACGGGGTTCTTCTCGTACTTTACGCCAAAACCGTTCCACATCTCCGGCAGGTCAGGATGATGCACGAACAGCATTGTCAGCACCCCGATTGCCATAAACAGCAATGCCGCGCCAAGGATGGGATACAGGTTTCCTATAATCTTGTCTATCGGGAACAGGGTGGCTACCAGATAATAGATAAAGATGAGTATCATCCAGAAATTCACGTTCAGTGATTCCGGGGTAAGATTGGCCAGAAGCTCCGCCGGCTGTGACACGAAAACGCACCCCACCAGAATCATCAGAATCAGCGAGAAAAGCGTAAAGACACTCTTGATTGCTCCGCCAAGATAGCGGCCCACCAGATTCGGCAGGCTCTCACCGCCATTCCGCAACGATATCATTCCTGACAGATAGTCGTGTACCGCACCGCCGAAAATGCATCCGAACACTATCCACAAATATGATGACGTGCCGAATTTGGCACCCATTATGGCCCCGAATATAGGACCGAGTCCGGCGATGTTGAGGAACTGGATCATATATGCCTTCCACGTTGGCATGCTCACATAGTCAACGCCATCGGCCATTGTCTCGGACGGGACCTGACGTGTCTTGTCCTCTCCGAAAAGACGCGCCATGAATCCGCCATAGACCAGATAGCCCAGCACAAGAATTATCAGCGCGATGGAGAAAGTTATCATATCTTTAAACTAAATGTAAGTTACTTTATCAACGCCTTGCTTTCACGGCCGTCAATGCATATCTCAAGGCTGCGGTCCAGACGGACGTGCCGCAGGAACTCAGTCTCACATACAGGCGCTATCCTCTCCAATGCCTCATAGTCAAACACGTCTGGTTTGCCGGGACACGGATCGACATTGATATAACCGGCATTGAACGATGTCAGATTCTGGAAGAAATGCGTGCCCTGACTTGGATCTACGCGGAAATCCTTAAGGCTGCACTCTACAATCACCTTGGCCTCGGATATGTCGCTCCACTGTACCGGAACGCCAAGTGACGGGATGCTTGAACCCCACCGGCCATATCCTATGAGAATATAGTTCCTTCCCTCGGAACGGAAACGGTTGTTCAGCTGTGTCAGCTCCATTGCCATCTGCCTTGTCTTGGTAACATCGAAGGTATCCTGACGCAGATACACAATATCACTCACACCGTCAATCCATCCTGTGCCAAGCGCGCTCCCGGAATAGACTATAGGGTTGCCTGTATCTATATTCTCCCAATCCACATCGACATTGCGGCTGTCAACAGAGATTGGTCTGATCTGGAGCACGTTGAATATGGACGGCAAGTCATCGCGACGGTCCATATTCGCGGCGAACTCTATCTCAACTCCGCACTTCATCTCCTTCTGCGCAATCAGAAGAAGCTCGGTTACAATCTCCGCCAGTGGCAGTGTCTTGAACTTGAGAATCTGGGCGAACGTCACGAACTTGGGGCCCTGAGGAATGGCGGAGTCAACAATGCGCATATTCTCGCTGTCCCAAGTAGATGCCACATATTTCAGATTCCGGAACTTTCCGCACTCCGATATTGGTATCCGCTCAAGGTTCACGGCATCATCGACAGATGTCTTGAACTTGTCAGGCTGAAGGTTCAGGGCAAACATTGACTTCTGGGTGTCTGTCATTGTCAGCTCTGTCGTAGATGTCTGGAGAACGTGCCTGGGATACTTTGGCGAGAAGCGGAGAACCTGGTCACCGTCAACCACAGCCTTTCCGAGACCCATGGCGACCTTTACTATACCGTCCTCGGGTTTCTCGTGACCGATTGGATAGAAGTTCACCGAGCGCGCCACACCGGAGAATGTAGGGAAGTAATACTCACCATCCTGCGAGCCGCAGACCTCCTGAAGGATGATTGCCATCTTCTCCTCTGATATCACATTTGCCGTGGCAGTGATATAGCCTCTGGACGCGGCGAAGTATATAGATGCATAGACGCTCTTGATTGCCTTGCTCAGAAGTCTCAGCATCTGGTCCTCGTTTTCCGTACGAGGTATCATATATGTGGAATAGACTCCTGCGAAGGGCTGGTAATATGAGTCCTCCAGCTTCGACGACGAGCGTACGGCCAACGGCTTGTGAATGTTGTGGATAAACACCTTCAGGCAATCTGTAAGGTCAGACGGCAATGTCGATGCCACGAACTCGGAGAGAATCTCCGCATCGGATATGTCGGAGTTGATCACATACTGAAGTCCGTTCTCAATGATGAAGCGGTCAAAGTAGTCTGTGGTGATGACAAGCGTACGCGGTACCATGACCCTTACTCCCTCCCACTTTCTGTAGAGATCGTATTTCTGAAGGATGTAGTTCAGGAATGCCAGTCCACGCGCCTTGCCTCCCAGCGAGCCATTGCCTATTCTGGAGAACCAGATGGCATCATTGTAGCTGTCTTTATTGAAGCGTGCCACTACGCCAAGGGCCTGACTTATGCGGAAATCACGAATGGCCTTCTGGTTGATTCTCCTTATCTCAGGAATGTCCGAGCTGTCACGGATGGTAAGCGGACGAAGGAACTTGCCCAGTTCAAAAAGGCCTCGGGCAAACAACCATCTGGAAATGTAGTTCTTGTCTGAGAGGCGACGGAACTCGGTCTCAGATATATTGGTCATAATCTTCTCGAATCCGTAAAGGTCTCCGGCACGCATCAGTTCCTCTCCGGTCTCGGAATCGGTAACCACGAAATCGCCAAAGCCGAACTCACGGCCTATGTATTCCGAAAGCTCGTGCGTCAGTGTCTTTGAGGTCTTCACGACGAAGCCCACACCGAGTCTCTGCGCCACCTCGCGCATACTCTCCTGCGACGACTGCATCAGCAGCGGCATTGTAGGATTGTCCTGACGTATATAGTTACAGAGTGTGACACCGGCATCAAGAACCTCCTTCTCAGGCGGGTCATCGCGATGCATGACAAAACCAATATCCGATATTATGCCAAGGATATTGTTCTTATAACGCTCGTACATCTCCATTGCCTCATCGTAGCAGGTGGCCATCAGGATTTTAGGACGAGAGCGTTTTCGCTGTATCTGCTGTTTCTCATTCAAGGCGTCGCGTATGGCCTCGCTGTTCTGTTGAAGCACCAGTTTATACAATACCGGCAGGTACGTTGAGTAATACCTTACGGAATCCTCCACCAGCAGTATGGCACGAACGCCGGACTCAAGAATGTCCTGATTGGCATTCATTTTGTCCTCGAGCAGCTTGATGATGGCGATGATAAGATCCGTTGAGTTGTTCCAGCAGAAGAAATAATCTATCGATGATGAGGCTCTGTCCTGAATGCGGTTGTATATCTCGCGCGAGAACGATGCCAGCAATACGATAGGAGTATCCGGTGACATCTGTTTCATCTGCAGCGAGAAGTCAAACACATTCACCTCGCCCACGTTGTACATTGTGATTACAAGGTCATAGCTACGGCCCCCACGAACCAGAGCAAGCGCATCGACAGTAGTCTCCACGCGCTCAATCTCAGGCGGATTGCTAAGATTCAGCTCGGCATAGTCCTGAGCGATGCGGTTCTCTATTCTGCCATCCTCCTCAAGAGTATAGCTGTCATAATTGTTACATACCAGAAGAATGTGCTTTATTCTTCTGGCCATCAGTGACATATATTCAGTACCCTCCGCTGTCATATAATTACCGGATAAAAAAGACACCGGCTGGAGCAATCATTGTGCCCAGCCGGTGCAAAGATACAAATATCTATCGTCAATGCAGATAGAATAGTCAATTAAACGAGACCCTGATCAACCATGGCGTTGGCCACCTTGATGAAGCCGGCGATGTTCGCGCCCTTTACATAGTTGATGTATCCATCCTCCTCGGTACCATACTTCAGACAGGCGGCGTGGATGTCGGCCATAATGCGATGCAGCTTCTCGTCAACCTCCTCTGAGGTCCATTTCAGACGCATGGAGTTCTGTGACATCTCAAGGCCTGAGGTAGCTACGCCACCGGCATTGGAAGCCTTACCGGGAGAGTAAAGCATCTTGGCGCCCTGGAACAATGCGATTGCATCCGGAGTGGTAGGCATATTGGCACCCTCGCATACGCAATAGCAACCGTTCGCAACCAGTTTCTTGGCATCCTCCAGCTCAATCTCATTCTGAGTGGCGCAAGGCATTGCGATATCGCACTTGATGCCCCAAGGACGCTCGCCCGGAAAGTACTGTGCGTTAGGATACTCCTTTACATACTCCTTGATACGGCCACGGATAACATTCTTGAGTTTCTTCACGTATGCAATCTTCTCTGGGGTAAAGCCATCCGGATCATAGATTGAGCCGTCGCTGTCAGACAGTGATACGACCTTTGCGCCAAGCTCCATTGCCTTCTCGGCAGCGTGCTGTGCCACATTTCCCGAACCTGACACAAGAACGGTCTGACCCTCAAAGCTCTTGCCGCGTGTGGCGAGCATAGCCTGTGCGAAGTAGCAGGCACCGTAACCGGTAGCCTCCGGACGCATAAGGCTTCCGCCCCAGCCCTGGCCCTTTCCGGTAAATGTTCCGGTCCACTCGTCACGCAGACGCTTGTACTGACCGAACATAAAGCCTACCTCACGGCCGCCGACACCTATATCACCGGCAGGAACATCGGTATCAGGACCGATATGGCGATAGAGCTCGTTCATAAAGCTCTGGCAGAAACGCATAACCTCTGCGTCAGACTTGCCACGCGGGCTGAAGTCCGAGCCGCCCTTGGCGCCGCCCATCGGAAGGGTGGTAAGGCTGTTCTTGAAAGTCTGCTCAAATGCAAGAAACTTCATAATGCTCAGGTTTACGCTTGAGTGGAAACGGATACCGCCTTTATACGGTCCGATGGCGCTGTTCATCTGCACACGGAAGCCACGGTTTACGTGAACCTCGCCCTGATCGTCCATCCAAGGCACGCGGAACATGATGACACGCTCCGGCTCAACGATACGCTCCATAATCTTCTGCTCCTGAAGATAAGGATAAGCCATAATGTAAGGAGCTACGCTCTCCACTACCTCGCGGACAGCCTGATGGAACTCTTTCTCACCCGGGTTCTTGGCAATGACCTCTGCCATAAAACTCTCAACGTAATTTTTCGCCTGTTTGTCCATATTCGATATTTTATTAAAATGACATTTTTCTGCGATTCCTATGAATTTTGTGTTATTCTGCCATCAAAATCCGTCGCAAAGTTACTTTTTGTCATTCAAACTTCCAAGAAATCTGACGATATTTTGCATTTTTTATTATTTGAGCGGATTTTTGTCAGATTTGAACCACTCAATGAATTTTCCAATGCCGTCGTGAAGAGTCGTGGAAGGACGGTATCCGACCTCGCTCTCCAGATGCGATGTGTCCGCATACGTCCTAAGCACATCACCCTGCTGCATAGGCAGGAACACCTTCCTCGCCTCTACGCCCAGAGCGTTCTCTATCTCGTTTATGAAGTCCATCAGGTTGACCGGATTGGAGCAACCGATGTTATACACCTTATATGGCACACCGCCGGCGCAGGCGGAAGGCACGGGTCTGTGGTCAATAACCTGTATCGTGCCAAGGACTATATCATCCACGAACGTGAAGTCGCGGCTCATATTGCCGTTGTTGAAGACCTTGATAGGCTCTCCCTTGCTGATTGCCGACGCAAAGAGCATAGGCGCCATGTCAGGACGTCCCCACGGGCCATAGACCGTGAAGAAACGAAGTCCGGTTGTGGGCAGCCCGTAAAGCTTGCTGTACGAATGGGCCATCAGCTCGTTCGCTTTCTTTGTGGCGGCATACAGACTGACTGGATTATCAACACGGTCATCCTCGCTGAACGGGACCTTGTCGTTCATTCCGTACACCGAGCTTGAGGACGCGTACACAAGATATTCCACATCATTGTGCCGGCAGCACTCCAGAATGTTCATAAAGCCCACCAGATTGCTGTCCAGATAGGCATACGGATTAGTTATGGAATAACGGACTCCGGCCTGAGCGGCAAGATTCACCACCACCTGGAATCCCTCTCTCTTGAAAAGGGCGTCAAGGGCCTCACGGTCTGTGAGACTCATTCTTATGAACGAGTAGTTCTCAAGTACTGAGCTTGCGACATACGCTCCATCCACAAAATCATCACCCGGCACCTTTATTCCGCACTCCGCCAGACGTCCATACTTGAGCCTCACATCATAATAGTCATTGATGTTGTCAAGACCCACCACCACATCGCCACGCTCAGCCAGCATAAAAGCCAGTCTTGAGCCGATAAAACCGGCAGCACCGGTAACCAGTATCTTCATATTCCAAACAATTAATTACAAATCAGGGTATCGCGTATCAGCCTGCTCCCTTATGGCCATGCACTCCATCTCAATCAGCCAACCCGGACGGCAGACCGGCGCGTACAGCACCACGAGCGGAATCTCGTGGAAACGCTGTCCGAAAATCTCCTCTACAGTCCTATAGTCAGCGATGTCACGCAGATAGACAATGATATGGGCCACGTCCGCAAACGAGCATCCGGCCTCCTCAAGCAGTCTTGACACATTCTCCAGCATTCTCTCTGTCTGAAGACGTACATCTCCCACATGAAGCACCTTTCCGCAATTGTCTATGCTTGCGGTTCCGGAGATATACACGTGACGGCGGTCTCCGTAATCGACCCTGGCCCCGCGCTCAAAGCTGACGCCATACTCGCTGGTGCGGTTGAGGTGTGTGGAAGCGTACAGATAACTCATCTGACCAGGCTGCAGGCCTTTGACGGAATAAGCCTCCATCATCACAAGCGACGTTCTGTCCGATGTCCTTCCGCCTATTCCCGTACTAGCTATGAAATGAGTATCGTTTGTAAGCCCCTGCGCGCTGAAGACATCGTTTCGGGCGGTCACTACTCCGGAATAGTTCACATCGATATTCTGCACAAAGAACCAGGTGCGCGCACAATTGTCAAAGAGAGTACATCCGGCCTCTCCTATCCTCTCTGAATAATCAACCAGCAATTCCTTGGCCTGAGCCTTCGAGTCACGGCCGGAGGCAGTCATACTGCCTGACAGCAGGTGCGTATATGAGCCATGCGACACCTCGACGATTCCGGAATCAAGACGTTTTGGCGACGCGCCCTCAACCAGCACAGCCCACATCGCCACTTTCGTACCGTCAAGCGGGGGCTGCTCAACGACAGACACCGCACAATTCCTTGCGCCGAGCATCTTCTCCAACTCATCCTGCTGTGTGGCCGCATCGCTCAGGAAATAGCGCTCAAAGACAGCATTCATATCCGTCATGCGTCCCACCACACTGTCATACGCGTCAAGCAGCTCGCGGCATTGCCCGCTGAAAGGCAGTCCGCCGCATCTCAGCCTTACCACAAGATGGCATTCCCTGACGCCACCTGCTGGCTGGAACTCGCGCACACGCACCTCAGTCTTTCCGACAATCATCTGGTAAACCTCAAAAAACCACGCAAAGATACAAATAATCCCTCTTACAAGCAGCCGTAATTAAGAAGAATCATTATTATCTCAATATTAATTTTTATTAAATAAAATGCGTGTATGGATTATTTGATTATATTTGCTTTTTGAAATTGGCATACAAGGCGCAGTACTCGCACAAGTCATAGCCGGCCATAAATACACTCAATATGAAAAAGGAAAAAAACAATATAAATAATGAACTTCAAATGGAACTATGTGCCCCCGACATCGGAGTTGCGCGAGGAAGCGCGTGAGCTGTCACGCGCAATGGGCATAAGCCCCCTGCTCTGCAGACTGCTGATACAAAGAGGCATCAGAAACGAAAATGAAGCAAGAAAATTCTTCAATCCACAACTGAGCGAGTTGCACGATCCATCGTTGATGTTGGATATGGACATCGCTGTGGAGAGGCTGAACAAGGCCATCGAGAGGAACGAGAGGATTCTTGTCTATGGAGATTATGATGTTGACGGAACCACGGCTGTCGCCTTGGTCTACAATTTCCTGAGACGCTCATACTCCAATCTGGACTACTACATTCCAGACCGCAACCACGAAGGTTACGGAGTATCACATCAGGGTGTTGACTACGCTTTCGAGACCGGCGTGTCGCTTGTCATAGTGCTCGATTGCGGAATCAAGGCAATTGAGGAGATAGCATATGCAAGGCGGAAAGGAATAGATTTCATCGTTTGCGACCATCACGTACCTGACGATGAGTTACCGCCAGCCGTGGCTATTCTGAACGCCAAACGGGCAGACTCAACATACCCGTTCCCCCATCTGTCCGGCTGTGGAGTAGGCTTCAAGTTCATGCAGGCCTTCGCCATGAGCAACGGCACGCCTTTCTCTGAACTGATACCGTTGCTGGACCTTGTAGCCGTCAGCACGGCATCAGACATCGTACCGATAATGGGCGAGAACCGCGTGCTCACATATTACGGATTGCAAAGGCTCAACACTCAGCCAAGCACCGGACTGAGAGCCATAATGCAGGTATGCAAGCTTACCGGAAAGGAGCTTACCATCAACGACATCATTTTCAAGATAGGCCCGCGTCTGAACGCGTCCGGCCGCCTTTACAGCGGCAAGGAGGCCGTTGACCTTATGGTTGAGACCGATTTCGCCAGGGCGCTTGAGCTGGCCGCCAACATCAACGACCACAACGAGGAGCGCAAGGAGCAGGACAAGCGTATGACCGCCGAGGCCAACCAAATTGTGGATTCATTGGAAAGCCTGTCAGAGCGTCGCTCCATCGTGCTTTACAACGAGGAGTGGAATCGGGGAGTAATCGGAATTGTAGCATCACGCCTCACGGAGATTTATTATCGTCCGGCCGTAGTCCTCACAAAGACCGGCGATGTGGCCACAGGCTCGGCACGCTCAGTGGCCGGTTTCGATGTATATAAGGCCATCGAGAGCTGCAAAGACCTTCTTGAGAATTTCGGAGGACACACATATGCGGCCGGACTCTCGATGAAAGTGGAGAATGTGCCGGAGTTTGCGCGGAGGTTTGAGGAGTTCGTCGCGGCCCACATTGAGCCGGAGCAGATCAGCGCCACCATCGACATTGACGCGGAGCTCTCATTCAAGGACATCACGCCCGATTTCTTCAAGAACCTTATGCGTTTCCAGCCTTTTGGTCCGGAAAACCACAAGCCTGTGTTCTGCACGCGCAATGTATATGATTACGGAGGCAGCAAGGTTGTAGGCCGTGGCCACGAGCATATTCAGCTGGACTTGATTGACGGAACGAACAACACCAGAAAAGGCATCGCATTCGGTCAGAACGAATATATGTCCCTCATCAAGACAAAAAGCTCATTCGACATCTGCTACACTCTGGAGGAGGACAACTTCAGGCCAAGACACCCTATCCTGCAGATAGAGAACATCAAGCCAAGCGATACCTCATTCGGGAAATAACACCACCCTGACGGGCTATGACATATCTGGAAATACTCAGGCACTACTGGGGCTATGACAGTTTCCGTGGAATACAGGCCGATATCATAGAGAGTATCGGCAGCGGCAGGGATACCCTCGGTCTGATGCCGACAGGTGGCGGCAAAAGCATCACATTCCAAGTTCCGGCTCTCACAAAAGAGGGCGTGTGCATTGTCATAACACCTCTTATCGCGCTTATGAAGGATCAGGTTGAGAACCTGAGAAAGCGCGGGATCCGTGCGGCGGCCATATTCAGCGGTATGAGGCGCCAGGATATTGTGGAGACGCTGGAGGATTGCGTGTTTGGGGGATGCAAGTTCCTGTATGTATCTCCAGAAAGACTCTCCACTGAGTTTTTCCAGACCAAGCTCAGGCACATCAAGGTATCGATGATAGCCGTTGACGAGGCTCACTGCATCTCACAGTGGGGATATGATTTCAGGCCGGCATACCTTGAGATTGCCGGAATCCGCGAGCTCCTTCCCGGAGTACCGGTGCTTGCGCTGACGGCAACCGCCACACCGAGAGTAGCCGGCGACATCCAGGACAAGCTGGGATTCAAGGAGAAAAACCTTTTCCGGATGAGTTTCGACCGCGGGAATCTCTGGTACATTGTACGGCACACCGACAACAAGATGCAGGAGCTCACCACCATTCTTCAGAAAGTGGGCGGCCCGGGAATAGTCTATGTAAGGAACAGGCGTGAGACCAAGGAGATATCCGATGCCCTCAGGCAGGCGGGAATAACCGCGGACTATTATCACGCCGGTCTGGACAACATAATCAAGGACCGCAGGCAGAAGGAGTGGACTGAGGACAAATACCGCATCATTGTGGCCACAAACGCATTCGGAATGGGCATTGACAAGCCGGATGTACGAATAGTGGTACACATTGACATGCCGGACTCCCCCGAGGCCTATTTCCAGGAGGCGGGACGCGCCGGACGCGACGGGAAGACATCGTACGCAGTGCTGCTTCACTCGCCTGGCGACAAGAGGAAGCTCAGCAAGCGGGTAAGCGACGCATTTCCGGAGAAGGATTTCATACGAAAGGTTTACGACAAGCTGGCGTACTATCACATAATGGCTGTGGGTGACGGTACGGGATGCGCGTTCGACTTCTCCCTGTCGGAATTCTGCCAGCAATACTCTCTGCCGGTTCTTCAGACTGACAGCGCGCTTCGCATTCTTACCCGGATGGGATACATTGAATATGTTGAGGAAGAGGATTTCTCAGCCCGCATTCAGTTCACCACCACCCGTGAGAGTCTCTACAGACTGACAACAGAGAATGAGACAACTGAAAAGATTCTCAGCATAATACTGAGGACTTACAGCGGAGTGTTCACAAGCCAGGCCTTCATAGACGAGAAGCTCATTTGCGAGAGGGCCTGCACAGACGCGCACACTCTCTACACCACGCTTACCGATCTGGACAGGATGGGATATGTAAGATATGTTCCCGCGCGCAAGACTCCCCGGATAATCTGGAGCCGTGCGAGGGTTGAGTCATCAATGCTGAACTTCCAGCCTGAGGTGTATGAGCTTAGAAAAGAGGAGTACAAGGAGCGCATAAAAGCGATGACAGAGTACGCCACCAGAGAGAACGGATGCAGAAGCGAGATGCTGCTCAACTATTTCGGGGAGCGCAGAACAAAGCCCTGCATACGTTGCGATATCTGTCTGCAGGCACATAGTACCGGCATCAGCAGAGGACTCTACAAAAGCATCCGCACGGACATACTTGACACTATTGAAGGGCATCCTGACTCCCAGAGAGACATCTACGCCCTGCCCTATCCAAGCGGGCATATAGATAAAGTCCTTGAATATATGTGTGCGGAAGAGGAGATTTCAATCAAAGAGGGAAGAATAACAGTGAGCAATCAAAATGATGGAGATTGAGCCGATACAGGCATTTAAAGACTTTGAGCGGCACCGCATAATGATAGCAGGCCCCTGCAGTGCGGAATCAGAGCAGCAGGTGATGCAGACCGCACGCGCCCTGGCAGATGCCGGAGTACGCATATTCCGCGCCGGCATCTGGAAGCCAAGAACCAAGCCAGGATGCTTTGAGGGCATAGGAATACCCGGGCTGGAATGGTTGCGAAGAGTTAAGTCCGAGACTGGAATGCAGGTCACCACAGAGGTGGCCAACTCGCATCACGTTGAGGAGGCATTGAGAGCCGGCATCGACATCCTGTGGGTGGGAGCCAGAACCTCGGCCAACCCGTTTGCGGTTCAGGATATAGCAGACAGTCTGCGCGGAACCGACATTCCGGTTCTGGTCAAGAACCCGGTAAGCCCCGACCTTGACCTTTGGATTGGAGCGTTGGAAAGGCTGAACAAGGCCGGTATCAAGAGACTGGCCGCCATACATCGTGGGTTCCCCACATACGGAGAGAGCATATACAGAAACGCTCCGCATTGGCAGATTCCGATAGAGCTGCGCAGAAGGATACCGGAACTGCCCATTCTCTGCGACCCTAGCCATATGGGCGGGAAAAAGAGTCTTGTACACCAACTGTCGCAACAAGCGCTCGATCTCAGCGCTGACGGACTCTTCATAGAGGTTCACATCAATCCATCCTGTGCCTTGAGCGATGCCGGACAGCAGCTCACGCCCGATGAGTTTGTGCAGATGTGTGCCACACTCAACGCGCACAAGGAGCCAGATGCCGGTGAGAGTTGCGACCTGGGCTCTTACCGCAAGAGAATAGACCAATGCGACAAAGAGCTGATTGAGACCATTGTCAAACGTATGGAGATTGCCTCCGAGATAGGAGAGTTCAAGAAAGAGCACAACCTTACTGTGCTTCAGTCCGAGCGCTACAACGACATAGTAAACACGCTTAGCGCCAGAGGAGAGAGTCAGGGCATCTCACGCCAGTGCATCCAGACAATATTCGAGGCCATACACACGGAGAGCATCCGAAGGCAGCTTGAGATTGTCCAAAACGGCAACAACGTAAAAAAAGGATAAAAGAGTGTAGTATTTGATATAAACCGGTGTCTAAATAGCAAACAATATGAAAACCTGTATTACGAGACTGATTTGCATGGCTTTTGCCATCTGTGCGTATCTGAGCTGTCAGAAAGAGCCTGTAAGAGTAGCCTGTGTGGGCGACAGCATCACATTCGGCCACGGCATTGCGGACCGTGACCACGACACATATCCTGCCCTGCTGGATTCTCTGTTGGGAAGCGGATATGACGTGCGTAACTTCGGCATCTCCGGAAGAACGCTTATGAACTGCGGCGACGTGCCTTACATGTCAGAACAGATATATCAGGACGCAAAGGCATTCCAGCCACAGATTGTGACCATAATGCTGGGAACAAACGACAGCAAGCCCCAGAACTGGATTTGCGGGCAGAACTTCAAGTCTGACCTTCTGCTGCTGATAAACAGTTTCAGAGAGCTCCCCTCAAAGCCTGAGGTATGGCTGTGCCTCCCCACCCCTGCGATGGGACACGCGTGGGCCATCAACGACAGCATCATCAGCGGCAACATCATCCCTATAATAAAAGAGGTGGCTGAAGAGGAAGGATTGAGTCTGATAGACCTGAACACACCATTCCTGGGGCACAGGGAGTACTTCCCCGACACCATCCATCCGAACGAGGAGGGACAGCAGAGAATTGCCGATGTTGTATATAACTCGCTTACAAGCACTAAAAAGAGAAAATAATGAACCCGATTCTAAAAGTCGAGAATGTATCAAAGACATACACCGGACACAAGGCTCTGGATGATGTCTCTATTGAGATTCCTCAAGGCTCAATCTACGGTCTCCTAGGGCCTAACGGAGCCGGCAAGACCACTTTGATCCGTGTAATCAACCGCATAACCATACCGGATTGCGGACGTGTGTTCCTTGACGGACACGAGATTACTATTGATGACATATACAACATAGGCTATATGCCTGAGGAGCGTGGACTGTACAAGAAAATGCGCGTGGGCGACCAGGCAGTCTTCTTCGCACGCCTTAAGGGTATGGAGCGCATAGCGGCACAGGCCAGACTCAGGGAATGGTTCGAGCGCCTGAACATCAGCGACTGGTGGGACAAGAAGATTGAGGACCTCTCCAAGGGTATGGCACAGAAGGTTCAATTCATCTGCACGGTTGTACACGAGCCCAAGCTTCTCATCTTTGACGAGCCGTTCTCAGGCTTCGACCCAATCAACGCAGACCTTCTCAAACGTGAGATTCTCCGCCTGCGCGACAATGGCGCCACCGTCATCTTCTCAACCCACAATATGGAGTCCGTAGAGGAGATTTGCGATGACATCACCCTCATCAACCAGTCCAGGAATATTCTTTCCGGCTCAGTAGGTGAGATAAGGCGCAAGGCCGGAGGCAACACTTTCCAGATTGTCTATTGCGACCCGACACAGCCAATCGACACCCTGCTTGAAGGAAAAGCCGAATGCATAGGAGAGTCCGAGGGTATGATAGGCGGATTCACCCAGCAGAAAATCCACATCTCCAGGGACGAGGATGTGCGCGATGTCATCGCCCTTCTGAACAATGGCTGCCGCCTGCGCTCATTCCAGGAGATGATCCCAAGTATGAACGATATATTCATCCGTGCCGTGAACGGTACACTTTAATAAAGAATAATATGAGCAAGATTGGTATTATAATCTCACGCGAGTTCAGGGAGAGGGTACGCAAGAAATCATTCATCATCACCACCCTTCTCACACCTTTGTTTATTATCGCCATAGGCGCTGCCCCCACACTGATGATGCTGCACAATGTGAGCGACGCAAAGAAGATTATGGTTATTGACGATACCGAGGACGGTTACGCCAGCAAGGCCCTGCACTCCAACAAGAATGTGGAATTCACTATTCTTGACGGCAAGACCCTTCAGGATGCCAGCAGGGAGTACAGCAACGAGGACGATGCATTCGGCATACTATGGATAGGAAGCGATGTTCTGGAGCATCCGGAGCACGTGCAGCTTCTCACCAACTCCTCATCGTCAGTAATGCTTGAGGAAGAGATATCCGGACAGCTCAACGATGTGCTCCGCAACGCCAAGCTGCGCAGTTACGACATTGAGAACCTGGACCAGATAATTGACGATGCCAACGTGCGTGTGTCATTGCAGACAATGAAGAACAACGGCTCTGGAGACCAGGAGTCAATGGAGCAGACATCCTCCGATATCTCAATGATCATCAGCATGCTTCTGGGACTGATGCTCTATATGTTCATCATCCTGTACGGCCAGCAGGTACTCACCACCGTCATTGAGGAGAAACAGAGCCGCGTGCTCGACGTGATGGTCACCTCCTGCTCACCGTTCGAGCTGATGATGGGCAAGATTCTTGGCATTGCCGCCGTAGCAGCATTACAGATAGCCATCTGGGGATTCCTCATTGCCACAGCCAGCAAGCTTTTGGTTCCTATGATACCTGCAGCCTCCATACAGGACGCCGGCTCATTCGCATCAGACATAGCAATCACCTTCGGCGATGTATCAAAGATCCTGCTCACATTCGTATGGATGCTGCTATACATCATTGGCGGTTTCCTGCTCTATGCGTCACTGTTCGCAGCAGCCGGCTCATCTGTTGACTCAATTCAGGACGCACAGCAGTTCAACACAATTCTTATGCTGCCCATCATACTGTCAATCATAGTGATGATGTCTGTCTTCAACGACCCGAACTCAAATATGGTGTTCTGGTTCTCAATGATACCATTCACATCGCCAGTGGTAATGATGGCACGCATACCGTTCGACATCCCCACCTGGCAGATAATTGTATCGTTGGTAATACTGTTCGCCTCTTTTATCCTGACAACCTGGATAGCTGCCAGAATATACAGGATAGGAATATTCATGCACGGACGCAAGCCCACTATGAAAGAGCTTGGCACCTGGCTTAAAATGAAATAACAGGATTAACCCCACCAGTCGCAGGCCGACTTCTCGCCGGCCAGCCATACCACATCGCCAGCCCGGAACCTGTAATCAGGTTTCGGGTTTGCTATCAGCTCACCATCGTGCAGCAGGCTGATAACCATACAGCCATACGAGCGCATATCGGCCTCACGAAGGGTCTTGCCCGTAAGATACGAGTCTTCCTGAAGTGTAACAGGCTCCAGCTCAAACTCCCCGTCTTTCTGAGCTGATACAAACACATTTCCGCACATGGCCTGACGCAGGCTCTCCAGCTGCTCCGAGGTACCGACAGCCAGCAGACGGTCTCCGGGGAATACCATCTCATCGCCCGACGGAATGGTCAGGCTTAGTTTTCCGCGCATAATCTTTACGATATTTGCTCCAGACAAGTCGCGAAGCGGCAAATCCTTCAGGCACTTTCCGGCAAACATTGACTCCTGCGGCACATCAAACAGCCCGGTGTGCACATCGTAGCCTGTGAATATGTCATTTACCGAGGTGGTTACCGGGGCCATCCTGCGCTCGTGCATCTCCTTCTCATTCAGGTTGGCGATGAAACGGTCCTCCAGTGACGAGAAATGAATCAGGCTCTTCCTTGCCAGGAAGAAGAACAGTACGCCGACCACAAGAATCAGCAGCACCATCAGGAAAGAGATGTCAAAGTGACCCACCACCACAAACAGCACAAAATACATAGCAATGAATATGCGCAGCAGAGCCAGCGCGATGACAGGCCAGAAATTGCCCTCTTTCTCCTTCAGAAGCTTGTCTGATGACTTTGCTATTGACGAGCCCTTGACGGCAAGCCCCACCAGGAACGGAGACATTACCGCCAGAGTAACCACAACGCTGATGGTGCTCTTCAATGTTCCTGAGATAGATGGCAACAGTTTATCAATAAAGTTGTCCAGATACAGATGCGAGCCTATTGAAATGGCAATCAGCACAACCCCATAGAGCGTAACCCTGAGAAGGTAATCCTTGATGAGATTGCGCCACTCGTTCGCCGATGCGGCCGTACGGCTTTTACCGGAAGAGGCATTAATACGGCTTATTATTCTCTCAGGCAGATGCTTGCTAAGGAAAGCGTATGCTAGATCCGCCGCCTTTATCATATAGGGTGTCGTAAATGTGGTAAGTACCGACACGGCTATCACCACAGGATAAATGAAATCGCGCAAGACACCGAGTGAGCTTCCAAGACCGGCAATGATAAACGCGAACTCACCCAGCTGAGCCATACTGAATCCGGTATGGACCGAGTTCTCCAGGCCTTGTCCGGACAGGATAGAGCCGCTTGTGGAGAACAGTAGAATACCGCAGACCGACACCAGTGCAAGGATGATTATGGTACCCCAGTGCTGACCAATCACAGCAGGGTCCACCATCATACCCACCGACACAAAGAAAATAGCGCCGAACAAGTCTTTAATTCCGCTCACAAGATGACGGATATGCTCGCTTTCAAGCGTCTCTGCCAGAATAGAGCCCATTACGAAAGCGCCCAATGCGGACGAGAAGCCCACATAGCTGGCCAGGGCCACCATACCGAAGCAGAGGCCAATAGCCACTATCAGCAAGATCTCGTCATTCAGGTATCTCTGTGCTTTCTTCAGCAGTGTGGGAATCAGGAATATGCCCACAAGGAACCACAGGATCAAGAAGAAGCCAAGCTTAGCCAGCCCCATAATCATCTCTCCACCTGCGAACTTGTTAGATACTGCCATTGTGGATAGCAGCACCATAAGCAGCACCGCTATCAGGTCCTCAAACACCAGAGAGCCGAAGACCAGAGCAGCATACGGTTTATTCTTCAGTCCAAGGTCATCGTATGATTTGATTATTATGGTTGTTGAGGACATAGAGAGCATACCCCCCAGGAAAATACTCTCCATCATACTCCACGACATCAGCCTGCCGGTAATAATCCCAGCCAGGAACATTCCAATACATATAGTACCGGCAGTAATCAGCGCACTGCTGCCAATCTTGAGCAGCTTCTTGAAACTGAACTCAAGTCCCAGTGCGAACAGCAGGAAAATGATGCCTATCTCAGACCACTGGTCTACAGCCTCGGTGCTGGTGATGTCGGGGAAAAGCCCCAGATGCGGGCCAACGACAAAGCCAGCCACTATATAGCCAAGAATAAGCGGCTGCCGCAACGCTTTCGATATGATGGTGAAGACTCCGGCCGCCACAAGAATAAGCGCCAGGTCCGCTACAAGGTTCATTTCCTCAGACATAATCGCAATCTGTTATTTTTGCAAAGTTAATAAGTTTGACACTGAAACGCGGGCAATATGACATACAAAAACTACTTTTGCAAAAGCATTGTCAAGTACAATATGAGAATACGCGCAGCCATAGCATTGTCATTGTCTCTGCTGGCAGGATGTGCCGGACAGAAAGAGACCGGCAATGCAGATGACATCACCACATATTCAAGCCTGCTGGGAATCACTCAGCAGAACGACGACACGACTGCCGTCGTTGCAAACCCCTGGAAAAGCGGCAGTACCCTGCGGACATATCACCTGAGCTCTGTGAAGCCGTCCGGCTTCAGCTATTCCGAGCCGGACTGTACTGTCCGCATACCCCTCAGACGCGTTGTTGTCATGACCAACAGCATTGCCAGACTACTCTCTGAGACAGGTCTTGCAGGCAGCATCGCAGGAGTCTGCGAGCCTGAATACATAAAGGACCCGCTCATAAACGCACTTCTGGCCGATGGGAGCATACAGAATTGCGGAAACAGCATGCATCCCGACATAGAGCGCATCATAAGCCTGTCGCCCGACGCCATCTTTGTATCGCCATTCCAGGAGAGCGGGTACGGACAGTTGGAGAGACTGGGCATACCGCTTATAGAGTGCGCCGACTATATGGAGACATCGCCGCTTGGGCGCGCCGAGTGGATGCGGTTCTACGGCAGGCTGTTCGGCAAGGGCCTTGTGGCAGACTCGCTGTTCCGCGACATCTGCGGCAAATATGATGAGTTGAGAGAGATGGCGGCCACCTGCAGCTCCAGACCAACGGTAATGCTTGACACCCGTGGCGGCTCAGCCTGGTATGTGGCAGGAGGAAGAAGCACCATAGGCCGTATGATAGCCGATGCAGGAGGCAGATATCTCTTTGACGGAAATCATCAAAGCGGCTCCGTACCCCTCTCGTTCGAGAGCGTCTATGAGAAAGCCGCCGATGCCGACGTCTGGCTTCTGAAGAACAGCTCCACCAGCAGCAAGCTCACATACAGACTTCTGAAAGAGGATTTCTCCTCATACGCCCGCTTCAGGCCTTTCCGCGAGCGCAACATCTGGGTGTGCGATGTCTATGACACTCCCTACTTCGAGGTAAGCTCATTTCACCCGGAGCTGCTGCTGCAGGACTTTGTATCAATACTCCACCCTGAGTGCAGCCTTGACAAGACCTTCTACCACCCGTTGGCTGAATGAAAAAGGATAATCACTGCCCATTTATCTCTATCAGTCAGCCGCTTCACGGTAGGTTTTAAGGTTTTCCAGCATCATCTGGCGCAATGTGCGGTCAACCAGATAGCCGTACTTTCCAGACCAGGCGGAGCCTATTCCTACAAGATAGTCAACATCGCCGGCAGAGGCATCTATGACAAATCCCGCATTGTTCTCAGAAGCGGGCTTAACCTGAAGGTGAGCCAGAGTGCAGGCGAAGGATATGAAGGTTACAGCTGCCGCAGAGGCGTTCAATATACTTACGGCAACACCTCTCCTGATGCCTTTAACCATAAGGCCGCACGCCATATTACGGGCCTGAGCCTTATACTCGTCAGGTTGGGCGTCAATCCAAGTCCCGCCGGAAGGCACCTTCATCTCAGAATTCTCCGGCACTACACCTCTCAAGCTTTGTATTTCTGTTGTAACACTCATTTCCACGCCGCTGATTACGCCACAAAGGTACAACGCGACTCAACAATGTGAAAATATATGTGATATATGCCGGATTTATTGTGTATAAACCGGTATATTGTGGTGAATTTCGTTATATAGTGGCGAATTTCTGAAAATAAAAATTTCGCCACAAGACAAATATGGCGGATTTTTACATTATATTTGCACAAAATATCTCAACATATAATGAAAGAGATTCCAAAGACTTATTATGAGAGAAGCATACTGATCTGCTACATTCTGCTCATACCAGTGTATTCGTTTTTCTTTCTGATAGGGTTCAAGCCTTTCCACATAGACCTGTTATTGGATGTAGATATAAGCCAGCTGGCGTTCCGCGCGGCCATTATGGCATCCATAGAGTTGGTGGTGGCCCTGATAAGCCGTATGGCGATGCTGCTGACCAGGGACTCCCTAAGGTTGACTCACACGCAATACATAGCCTGGGAGGTTATGGAAGGAATCGCAATCACAATGTTCATCACGCTTTTCCTCTGGCTCATAGGCAAAAAGGCGGAGCCGTATTTCTCGCTTCTGCCGTCAATGTTCCTGGTTACGGCATCTATTCTCCTGTTCCCATATATAATAACCTCGCTGATAGCCGAGCTTCACGACAGGAACAACAGGATTGAGGCCAAGGATGAGATCATATCACAGTACGCCAAAGGCCTTATTGGGAACGAAGCCGGGCCGGTGCATTTCCGCGACTCACAGAACATGCTGAAGCTGGTCGTTGCGGCAGAGATGATACTTTACATTGAGGCAGCCAACAACTATGTGAACATCTGCTATCTGAAGGGCGACAAGTTGGTTCAGTACCAGTTGAGGAACAAGATGAAGGAGATAGAGGATATTTGCGAGCAGCACAATCTGTTCCGTTGCCACAGGTCATACTTCATAAACCTCAGCCGTGTACGCCTTATCCAGAAAGAGGCAGATGGCATGTTCGCAGAGCTGGACTATACGGGAGCCCGCCACATACCAGTCTCAAAGACCTATTCCGAGGAAATCATCAACAAGATGGCCAACATCAACGGACATCTGCCGCAGTAGAGACAGACCTCACGTCAAAGTCCGCATTGCCTCTGCCATACTTGCGGTCTCTGCCTATGTAGAGCAACAGGGAAGCCATAAAATACGCTCCTGCCTGTATCCACAGGGCCATGCACTCGTGCCTTACCTGCCGGATGGTGGCGCCCATACTGGATATCTTCACAAAGGCATTCACACCGAACGTTGACGGAAAGAACTGCGAGATGGCTCTCCAGAATGAGGGGATATTTGATGTAGGCCACGATATGCCGGACATGAACAGCAGCGGTACCGATATAAAGACGAACAAAAGGAAGCAAGACTCTCTGTCGCGCACGAAGAACGATATCGTTATGGCAAAGAATACGCATGCCAGCAGGAACGGCACCATAAACATAAGCAAATTTCCGGGAAGCCAGAGTTGAGGCAGTTTGAAGAGCATAGGCACAATGCACAGCAGATACATTCCAACAGCGGAATAGATGCCGAAATAGCAGATGCCCTTACCGGTAAGAACCGCCAGCGGGCCGGCATTTTCGTAATCAGGCACGGAAAGCCCCTTACGGCGGCGCTCTATTCCGGTTCCGGTGATGAGTGTTATTCCCAGCACCAGTGTCTGCTGGATAATCAGTATCAGCACGGCGGGTATCAGAAACGAGCAGAATCCGTTCTGAGGATTGAACATTGCCACATACTCATACTCTATGGGTTTGGCGGTTGTCTCCTTCTCGCGGTCCGAGAGCCCTGACAGACGCTCAAACTTGATGTCTTTATTCATTGAGAGAGAGACCTGGGTGCAACCGCTGAGCAATGATTTGTAGTAGAGCAGTCCGCTCATATCGCAGTACAGGTTCACAGTAGCCTGATTGCCATCTACAAGTTTCCGGGAAAACTCATCCGGTACGTGGATTATGCCGTATGCCTTATGGCGGCGGATAAGCTCACGCGCCTCCTCCATATCGGCACAGTACGATATTATTCTCAAATCGGGAGTGGCGTCGGACTTGCGCAGGAACTCACGGCTTGTCGCCGACCTGCACTCATCAACCGCCACTACCGGCACATCCCTGACCACCTCCTGATTGTACAGATACGCGTAGAGCAACGGATACAACAGAGGAACGGCCAGGAAGAACACCAGCACGCCTGTATCGCCCAGAACCTTTCTAAGCTCACTGGCCATAACCGCAAAAACCTTTCCAAACCAGCCCGTCATGTCGTATCAGTATAAGTATTTGTATTTCAGTTCAGCACGTCTCAGGAGAGCCAGGTCGGCAAGCGGCAGCAGGATGAATGCCAGCAGCGCTATGTAGAACCAGGCAGAGTAGCACATCGGGAGTCCGTTCAATGCCTGATCCACATATATCAGGAAGTAGTACCTGAGCGGGAAGAAGTAAGACAGAGCCTGCAATGCCGGCGGCATAGCCATAACAGGGAAGGAGAATCCGCAGATTGGGAAAGAGAGCACGCCCCAAAGGGTGGCCAGGCTCAGCGACCACCTGAGTGACGGCACTGCGGCGGCAAGGAACAATGCGAATCCCTGCGATGCCATCACCAGCATTATGGCAGCAAGAAGCATCGGCCAGATGCCGCTGTGAAGCGGGAACCCAAGCAGCCCGTACAGCCAAGCCAGATACACGCAGGACATTCCGCTGAACACAACGGTATAAGGCAGCAGCTTGCCTATGGCAGCCACATAGATATTGCCTTCGGCCATCTGCATCCACTCCCCGGATGTCTCGTCTTTCAGCTCGGTATGGACTGCGAACACCGTAACGAGCATTATCATCAGCATAAGAGCCGCCGGCAGCAGTGAGTTGTTCAGATATATGGAGTAACTGAGCCACGGGTTATGGACCGCGCGCATATCCATCTGAATCGGTAGCAGGAAGCCCATAGCCTGATCCATCGTATATCCGCGTGCCATAAGGGTCTCACGGCCCACTCCGGCCGACGCATACTCAGACATCATTGTCATATCCCTGTACAGCAACGACGCGGGCACTATGTACGATGCATTCGTGTAGAACGACACCTTAGGCTGCTCAAACCGCAGGGTCTTCTGCGTTGTGCCTTTCGGTATGTAGTAGAAGGCATATATCTCACCTCGCTGCATAGCCTCGCGCGCCTCCTTGAAATTGGAGTACTGGCAGACTATCTCTGTCTGCTGGAATGAGTCAAGGTTGCGCAGAATCCGGCGGCTTACAGAAGTGTTGTCCTCATCCACCACACCGGCCGGAAGATTCTGCGGAAGTCCCTCACGCATAAGTGTGGTGAAGAAGATGAAACAGAACACAGGAGCGCATATCATACTCAGCAGATAGACCGGCCGGCTGAGTATCCGGCTTATCTCCCTGCGTGCAATCCTTAATATTCTGCTATTTCCCGGCATTGTCCGCAAATATTACTTATTCAAGAGCACTGTCATTCCCGGACGAAGCCCCTCAACCGCCGAAACAGGCACTGCCCTCACCTCGAAAGTCTTCAGGTCATACTCGCCATTCGCCTTCGTAGCCTTCCAGGCTGCATATGAGCCCAGGTCGCGGATGTATGTCACCTCAACCTCTATGTCCTTGTCAAGAGCCGGCACGTATGCTTTCTGACGGCTGCCCATTGTGAGATCCTTGAGCAGGTCCTCGCGTACGTTGAACGATGTCCACATATCGTCAATGACGGCTATGTTCATTATCGGGGCACCAGTGCCGACCAGCTCTCCCTGCATCGGGAATATCTCGCTTACCTCACCTGGGGTTGTTGCCAGCAGATATGTCTCGGCTATGTATGAGCTCACCTCTGCCACAACTCCCTCAGCCTGACGCATCTGGGCTGCCGCCATCTCCTTTATCTCTGCCTCGGCGCCGTTCTTCGCCATAGTATATTGGGAAAGGGCGGCCTTCTCGGTGGCAGAGGCCGCATCATACTGAGCCTTTGCCTCATCACGTTTCTGCTCGCTTACCACTCCCTGGGCGAAGAGATTCTCAACACGCTTGTAGGATTTCTCCATAATCTCAAGACCGGCCTTGGCTTTCTGCCATATCTCGTATGTGGCCTGTATCTCCTCATCGCGGGCACCCTTCTGAGCCTTGGCGTTCTGTGCAGTGGCGGCTGTACGGACAGCCTCTGCCTGCGCGAGCTTGGCCTCTATGTCGGGGGCCTCAAGCACTGCGAGCGTATCTCCGGCATTGACCATCTGGCCCTCCCGCACCCGTATCTCAAGTATTCTGCCAGGCACCTTGCTGGAGATGCGATACTCCCCCGCCTCGGCCTGTCCCTGAATGATACCGTTGTCCTTACGGTTGAACGATATTATTCCTATCAGGCAGACAATAAAGATTATGACAGCAAACGCGCCTATCGCCAAAGCCACATTGACTCTCTGAGCTTTATTTTCCATAAACCTTATATGATTTTAGTTATTCCACATTCCTGTTGCCTGACGCAGATAGACATCGGCCATAATCCGGTCTATGCGCGCATCTATCTCCTCCGAGCGGGCCTGCATCCAGGCTGTCTGCGCCTGCATCACTACGTTCGGCTCAAGCATACCCTCCCTGAAGCCTATCTCCGCCATACGCAGGTTCTCCTCAGCGTTGTCCATATTGCGGAGTGACATTTCAAGACGTGAGTCCGCCTCGGCAATCTTCTGCTCGTACTGGGTAACCTGGAGCGATATCTTGCCACGGGCCTCATCCAGCTGATACTGCGCTATCAGAGCATCGGACTTGGCGTGACGGATTTTGTTCACACCCTCTCCGAAATGAAACACCGGTATCCTGGCAACGACACCCACGCTCCACAATCCGCTGAACTCGTTCTTGAAGCCGTGCTTCAGATTCGGGTTTGTGAGCAGGTAATTACCCATGACAGCCAGTGTGGGAAGATAGTCAGACTGGACAATCCTCGTTTTCTGGTCATACATTCTGGTAGCCAGACGCAGGCTTCTCAGCTCAGGTCTGTTCTCCTCAATATCAAGGCTCGTATATTCCGGTCTGGTAACCGGCACCGGTATCTCCAGATTGTCCTCATCTGCCAGAACAATATCGCTGTGGATGTCAAGGCCGCAAAGCTGGCACAAAAGCATTTTGGAGAGTGCCAGACCGTTCTGTGCCCTGAGTCTGGTCATCTCAGCCTCATTAAGCCTGACCTTTACGGCAAGCTGGTCAGACATAGTGGCAACTCCCTCGTTCCTCATTTTCTCAACATCCGAGTCAAGTCTCTCAAGCAGCTCCACATACTTCCGCGCCAGCTCAAGCTTGCCGGCTATCGAGACAATCTGCCAGTAGGCCTCGTCTGTCGTGACAAGCACCTTGCGGTCCTCGCCCTCCAGCTGTGTTGCCGCCAGCTCCTCCGCGTATGCCGTCACCTTATTATACGCGCGTATCTTGCCTCCCGCATACACAGGCTCCTCTACGGTTACGGCACCTACATATATATTGGTGGCATCGAAACTGAACTTGTCCGCCACACGTGAGCCGATGGCATTCAAAGGCTCCGCTATGTCCAGCGCGCCGAGTTTGCCAACCAGATACTGAAGTCCGGCATCTGCGGACAGTGTCTGAAGGAACTTCGGATCTGTCATCATCTGCATTACATATCCGGTAAGGGTATTGCCCACAGATGTGCCTATGCCCGACAACGATGCCACTGAGGACTCGTCAAGCAGCGAGATTCCATCGCTGTTATGAAGATAGGCGCCGGTCACCGAGACTTTCGGGAAATAATTGGCACGTGCGGCCTTCTTGTCATAGACTGCGGCATTTACTTTCTCACGTGCTATGAGCGATGCCTTGTTGTTTGCCAAGGCAAGATCCCGGCAATCCTGAAGCGTAAGCATCTGCTGTGCTACTGCAATGGTGATAGCCGGCAGGAGCGCCAGCGTCACAACCAGTTTTTTAACAATATCGGACTTTCTCATTTCTTCTCCTGATTTCTCTGTGCAAAATTATTCACTTTATACCGTAGGAAAGGAAGAAAAACTTTCACTTTTAGTATCAATAAGTCGGATATTACACTTTTTTAAGATTTTTTGTCGTGAATTTAGTGTACTTTTGTCGGAAAAGGAAACTAAATGAGCAATCAACAGGAAATAAAGGTAACTCCCTCAATGGTTAAAGAGATGCTGATAGGCGGTGAGGTAATCGGCATTGAGGATGATTTTATCATGGCACGTCAGCTCTGCAAGAGCAACTTCAGCCAGTTGAGCTATCCGTTCAAGATAGACAGTTACCTGACCGCATTCTGCACTCAGGGAGAGGTAAAGTGCAACATCAACCTGAGTGAGTACACGCTGAGGCAGGGTATGATGATGATTGTCACCCCCGGGAACATAGTGCGTCTGTCAGCTCCGGAGGAACAGGACCTGTCGGAATGCAGAGTGACCATTATTAATGTGGCTGAGGGCTTTTTCAAGAACATAGGCTTTGACCCGTCGAGCGTGATACTGGAGGCCATCACCATTCTGCGCAATCCCTGTATATCACTGACAGAAGAGGAGATATCCCTGCTAGGCAGATACATCACACTGGTACGCGACCTCATCAATCAAGACTCACATTATGTACGTGAGAGTGTCACATCGGTAATCCTGTCAGTGTTCTACCAGTTTGCAGGCTTCCTGCACAAGAATATGGATGCCGCAGCCGCCCAGACGCCATTGAGATCCACCAGACATCTCAGTATGTTCGAGCAGTTTATGAAACTTGCGGCAGACAATCACCGCAGTGAGCGTATGATGGGATTCTATGCTGACCAGTTGTGCGTAACGCCCAAGTATCTGTCAAAAGTAATAAAGGATGTGAGCGGCAAATCAGGACCGCAGTGGATAGATGAGTTCGTAATTCTCTCCGCCAAGAACCTTCTGAGACACTCCGACATCTCAATAAAGGAGATTGCATCTTTCCTATCATTTCCAAGCCAGTCATTTTTCTTCCGCTTCTTCAAGAGCCACACAGGAATGACACCGAACCAGTATCGTCAGGAGTAACACGAAAGAGCGATGAATACAGCCGGCACACATTCCAGAGGAATCTGCATAGCATTGTCAGCGGCAATTCTATTGCTGTTTATAGCAAACCTCTCCTTCGGCACGGTAAGCATACCGCTGCGTGGAGTCGCGGCCATTCTGACAGGCGGGACTTCGGGCAAGGAGAGCTGGGATTTCATTGTACTGCAGTCCAGGATGCCGGCGGCCATAACCGCATTGCTGTCGGGAGTATCGCTCTCGGCGGCCGGACTGATGCTCCAGACCGCATTCCGCAACCCGCTGGCCGGTCCTGACATACTTGGCATAAACGGAGGCGCCGGACTGGGAGTAGCCCTGGTGATGATGCTGTTCGGAGGAAACATCACGGCCGGCTCACTCACCATAGGGAGCGGCCTGTCTGTAGTAGCCGGAGCCTTTGCAGGCGCACTGGCCGTAATGGGCCTGATACTACTTCTGTCGGCAAGGCTGAAGAGTCCGGTGATACTGCTTATTGCCGGAATAATGATCAGTTATCTCACCTCATCCGCAATATCGCTTCTCAACTTCTTCTCTACGGCCGAGGGTGTCCACTCATACGTTATGTGGGGAATGGGAAACTTCGGAGGAGTCACTCTCAGTCAGTTGCCATTCTACAGCATTGTAACCCTGACTGGTACAGCTGTGGCGATATTGCAGATAAAGCCGCTTAACGCCCTGCTGCTTGGCGATTTCTATGCCGGGAACCTGGGCATCAGCATAAAGCGCACACGTACATTGCTGCTTTTAGCCACAGGTCTGCTGGTAGCCGTCACAACAGCATATTGCGGACCGGTATCATTTATCGGCCTTGCCGTACCGCATCTGGCGCGCCTCATCCTGAAATCAGGGAATCACCGCAGCCTGATGCCAGTGACCATACTGACAGGAGCCGGAATAGCCTTACTGTGCAATGTACTGAGCTCAATACCGGGAGACCGGGGGCTTATACCTCTCAATGCCCTCACGCCGGTCATTGGCGCGCCTGTTATACTATATGTCTTATTCAAGGATTACCGTTCACTCAGATAGTGAGAGAAAATTAAATATGATGAAAGTACTATTTGTCTGTAACAACGTATATATTCCCGGAAACGGAATCTGCACATCCGCAAGAACCACCACAAGGTTCCTGAAAGAGGCAGGAATTGATGTAAGGCTGCTCTCCTCAGAGAACATCGACCCTAATGGAGACCAGCCGGAGTTCAGATTGAAAAGATACCACTTTCCGATCTTCCAGCCCATAATAGACGCCAACGGATTCTGCTACGCCCAAATTGAGAAGGACATTGTAAGGCAGGCCGTTGAATGGGCAGACATCATACACATTGAGGAGCCGCTGTTCCTTCAGAAAGAAGCCATAAAGGTAGCGGAGGAACTGGGAAAGCCCGTTGTCGGCACGTTCCATCTATACACACAGAATCTTCTCTCAGAGATTCCGCTCTGCTCATTCGGGCTCTCCAACCGTCTTCTGATGAAAGCCTGGAGAAACAGGTACTTCAATCATTGCACGGACGTTCAGTGCCCCAGCAAGACGGTCAGGAATCTGCTTGAGAAGTGGAACTTCAAGGCAAGGCTGCACGTTATCTCCAACGGAATCAGGATTCCTGCGGAGAAAGTCATAGCGCAAGAGCCGCAGATGTCGCCATACATACTACTGTCAATAGGCAGGTTCGCCGCCGTAAAGGGGCAGGAGACATTGATTAAGGCAATGATGTATTCCAGGCACGCCTCCCAGATTCAGCTCTATTTTGCCGGCAAGGGAAAATTCCAGGAAAAGCTGGAAAGGATGTGCCGCAAGCTGATGTCAGACGGCACCCTGAGGTATGAGCCGGTATTCCGCTTTCACAACAACCCCAAGGAGTTGAAAGCCATAGCTGAGAAATCATACCTGTATATACATTGCGCCAAGATTGAGGTTGAGGGGCTTGGCTGCATTGAGGCCATCAGGGAGGGAGTCGTTCCCGTTATCGCGAAAGGCGGGCTGATAGCCACATCGGATGTGGCACTCGATGAGAGAAGCACCTTCCCGAGCGAGGATGCCAAGGCCCTGGCGGAACGCATCGACTGGTGGATTGAGCACCCGGAGGAGCGCATCAGGATGGGACAGGTATATGCCGATGCCGCACGGCAATACTCTATACACAACTCCATAGACGCGCTGATAAAGATGTACAATCAGGCGTTGGAATCAAGAGTTAAGAGGTAACAGCTGTCAGCGCTTGCGGCGGAAGCACATCTGCATTGTACAGATGTTGCAGGTGTATGGCAGATACCGTACGTTGTCTCCTACTCCGATTATGCCGCTTACGGACTTTACCGGCATCATCAGGCACGAGTCTGTAAGCGATATGCCACAGGGGTTCTTTTCCGGAAACAGACTGAAGAGCAATGGCTGCTGCGATACGCTCCAGCCGCAATAGCCCGGACTGAAACGGTTGGTACGATGCCAGCCGTGCGTGTCAAGCTCACTCTGAAGCACCTTCTCCATATAGTCTGCGCAACTCTCCACAATCTGGCTGCCTATGCAGTCGGCTATGAAGGACTGAAGCACATCGTCACGCTCACGCAACACATCCATCCATTTGAGCCAGCCATTGCCCGCCGACGCCACAAAGACAGCATAACGCTCCGAGCCGCTGAGCTGTCTGGAGATAATGTGACCCGCATCAAAAGTCACATCGCCAATCGAGACCTTGTCATCCGAATGGCTGCCGTCAAGCAGAAGATACTCAAATTGCGGGCTGATGTATTCCTCCGCCTCTCTCAGCAACATTTCTGTTGTTTGGCGGCTTACCTCATCAGGAGCCACATTCCTGAAACCCATTGCGGAATATATCCCGCTTACGGGTATTTCAAGTCGCGTCAGAGACAGAGGCTCAGATACCATACAGTTTATTTACCTGCCTCAGACATCAGGAAGGAACGGAAATCAGAGTAATCCTTGCTTACCGGGACACTCTGCTTGGTACCCTTCATAAACTCCTGAAGACGTGCGGGTATCTTTACGTCTCCACCAGTGATGGCATCTACCTTCTCCTTGAACTTGGCAGGATGCGCCGTCTCAAGGAACACACCGCACTCACCTGGTCTGAGCTGCTCCCTCAGAGCCCTGTATCCACAGGTTCCGTGAGGATCCATAAGATAGCCTGTACGCTGGAACACATCCTTAAGAGTCTCCTTTATCTGCCCATCACTGTAGGTAGCGCCACTTATCCCGGCACAGATATCCTTGTGCGAGCCATTATAAAGCGCCTGAACGCGGGCAAAGTTGCTCGGGTCACCTACATCCATCGCGTTGGCAAGCGTCTGTACCGATGGCTTAGGTGAATACACGCCACTCTGCAAATAGTTGTAGAAGATATCATTGGCGTTGTTGGCCGCAATGAAGCGGCTTACCGGAAGCCCCATCCTCCAGCCGAACAGGCCGGCAGTTATGTTGCCAAAATTACCGCTTGGCACACATATCACCAGATTGTCCGCCTTGCCGGCCTTCCTCATTTGAGCGTATGCCCCGAAATAGTAGAATGCCTGTGGCAGGAATCGCGCCACATTGATGGAGTTGGCCGATGTCAGTCTCATTCCTGAGCCGAGCTCAGCATCCATGAAGGCGTTCTTGACAAGTGCCTGGCAGTCATCGAACACGCCATCAACCTCAACCGCCGTTATGTTTTGCCCGAGAGTAGTGAACTGACACTCCTGTATGGGACTGACCTTGCCTTTCGGATAGAGCACATAGACGTGTACACCCTCAACGCCAAGGAAGCCGTTGGCCACAGCGCTTCCGGTATCGCCCGATGTGGCCACCAGCACATTCACCAGCTGGCTCTCATCGCGGTTGAAATAGCCGAGCAGACGCGCCATAAACCTTGCGCCCACATCCTTGAACGCCAGTGTCGGGCCGTGGAAAAGCTCCAGCGAATATATATTATCCTCAACCTTTACAACCGGTATGGGGAACGCCATCGTATCATAGACAATGTGCCTCAGATCCTCAGCGGGAATATCCTCACCGAAGAAGGCATCGGCAACCTGATACGAGATCTCCTGAAGCGTCATATCCGCAATAGCATCGTAGAAAGTCTTTGGCAGGCTCTTGATGCGCTCAGGCATATACAAGCCTCTGTCTGGTGCAAGACCGCGTACTACCGCATCGCGAAGCGACACATCATCTGACTTATGGTTTGTGCTGTAATATCTCATAATCAATTATTATTCAAGAACAATTTAATAAAGTCGGTACCTTCCTGAAGCAGGCCGTAGCCTCCGGACTTACAGGATTCCTCGTCAAAGCAGGCAACCGTATCGGCCTGCATTCCCGGACGGTATATAAGGAACGGAACAGGATCCGACGTATGGGTCCTGTGAGCGCAAGGTGTCGGGTGGTCGGGCAATACGGCAAAGCATACAGGCTCTGCCCAGTCCCTCACAGCCTCGAGCACCGGACCTATCAGACGGCTGTCAAGATCCTCAACGGTACGCAGTTTCAGGGCCACATTGCCCTCATGGCCAGCCTCGTCAGGAGCCTCCACGTGCACATACACGAAGTTGTCCGTACGCAAGGCATCTACCGCGGCCCTCGCCTTGTTCTCATAGTTCGTGTCAAACAGGCCGGTAGCGCCCTCCACATCTATTACCTTCATTCCCGCATAATGGCCTATGCCTTTTATAAGGTCAACGGCTGAGATTACAGAACTGCTTTGGATAGACGGGAAGAGCTCGGAAAGTGTATTCATTCTGGGACGATACCCCGGAGACCAGGGCCAGATGCTGTTGGCGGGATCCTTTCCCTCGGCCACTCGCCTCAGATTGACCGGATGTTCCGCCAGAACCTCCTGCGAGCGCAGGATAAGGTCATTGAGCAGACTGGCGGTGGGCTCAGCCCCGGGCACGGATGCCTTTACGAGCAATGGCATAAACGGCTGTCCGGGAACATCGTGCGGCGGAGTACAGACAAGGCGTTTGTCACCGCCGTCAACCGTAAGCAGATGACGGTACTGGATACCGCAATGAAAATGCACCTTGTCTGTGCCAAGCTCTCTCTCCAAGGCATCAATCAGCTGTGAGGCCTCCTCTGTGGATATATGTCCGGCTGAATGGTTCTTTATGCATCCGTCACTCACGCAGATGATATTGCAACGCATACCCATCTGTCCTGGCTTGATATCCACACCTATATTGGCAGCCTCAAGGACTCCCCTGCCCTCGAACACCTTATTGACATCGTAGCCCAGCACGCCCATATTGGCAACCTCACTGCCGGGAGTGAAGCCGTCGGGAACGGTCTTTATCATACCGGTACAACCTTTTGAGGCCAGCATATCCATATAGGGTTTATGCGCGGCCTGAAGGATGGTCCTGTTCTGAAGCTCCGGACAAGGCCAGTCGGCCATTCCGTCACCTAATATTATAATGTACTTCATATCAGATGTTGGCAATGCTCATAATATCGGCAAAGACACCGGCGGCAGTGACAGCAGCACCGGCGCCATAGCCCTGTATCATCATAGGATATTCCTTATAACGCTCAGTGGTGAGAAGAATGATGTTGTTGCTTCCCTGCAGATTATAGAACGGATGATACTCATTCACCTCGCTGAGGGATATGCCGCACTTGCCATACTCCATCTTAGCCACATAGCGCCATCTCCTGCCAGACTTCTCAAGAGCCTGCCTGCGCTTCTCGAAATCCTCATCAAGCGACGGGAGTTTGGCCCAGAACTCCTCCAAAGAGCCTTCCAGCAATTCCTGAGGTATGAACTGAGTTGTATCAATATCGCTCTGCTCAACCTGGTAGCCGCTCTCGCGCGCCAGGATGACAAGCTTGCGCATCACATCGCGTCCGCAAAGGTCAATGCGCGGATCCGGCTCACTGAAACCCTTCTCCTTGGCCAGACGGACAGTGTCGCTCAGCTTGCACTCCGAGCTTATCATATTGAAGATGAAATTGAGTGTGCCGCTCAGTACCGCCTCTATTTTCAGAATGCGGTCTCCGCTGTTAATAAGGTCATTGATGGTATTTATCACCGGAAGACCGGCGCCCACGTTGGTCTCGAACAGGAATTTCACGCCACGCTTGCGGGCAGTCTGCTTCAGAGTGGCGTAATTGTCATAATCGGAAGAGGCAGCCACCTTGTTTGCCGCCACGACAGATATATTGTGATTCAGGAAATCGCAATAGAGGCTGGCCACATCCGCGCTGGCGGTACAATCCACAAATACAGAATTGAATATGTTCATTCCGATGACCTCAGAGCGCAAGTGCTCCAGATTGCTGGCATCTCCATTCTCCAGCTGCTCCCGATAGTTCTTCAGGTCAATGCCGTCACGGCTGAATATGGCCTTGCTTCCGCGGGCTATTCCCACCACATTAAGTTTCAGGCCTCGCTCACGCATCAGCTTCTCTCTCTGCTGGCGTATCTGGTTAATGAGGCTGTTGCCCACAGTTCCCACGCCGCAGATGAAAAGATTCAGCACCTGATACTCCGACAGGAAGAAGGAGTCGTGAATCACATTCAGTGACTTGCGGAGAGACTTGCTCTCTACTACAAATGATATGTTTGTCTCAGACGCGCCCTGAGCGCAGGCAATCACGTTGATGCCGTTACGTCCCAGCACGCCGAAAAGCTTGCCTGCGATACCCGGATTCTGACGCATGTTCTCGCCTACGATGGCCACTGTGGCCAGATTCTTCTCCGCGTGGATCGGGAATATCTGGCCAAGCTCTATCTCCTTGGCGAACTCCTGGCTGAGCACCTCGCAGGCGCTGTCGGCATCCATATTCCTCACGCCTATTGACGTGCTGTTCTCGGAAGACGCCTGCGACACCATGAACACGCTGATGCCCTTATTCGCCAGTGCCTTGAATATACGGAAGTTAACGCCAATGACACCCACCATTCCAAGACCGCTCATTGTTATGAGTGCCGTATCGTTGATGCTTGATATACCCTTGATGGACTTAGACCCTGCCGGAAGCTCCTTCACTATAATCGTACCCTCGGCATCAGGGTTGAAAGTATTCTTTATCTTTATAGGAATATTCTTGAGGCAGACAGGATATATGGTTGGGGGATACACGACCTTGGCTCCGAAATTGCACAGCTCCATTGCCTCCACATAACTCAGCTCACTGATGGTGTATGCGGTGCTTATCACTCTTGGGTCGGCGGTCATAAAGCCGTCCACATCGGTCCATATCTCCAGCGAGCCGGCATCGAGTGCGGCCGCGATCAGTGAGGCGGTATAGTCCGAGCCGCCACGTCCCAGGTTTGTCACATCGCCGGTCTCGGTGTCCGACGCTATGAAGCCCTGAACCAGTGAGCGGTGCGGCATATCACAGAAGGTCTCGCGAATCAGCCGTTCTGTCTTCTCACTGTCAATTACGTGGCGGCCATGTCCGGTCTTGATAAAGTCACGCGCGTCGAAGAGCCTGATGTCATCAATCAGCTGCGCCACAATCTGCGAGGAGAGACGCTCACCGTAACTGACCACCGTATCAAGCGTATTGTCCGACAAATCGTGAATAAGATAAAGGCCGTTCATAATGTTCGTCAGCTCAGCGAACAGCCTGCGCACTCCGTTAAAGGCCTTTCTGCGACTACCGGCGGGAATCACATCGCGTATCATAGTCTCGTGACGTGTAAGCATCGCCGTCAGCTCCTGCTCATACTTGGCCGAGCCTGACGCGGCCATACGCGCGGTGGATATCAGCTTGTCGGTTATGCCGCCCAAAGCCGACACAACGACAATCACATCGTCACTGCAAGCCTCAACTATTCCCTTTACATTGAGGATACTCTCCTTTGAGCCCACAGAGGAGCCCCCGAACTTCAATACCTTCACTTGGAAAATATAAATAGTGTAACCATTGTTGTACAAAAGCGCAAAGTTATTCACTTTTCAGCACAAAGCCGCAACAAAAGGCTATTTTGTAGAAAGTATGATGCAAAAAGGGACACCACGGCACATCTTGCTTCTGTTAATAAAAAAATATGTATGAGACGGCAGGCAGCGGATATTGTTACATTCGCCTCCATTTAATTAATTTTTATTAGCAAAATGCGTACATCAATTAAATTTTGATTACATTTGTGACCGTTTTGCGTCATAGGCGAATGCGCAAAAGTTATAATAGTTTAATTTAGCGAAAGAGAGATTTACTTATTTATTAATTTATTTTATTACTAAACAGTCAAACTTATGAGAACAAAGTTTTTTGCTTTTGTTGCAATGTGTCTGTTTGCTGTAAGCTCAGCATTTGGACAGTCTCGTACAGTGACAGGTCAGGTAATCTCTGGCAGCGACAATGAGCCGCTGATCGGTGTCGCTATTCTGGTTCAGGGAACCAGCAACGGTACCGCCACTGATCTGGATGGTAACTTTACCCTTCAGAATGTACCTGCCAACGCCACTTTGGTTGTCTCCTACATGGGTTTCACCACACAGGAGGTAAAGGCCACACCTAACATGAAGATCGTTCTTCAGGAAGACTCAGAGCTTCTGAACGAGGTTGTGGTTATCGGTTACGGTGTTCAGAAGAAGAGCGACCTTACAGGTGCCGTAGGCTCTGTAAACGCTGACGCTCTCAAGTCTCTGTCAACCACCGATGCCGCTACCGCTCTTCAGGGTAAGGTTGCAGGTATCAACATCATCACCGATGGTGCTCCTGGCGCAGCCTCAGAGATCCGTATCCGTGGTATCTCCTCAAACGGCGGTAACCTCTCACCTCTTTATATAGTAGATGGTCTTCAGGTAAACAGCATCCAGTATCTTGATCCTTCAATGATCGAGTCAATGGAGATCCTGAAGGATGGTGCATCAGCAGCTATCTACGGTGCTGAGGCAGGTAACGGTGTCGTTCTGGTTACCACAAAGCAGGGACAGACCGGCAAGGCTACCGTATCATACACCGGCAAGTTCACAAACCAGAACTACAGGAAGCGCCCTCTGATGAACCGTGATCAGCTTATCGAGTACGTAGGTCTTGAGTATATCAACGACCCACAGTATATGAGCTCACGTATCGATGACTATGACTTCAGCCATCCTGATTATGCCAATGGCGTAATCGATACAGACTGGATTGGTGAGTATCTTGAGCCGACTTGGAGCCAGCAGCACTCACTGAGCATCTCTGGCGGTAACAACCAGGGTCATTTCTTCACATCACTCAACTTCGTTGACAACAACGGTGCCGTAAAGGGTGACAGAGACGTCTATCAGCGCTTCACCGCACAGGTTAATGCTGACTACCAGCTCTTCAAGTGGTTGCAGGTAGGAACTACAAACTCCATCGAGAAGTATGAGACAAAGAGCGTGTCACAGCGCGGCTACTCATCCTCATTCGAGTCTGTACTCAACCTTGAGCCTCTTACTCCTCTTTATTATACTGATCCTAGTCAGATAAAGGATGTCGAGTTCAAGGGCGCATACGACGCATACCTTAAAGGTGCATCCAACAAGAGGCTTTTCCAGGATGAGAACGGCAACTACTATGCTGCTCCAATGTATTCCGACGTTGAGGGTAACCCACTTGCAAAGATTCTCGCATCAGACGGAACGAACAAGGGCTTCAACATCAACGGTACTTTCTTCGCCAACCTTACTCCGGTCAAGGGACTTACCATCACCTCACGTTTCGGCTACAGAATCAGCCAGAGCAACAGCCACAACTTCACAGCTCCGTACTATATCGGCCGTGGCTCACAGGACAACTACTCAATCTCCGCAAACACCAACACCAGTAACTACTACCAGTGGGAGAACTTTGCGAACTACAACGTAACAATCGCACAGAAGCACGATCTGACAGCGATGATCGGTATGTCTTACAAGGAGAACAACACCGATAACATTCAGACAAGCGCCAACGGCTCAAACGGTGCCGAGATTCTCTCCGCTACAGATCCTCAGTTCCAGTATATGAGCTATGTAAAGGGTGATGTGACAAAGAACGTAACCAACGTTCCTGGCAAGTCAGCATCCCTCGCATACTTCGGACGTCTGATCTACAGCTACGACAACCGTTACAGCGTACAGGCCAACTTCCGTGCCGACGCATTTGACTCTTCAAAGCTTCCTGCAAAGAACCGTTGGGGTTACTTCCCATCATTCTCAGCAGGCTGGACAATCAGCAACGAGTCATTCATCAAGGACAACATCGACACCGAGGCTCTCTCATTCCTGAAGATCCGCGGATCATGGGGCCGCAACGGTAACGTAAACGTACTCAGCGGATATCGTTATGCAACAACCATCGCAGTTGGTGACAACTGGTATCAGTATGGTGTTACCACCCCAGGCTCAACATTCGCATCACATCCTAACTATTCGAACGGTCTTCCTAACCCGGATCTTACCTGGGAGACCTCAGATCAGATTGACGCCGGTATTGACGCACGTTTCCTGAACAACCGTCTGACCTTCAGCGCCGACTTCTTCGACAAGAGAACAAAGGACCTTCTGTTCGATATCAATATCCCGACTGAGCTTGGCGCAAGCACAACAACAGTCAACGGCGGTACAGTACTCAACAGAGGCTGGGAGTTCGAGATTGGTTGGAGAGACCGCATTGGCGCATTCAACTACTCTATCAACGCAAACCTCACCACTCTGCACAACGAGGTTCTCTCAACGGCAGACCGCGTGGCACGTGTTACCAACGCAGCCGCATCATCAACAAACTACAAGATTCAGAACGCTTTCGAGGCTGGTTACCCTGTATGGTACCTCCTTGGTTACAAGTATGAGGGCGTGGCCGATGACGGTTCAGCCATCATCAAGGATATCAACGGTGACAATGAGATCTCTACAGCAGATCTGACAAACATCGGAACAACAATCCCGACCTTCACTTACGGTATCAACATCAACCTTGAGTACAAGGGATTTGACTTTACCCTCAACGGCTACGGACAGGGCGGCAACACAATCGTACCTGTTACCCACCGTACAGGCGTGAAGAACAACTTCAGCTACTATCTGGAGAACTCCTGGACAAAGGAGAACACAAGCGCAAAGCTTCCTGCTCCTGACAAGGTTCTCGCAGCCGACAGCCCATTCTGGTCATCAACCGGAAACGCATTCAAAGGCAACTACTTCCGCTTCCAGACCATTCAGCTGGGTTACACTATTCCTTCAAGAATCACAAAGAAGGCAGCTATCAGCAACCTGCGTCTCTATGTATCTCTTGATGACTTCTTCACAATCACCAAGTATCCAGGACTCGATCCTGCAACTGCATCAGTCAACTCTTCAAATGCAGCAGGTCTTGACTGGGGTTCATATCCGACCATGCAAAAGGTTGTGCTTGGCGTCAATCTTACATTCTAAACTCGTAAAGGAAAAAGAATATGAAAAAGATATTATCCTCAGCTCTTGTTGTAGCTGCAATGTTTGCAGTCTCATCATGTGAGAAGAATCTGGACATCCAGCAGAAGGGTGTAGTCAGCGAAGAAGATTTCTACAAGTCTGACGCTGACGCAGAGGCACTCCTTGCCAATATGTATGCCAGTTGTTTCGGAGGTGACGGTATCGCCGGAACAGAAGGTATCTACAATCCACAGCTTATGCTTTTCAACTACTCATCAGACGATATTCTCGCTGCCGGTGGTGACGCAGGTGACCACGCTGGTTTCCGTGAATACGATGAGTTCCGCTATGATAACGCAAATGATGCGTTGAAGCAGCTCTATAACGGCTATGCAAATTCCATACTTGCAGCCAACTTCATCATTTCCAATTTTACAACTGAGAACAAGAACAACGCAGAACCAAAGTACCAGAGCGCTGTAACGGACAGATGTGTAGCCGAGGCAAGGGTATTCCGCGCTTACATGCACATGATGATGGCTCTTACCTGGAATCGGCCAAACATCGTTAACCGTCTTCTTTCTCCGGACGAGCTCCCAGTTCAGGCTGAAAGCCAGAAGCAGGTGCTTGACTGGGTTATCGCAGAGTGCGATAAGGCCATTAAGTCAAATGTTCTTCCAGAAAAGAAGGATGTCAATGACAAGGACGCCACTGCCCGCATGACAAAGGGTTTCGCTCAGTTCGTAGCTGGAAAGGCTGCCATGTTCAACAATGATCCGGCAACCGCGCGTGACTATCTCGGAGCCCTCATTGGAAGTAAAAAATACGCACTTGTTCCTTCTGAGGATTTCTGGATGCTTACACACGCTGCAGGCGATGGTAACTCTGAGGTTCTCTTTGCTCCTAACTTTATTGAGGATGCAAACTTCACAGCTAACGCATGGGGTTCAGGTACCCCTATCCAGCGTGGTCGTTGGATGATCGCAGACGTTCTCTGCTGGCGTACAGACGCTATGGCATCAACTCCTACAGTATGTGAGAACCTCCCCGGTGGCGGTGGCGGTTGGAATGGTGGTGCCATCCAGCAGGACTTCGCACAGAAGTTCCTTGAGCACGATGGCAAGTCACCTCGTCGTCTCGCAACATTCCTCACAGAGGATGAGTTCCTTTATGAGATGGATTGGAGCGGTTCTGACGTAAACGATGGAACTCTTGAGCAGAAGAAGGCTGACAAGAATCGCGGTATCAAGTCAACATCAGGTGTCTATAGCCACGACAAGTTCTTCGAGTGGAAGAGAATGGTATGGCATAATGTACCAAGGTTGGTTGCAGGCGAGAAGGCAAGCACCTATATGAGCGATGACTTCGGTCTTGGACCTAACTCCAACATCAGCAACCTTTGCATGGCACGTTACGCTGAGGCACTGCTTCTCTACGCAGAGGCTTGCATCGGCTCAGATGAGGCAGAGGGTCTTGCAGCTCTCAATCTGGTTCAGGAGCGTTCTGGCTCAGGCAAGATCAGCAGCAAGCTGGCATTGCAGGATATTATGGACGAGAAGCAGTACGAGCTATGGTTCGAGGGCTGCCGTTTCCATGACCTGGTACGCTGGGCAGCTCAGGGCAAGGTTAATCTTGACCAGATCTTCAACAAGTCAGGTTTCCACGACAGAATTCCAGTCGTTACCGATGAGTTCTTCACAAATGGCGCAGCAGAGCACAAGCTTTCTGTTAAATACGTTAAGGCTATCCACAGTCCGTTTGAAGTAGGCAAGCACGAGTACTTCCCATTCCCACGTGACATAAAGACAGGTAATCCTAACCTTCAGGATGTCCTTGGTTGGAAGTAATAACACTTTCGGATAATCATTTTTCAGGCGCCCTCATTTGAGGACGCCTGATTTTTTAGTATCTTTCGGACTTGAATTGAAGCACCAATGAAAGTATCCAAAGACAAATATTGCATCATAGCGGCATTCATTGCCTCTTTTGCATTTTTCGCACTCGCCTACCCGTACCATCTTATTCGCAGGGAGCAGATGACTCTCTTCCTGTACGATTTGCCATACATATTCAGGACTTACAGCGGTAGCGGATGTCTGGCACGATTTTCAGGCGATTTCGCGGAGCAGTTCTACTGTTACAGAATACTAGGTCCGCTGGTTGTCTCTTTGCTACTTACCTTGGCTGGAGTTCTGACATACAAGATCTGCCGCACTTTTGCAGGAAAGAATATATCGTTTCTAATAGCCTTTATAGTATATTGCCTCTCTTTCCTTAGAGAGACTGACACACGTTACATAACGCTATACACCATTTCGTCAGTTGGCTACCTTCTTTGCATCTATGCCGCATTGAGGTTCAGAAAGCCGCTGCACAAGTTTTGCGCCCTGCCCGTGGCTTTGGTTTTGGGATGGTTTCTGTTCGGCTCACCATACCACAAGGATTATGGAAAGCTCATAGGTAAGCCTGACTTTGAATATGAGAAGCTGATAGCAATGGATGTTGAGACATACAGAGAGAACTGGGACAAGGTGCTTGACATATCAAAAAGCAACCTGCTGTATAACGAAGCCTGCTACCTGCATAATCTGGCTACCGCAATGAAGGGCAAGCTAAGTGACAAGCTTCTCTCGCATCCGCAGAACCATGCGAACGGACTGTTCCTGATGGTCAATGATGTTACCCCATTCTCAAACAGTATGGCCGGTGAGGTGTGGTATCATCTGGGAAACATGACCCTTGCGGACCAGAGCGCTATGGTGTCACTGCAGTTCTCACCCAAGCACACTGGTGCCAGATACATTCAGAGACTGGCTATGATAAACCTTATCTCAGAGCAATACGGGTCTGCAGAGAAATATCTGAAGATGCTCAGTAAGACACTGCTATATAGAAAATGGGCATTGAGCATGATGCCTTGCAATCAGAGCGCCGGAACCGTAAGCAACCTTGCTGATATGCGCCGGAACCTGGTCACGAGCGACATTGTATCCAGCAGCAACGACTACAGGCTGCTTCTGCGGCAGTTGCTGGAAGCCAATCCTGACAACGCGAGGGCAAGGGAGTATCTGCTTTGCTATGACCTGCTCACCTGCAATCTGGACGCATTTATGAATGACTTCACACCCGGCGAGGAGAATTCCAACATATATCAGGAGGCTACGCTTATCTGGCTGAACATACAATACAACAAGGGCGCCTTTACCGATGTTGATTTCTACAGCTACGGAATAACAGACAACACCATTGAGAGGTTCAGAAAGTTCAACCGGTCACCCGAGCGCCTCAGGAACACCTATTGGTATTATTATACGAACGCAATCGATGAATGATATGAGAGGAATGAGACTGCTGCTGATTGCCCTGCTTTCCGTTTGTCTGATTACAGGCTGCTCAGGACCGTTGTCGGACTCTGTTTACGGAAGCGACGGTCCGGCCATTATATATCCGGATTACAAAGATGTTACCATACCGGCAAACATCGCGCCTCTGAATTTCCACTACGCTGTAAAAGGTGCCGCCAAGGCGGTCACGACATTCACCGTAGGCGGCAAGAGTGTGACCCTACGCGGGCTTGAGGTAAGATGGAGCCTGCGCCAATGGAGGAGATTCCTATCCGATGCAGCCGGCCAGACTATCTCTGTCACATCGCAGCTTAGAGTCGGAAGCGAGACCGTCAAAGATGAGTGGAGCATATATGTGAGCCAGGATGAGATTGATGCGTTTCTTACCTACAGGCTTATTGAGCCCGCATATCAGATGTGGAACGAGGTGTCTATCATTGAGCGTGACATAGAGACCTTCAAAGAGCGCGTAATAAGTGATTACAGGCATACCGACAACTCGTGTATGAACTGCCACATCCACGGCCAGCAGAGGGGCGACCTGTCTATGTTCTACATCAGAGGCAAACGGGGCGGCGCCATTCTGAACCGCGACGGAAAGCTGAGGAAGCTAAATCTGAGCGCAGACGGAATGCTCTCCGGTACCGTATATGGAGACATACACCCTTCAGGACGCTTTGGCGTATTCTCAACAAACATTGTCATACCGAGTTTCCACTCAATGGCCGGAAAGAGGATGGAGGTATATGATACCGCATCAGACCTTACTGTAGCGGACTTTGACAGCAATAGGATGATAAACCTTCCGCAATTTGCCAGAGAGGACAAGCTTGAGACATTCCCCTGTTTCTCTGCCGATGGTGAATATGTATTCTTCTGCATAGCCGACACGCTACCCCTTCCCGGCCAGATAGAGCAATTGAGGTATTCGCTTGTACGGGCTCCATTCAATGCCGGCAACGGATACATCGGAGAGCAGACAGATACCATCTGGAACGGAGTGCTGCACAACGCATCGGCCTGCCATCCCAAGGCATCGCCAGACGGCCGTTGGCTGATGTTCACCAATGCGTCATCCGGCACCTTCCCCATCAATCACAGTGAGAGCGCCCTGAATATGGTGGACCTTAAGACCGGCGAGGTAAACACTCTGGACGCAGTGAAGGGCGATAAGTCTGACACCTATCACAGCTGGTCGTCAGACAGCCACTGGTTCGTATTTGCCAGCAAGCGTGGAGACGGACAATACGGCAAACCCTACTTCTGCCATCTGGATGAGAGCGGGAATCCGTCAAAGCCATTTGTACTTCCACAGAAATCGGCCTATTTCTACGAATATAATCTGAAGTCGTTCAATATTCCTGATTTAGGAAAGACACAGACCGGGATAACTTTGAGGGATGTGACGCATTTGTATAAGGCGCCATCCGAGCCATTCAATAATTGAGATACTTTTGCAGTACTAAAGACATCATATAATGAATACCGCATCAAATAAAAGCCCGCTGACAGGCTGGAAGGAGCTCACATACTGGGATCTGTTCATAATTCTAGGCTTCATACTGACCAGCCTTGCGGTCAGCCTTGCCACAGGTCAGTTCTCAGCTCTCAGCTTTACAGGTGGCGTACTCAGCATTCTATGCGTGATATTCGGCGCCAAGGGCAATATGCTGAATTTCATTTTCGGTTTCCTTGGCTCGCTCATACTCGGCTTTATCATGTTCAAGTCCGGCATATATGCAATGGCCGCATTCTATATTCTGTACAATGTGCCAATGCAGATAATAGGCTGGCGCAAATGGCATCAAAGACGAATCCGCCCTGACGCGAGGGTTGTCAAGACACGATGGATGAGCTGGCCGCAACGCATACTGATGGTTGCCGTAACCGTGGCGCTGCTATTCGGATTCAACTACATACTTGGCAGATTCACAGGCGATGCGCAGCCCCTGAGCGACGCCGCGGCGGTATCGGTTGCCATCGTGACCCAGTTCGTACTGATATTCGCATTCATAGAGCAGTGGTTCCTTTGGATTGCGATGGATATCGTGATGGGAATAGTATGGATTATCTCGTGGAAGGCCGGAACGCCTCACGCCGCCATACAGTTCGTACTTGAGATGTTTTACCTGATTAACGCCATCCGGGGTATTTTCCTGTGGATGAGACTTGAGAAGAGCAATGGCGACAAACAAGGATAAGACCGTTTTCGTTTGCTCCAACTGTGGGTACGACTCACCTAAATGGAGCGGTAAATGCCCGTCCTGCGGGCAGTGGAACACATTCGTGGAGCAGACCGTCAAGGCGGTTCCCACAGCGGCGGCCACAAGGAAGAGCGCAGCTTCTGGCAGTATGGCCGACAGCAGCCCCAAACGGTTACGCGACATTGAGACCGGCAGCGAGCCTCGCATAGCTATGGGCGACGCTGAGTTGGACCGCGTGCTTGGCGGAGGCCTTGTTCACGGCTCACTTGTGCTCCTGGGCGGTGAGCCTGGCATAGGCAAATCCACTCTGGTGCTGCAGACCGTAATGGGACTGAGGGATATGAGCATCCTGTACGTCTCCGGCGAGGAGAGCGCAAGACAGATAAAGATGCGTGCGGAGAGACTTGCCGGCAATCCCGATGATACGCCGGACGGCCTGATGATACTGTGCGAGACATCGCTTGAGAACATCTACGGGCAGATACGGCAGCATAAGCCAGAGCTGATGATTATAGACTCCATACAGACCATCAGCTCCGAGTACGTGGATTCATCGCCAGGGAGCATCACACAGATACGCGAGTGCGCCGCATCGCTGCTGAAGTATGCCAAGGAGAGCGGCACGCCTGTTATTCTGATAGGACACATCACCAAGGAGGGCAGCATAGCCGGACCCAAGATTCTGGAGCACATTGTTGATGCGGTTCTGCAGTTTGAGGGAGACCAGCACTATCTGTACCGCATACTCCGCCCAATCAAGAACCGCTTCGGAAGCACTGCCGAGCTTGGCATCTACGAGATGCGTCAGAACGGCCTGCGTCAGGTGAGCAACCCTTCCGAGCTTCTGCTGTCAGACAGCCATCAGGGTATGAGCGGCGTGGCCATCGCAAGCACCCTTGAGGGTGCCCGCTCATTTCTTATTGAGGTGCAGGCACTGGCCAGCACGGCAGTCTATGGAACTCCACAGCGTAATGCCATAGGCTTTGACATCCGCAGGATGAATATGCTGCTGGCGGTACTGGAGAAACGCGTAGGATTCAAGCTCGGACAGAAGGATGTGTTCCTGAACATTGCCGGTGGCATTCGCGTAAGCGATCCGGCCATTGACCTTGCGGTAATCAGCGCCATCCTGTCCAGCAACCTTGATGTGGCCATAGACCGCACCATAGCGATGACGGGCGAGGTAGGCCTTTCAGGCGAGATACGTCCTGTAAGCCGCATTGAGCAACGCATCGGCGAGGCGTGCAAGCTTGGATTCGGGCAGATAATCATCCCTAAGAACAATATGCACGGGCTTGACAAATCAAAGTTCGATATAGAGATTATTCCTGTACAGAAGGTTGAGGAGGCTTTCAGACAAGTGTTCGGATAATTATGATAAAAGAGATTCAACTGAGGGTTGAGCCTCAGTTCGCATACAACGAGCAGGTACTAAAAGAGACCGTATCGCGCGAGTGCGCGCTTGACAAACGCACCATCAACGCCGTGCGCGTGCTAAAGAAGAGCATTGACGCGCGTCAGAGGACAATTTACGTAAACCTTACCCTGCGCGTCTTCATCAACGAGCAGCCGCCACAGAATGAATATACGTCAATCGACTATCAGATTGTGGATGACCGCCCGCAGGTGATAGTGGTGGGAGCCGGTCCTGGCGGCCTGTTCGCGGCACTGCGCCTTATTGAGCTTGGCTATCGCCCCATTGTGGTGGAGCGAGGCAAGAACGTTCACGAGCGCAAGGTGGATATAGCCGACATCACGAAGACACATAAGGTCAATCCGGAATCAAACTACAGTTTCGGCGAGGGCGGAGCCGGCGCATACTCTGACGGGAAACTCTATACCCGCAGCAAGAAGCGAGGCAACACAGACCGCATTCTGAACATCTTCTGCCAGCACGGCGCCAGCGCGTCCATACTGTCCGACGCGCATCCTCACATCGGTACGGACAAGTTGCCCAAGGTAATAGAGAATATGCGCGAGACCATCATCCGTTGCGGTGGCGAGGTGCATTTCCAGACCCGTATGACCGGACTGATTGTAAAAGACGGCACAGTGGCGGGCATCGAGGCCATCCAAGGCGATATTGAGCGGACATTCAACGGACCGGTGATACTTGCCACAGGCCACTCCGCACGCGATGTATATCGCAACTTCGCAGACAACGGCTATGCCATCGAGGCCAAGGCCCTGGCTGTAGGATGCCGTCTGGAGCATCCGTCCGAGCTGATTGACTGCATACAGTACCACAACCGCTATGGCCGGGGCAAGTATCTGCCTGCCGCAGAGTACAGTTTCGTCACACAGGTTGACGGACGTGGAGTATATAGTTTCTGCATGTGCCCGGGCGGCTTTGTGGTTCCTGCGGCATCAGGCCCGCAGCAGATTGTAGTGAACGGTATGTCACCATCAGGCCGCAACTCACGATGGAGCAACTCCGGTATGGTTGTTGAGACGCACGTTGAGGACATAGCCAAAAGCGACGATGAGCTTCGCGACCCGCTCGTTATGATGCGCTTTCAGGAGGAGCTGGAAAGAGAGTGCTGGCAGGCAGGCAATATGCGCCAGACCGCACCGGCACAGCGTATGACCGATTTCGTGAGCAGCAAGCTCAGCTTCGACCTGCCTGAAAGCTCGTATGCGCCGGGGCTGGTATCATCCCCACTCCACTTCTGGATGCCGAAGGCAGTCACAGAGCGCCTGCGTCAGGGATTCATTCAGTTCGGCAAGAGCTGCCGGGGCTTTCTGTCATCGCAAGCCACAATGATTGCGGTTGAGACACGCACATCATCGCCCGTACGCATTGTACGCGATGCGGAGACACTGCAGCACACCACCCTGAAGGGCCTCTTCCCCTGTGGTGAGGGCGCAGGATACGCAGGCGGCATTGTATCGTCGGCTATTGACGGAGAGAGATGCGCGGAGTCGGCGGCACAGTATCTGGAGAGTATCGCATAACCCTATACGCCAGCTGATGGAACTGTTCACCGCAGAAAACGCCAGGGCGCTGATAACGCCTCGCACCGCCGACAGCCACAAAGGCACATACGGCCACGGACTGCTTATTGCCGGAAGCAACGGTATGGCAGGAGCCGCACTGATGGCGGCAAGAGCCTGTCTGAGAAGCGGTATCGGACTGCTCACAATATCCACCCCTGAATGCAACAGGACAATACTGCAGACCGCCGTGCCCGAGGCTATGGTGCGTACAAACGGCAGTGATTTCTGCAGGAGCATACCGGAAGACCTCTCCCACTACTCTGCCATTGCCGCAGGCCCTGGTATGGGAACTCAGGAGGCTACCGGCTCAGCAATAATGAGTCTGCTCCAACAAAAGTCCTACACTCCTTTTGTCATTGACGCGGATGCCCTGAACATTATAGCATCGGCAGGAAGGCCTGATCTGCTGGCCGGGAATACAATAATCACTCCCCACCCTGGCGAGTTCAGCCGACTGCTCAGGTGCGACGGGCTCTCTTACGACACACGCCGCCGTCCGGAGCTTGCCTCAGAGTTCGCGCAAAGACACGGTTGCATTGTTGTCCTGAAAGGACACGACACTGTTGTGGCAACGCCTCAGGGTAATATATCAATCAATACCACAGGTAATCCCGGTATGGCAACCGGAGGCAGCGGCGATGTGCTGACCGGCATTTTGCTGGCACTTGCCGCACAAGGTTACGCCCTATATGACGCCGCCCGCCTTGGTGTATTCATACACGGACACGCAGGCAATCTGGCTGCCGGCGCGCTCACTCAGATTGCAATGACAGCTACGGACATCATTGCTTTTCTGCCAAGAGCCTGGGAAATCAGCGAGACTGGGGGAACCACGCACCGGAATGCTTAACCAACGGATGGCATCACGCCAAGCAGGTTCTTGCGCAGAAAGTCGTAGTAGTGCGGCGGTATTATGCCGTTCAGGTTGCTTCCTACAAGCAGGAACTTGACGCAGGCAAACGGAACGATGGCTTTCTCAACCGACTCGGGGGTCTGCCCGGGGCCTATTAGCTTGTCTGCCAGACGGTCTTCCGCAAAGAAGTACTCATCAATGAAACTCTCCCAGATAAGGCGTGTCTGCCTGCCGTCCACGTGAAAGTCGTGTACGCGGAACTCCTCGTCGCTCAGCAGACAGATGCACATCATCATTCCAAGGTCGCAGAACGGATGGCCGTAGGCCACGCTCTCCAAATCAATGAAATACACGTTGTGCGGCTCTGTGAGCGGCGCGCCTTTGGGCAGAGTGCTGATTATATTGCCGAAATGCATATCGCCCTGAAGCAATGTGCGCGTCTCAGGCATATTCTGTATGAAGTACTCCATCTTGCGATGCTCCTCACCGGTCATTGTGCGGTCTGCCTTCAGCATCTGCAGATACTGCTCCCTGGCGCTTGTAAACATTCCTTCCGGCGCAGGTATGCTATGGAGATATTTGCAATATCCGGCCATCTCGCGCGCCAGCTCATCGGTACGCTCCGGCTCATCGGCAAACATCCGCGAGTAGCTTCTTTTTCCGGCTATGCGCTGGAACCTTATGCCGATGCGCTCGCCGTCGGTCACGAGCTCTCCAGGCTCAGGAGTAGGCACGCCAAGCCTATACAGTTTCCGCGCTGACTCCAGTTCCACCGATATCTTCTCTACCGGAAATGTGGTGTTATATATTTTCAGCATCTCGCCGGGATTGGTGCGCGACACATAACTCATTCCGTTGGCACCCTCACCCGCATACTGATACTCCTCCAGATTTATTCTCTCCATATTTTCGTGTTTTAGTGGTGTAAATATAATGAAATATGCCTAATTTTAGCAGCATTAAAAGAGAATTAGTAACCGGATATGGAGAATGGGATTACACGAAGAAGCGCCATCAAGCGGATGGGCGCTGCAGTCGCGGGAGCTGCGGTTCTAGGCACGATTCCGTCATTTGCAAGAGAGGCTATTGGGCCTGAATCCTTCCCGCAGGATTCCAAGCCGTCAGACGACCCGAATGCCTCAACTCTGAAGATGGACTACAAGTTGGTCTATGAGGGACCAGATGTAGTGTTTCATCAAATCAACGACCATCTCTGGGTGGGAAACGGTCACCGTACATATAATGAGTCAGTATATATCGTGGAGGGCCAGGAGAAGGCTCTGCTGATTGATACCGGCACCCGTATGGACCATCTTGATGAGATTGTGGCAGGAATCACCAGTAAACCGGTAACGGTAGTTCTGACTCATACGCACGGTGACCACGCAGGCTCAGTAAAGTGGTTCAAGGAGATATGGATGACAAAGGCCGATGGCATCAACCCGCCAAAAGGCTACGACGGCAAGGTCAGTTATATGAGCAATCATCAGATGTTTGACCTTGGCGGCAGGACGCTTGAGGTGTTCCATGCCCCTGGCCACACACGCGACTCCGTGTTGCTCATAGACCGTGAGAACCATCTCGCAATAAGCGGCGACGCGTTCGGCAGCACCAATCTTCTTATGACCTGCGAGTTGTCAACCTTCATCAAGACAGCAGAGGAGACACTCAGAATGATGTGCGACCAACAGATATACTACATGCTTCCCGGCCACTTTGACGGCACAAATGCCGAGACATCAAAGCGTGTCTATGACTTGTGGGTACTGGCAAGCGATGTGCTTGCCGGCCGTAGGGAGGGAGAGATAACCTCATCGGGTATGGGACTTAACCGCCGCATCACCTACGAGGGCGTACGCTTCAACTATAATAGTCAAATGGTTAAATAGACAATATGTGTAATATGAGAAGACTTGGATTGTTAGGGTTGGCAATGACAGCAGGACTGCTTATAAGTGGATGTTCCGGCAGCTATGACGGCGGACTGCCTCGTGGCAAGGCTACTGCCGGGCTGGAGAGCGCTTTTCAGGATTATCTTGCTTTCGTGGAGCAGGATAAGCAGAAAGTTCAGAGTATAATGATACTGAAAGATGGCAAGGTTGTGATTGAGCACTGGATGAACGGAGGCTCGCCTGACAAGCCGCATGTGCTTCATTCCGTGAGCAAGACATTCACGTCAATGGCGGCTGGAATGGCTATTAAAGAAGGACTTCTAAGCCTTGATGACAAGGTTATATCGTTCTTCCCGGACAACTTGCCTGATACCGTGAGCGATAATCTTGCCGCAATGACGGTGCGAGACTTGCTTACAATGAATTGTGGCCACTCCGTGGAGCCGAAGCGTGGCGGCAGGAAAACGGACTGGGTATCCTCATTCCTTGCCTGGCCTGTAGAGCATACTCCCGGCACATACTTCTGGTACAACAGTATGGGCACATATATGGTCTCTGCCATAGTACAGAAAGTAACCGGGCAGAAAGTGGTTGACTACCTGAAGCCACGTCTGTTCGATCCCTTAGGCATTGACTATCCAAAGTGGGAGGAAAGCCCGCAGGGTATCAATTGCGGAGGCTGGGGCCTTTACCTCAAGACCGAGGATCTTGCCAAGATGGGCCAGCTGTTACTGCAAAACGGCATGTGGCAGCAGCAGCAGCTTATTCCTGCGGAATGGATAGCCGAGGCTTCGAGGAGGCAGGTTGACAGCCGTCCGGCAGGCTGGACCGCCGAGGCTTGTGCCGGGAACAATATGACCACAGAGAACAATCCGTGGATGCAGGGCTATGGGTATCAGATCTGGCGCAACACCCCCGGAGGCTACCGTGCTGACGGCGCCCGCGGTCAGTATATAATGGTGTTCCCGGAGAAAAACGCCGTAATAGCCGTGACCGCCGACGAGGGCCGTCTTGAGGATGAGCTTGAGGGCGTATGGGACCATCTGTACGACGTTCTTTAAACTAAAAAAACGCTCACCCGAAAAAATATGGGGGTAATCAAGCTTAAGCCATTACTTGCCGAAGCCTCGCTCATTTCATTTCAAATAATGAAACGAAATTTCTCTAACTATATTTATTTCGTTTCAAATAATGAAACGAAACGAGCGTAACTATAGGCATCCTTTTCAGACTAGCTAATATCTACGCTTACCACCACTGATTTTCGGGTGAGCCTAAAAAAACGCTATAAAAAAAATTGAGCCGGCCCAAACCATCGTTTGAGTCGACTCAAAAATATGACTCAAGTTGACCTTACCTGGCAAGCCAGTACCCGAATGCAGTCAGTGCGATACCGGCAATGATGCTGACGGCAATGTAAGCCGAGAAACCTGCTATGTTATGACACTGTAGCATGGCCAGACTCTCCCTTGAGAAGGTTGAGAATGTTGTAAAGCTGCCGCAGAAACCGGTTATCAGCAGAAAGCTCCAACCACCGGAAGGCTCCGTTGCCCTCAACAAAAGGCCACCTATAAGCCCTATCAGGAAACACCCCAGCAGATTGACCGTCAGGGTTCCCCAGGGAAAGCCCGCGGCCCCTCCCCTCATCAGCGAGGATACCAGATATCTGGACACTCCGCCAACGAAACTGCCGGCACCTACTATTAATATCGTCTTGAACATACTGAATAATCTGGGCTTACAGATGCAAATATAGCTAATTTTTCCGCCGCACAAAGATGGCGGTTAATTCAGTCGCCGCCAACCACATATTGGTCCTTAACCTTGGTCTGATCAATCATTGAGATGCTGAAACCGGGCTGACCGTCCGTGCTCAGACTCTCCATTTCATAAAGGTCAATGCCTAATGCCGATATGTGGGAAGTCTTCATAACGAATTCCTTTCCGTTACCGGTTATCGTGATCTGCCCCTGATTGCCGGAGATTATTTTCCTGTCGGATATTGTGAACTCTCCGTCACCAAGAATACCCGACTCATCGCCTTTGACAATCATCTTGTCCTTACCGTCAAATGTTATGGAGGCGATGCGAGTAGGCTTCGGCATTTGCGAAATTGTTTTCAAGGCAATGCTGACACTGCATATCGTGAATGTCTTCTCCGGGAACTCAACCGCAGGGGCTGTAGATGTCAGGATGGCACTGCTCTGGCCGTTAATGGCAAAATCCACATCCTCGTGACAGACAACACCAGTAAGATGATGCTCACCCTTGGTCCAATCCTCAACGGAGATAGGCGGGAAAACAAGCTGGAATGGTGTGGTCACGTGGTCGCCGTGGCGGTCAAAGTCCTCGTCCGTCGGCACGCCATCCACTCTTACAGCATTAAGCGTCTGCCCATCGGCCAGTGTGAGCTTGAAATCGCTGCCCACATACCCTAAGAATGTACGAGGCTCCAATATGGCCATCTGCATATAAATCACAGTCTCCTTGTCGGAGAAATCGCCCTTCTGTACTGATATCACATCAGGCTGGTCAGGATGAGGCTGGCTCTGTCTCAGTATCTGCTGCACGCCATAGAATGGCCTTGAGGTGTAATTCCTCTCAGCCTTGGCATTCGGAGATACCTGCAGATTCTTAATAATGAGCGAGTGTGATTCGGCATCACGCAAATCCACCGTCTCAACATCATCAGGCAGTGGCGGAAAATGCTCGTTCATAATGTATGTGCCGTCATCCGGACTCCAGAAATATGCGTCCTCAAAACCGTTCAGACCCTCGTGACGGGTTGACTTGTACAACTTGCCGTCGGCATACAGCTCGTTGTCGCATATTGCGGTAAGCCACAGGTCCGGACCTTGCCAGGCCGAGTATGTCAATATGGTCTCATCGGGAGTCCTTATCACATCAGATACGTGAAAGAACCTGGACTCTGCATTATAGTCGTTTCGCGGCTCTTGCAGGCGTGTGCCTTTTGCGTAATAGTCTGTCGTGACCTTAGCGTTCAGGCGCTCAGCCACCTCGGCGGCAGTACAGCCGGGGTACTCATCCTCCAGCTTGCTTTCAGCCGGTATCACTGTGATGACAACCTTTTTCCTGTCAATAAGAGACACCTGTCCCTTGCCGCTCTTCCAGGCAGCCTCGGCCATTCGGGCGGCATCAGCGTATGGCATCGACTCCGGATATATTGCCACTCCGTGACCGTCAAACATCGAGATCCATTTCTCCATAAGCTCAACGCTGCCGGTGATGGTCAGGTTGGGATATTTCTTCTGATAGTCAAACTGTGAGTTGCAGTCCAGCTCAAAGCGGTACTCTCCGTTCCCACAGTCATAGATGCGCGCACGACGATACTCAGGCATAGTCATGTTCTCAAGCATCTCATCATTGCCTGCCACACTTACCTTGATACCCTTGGCGTACAGCTGCTCCGCATACCGCTGAACATCGGCCAGCCCGTCAATGGGATAGGTGGGTCTGATTGACATACGTGTGGTATTGTAGCCCTTGTACTTTGCCAGATACGATGCCACCTTGTCCGATTTCATAGTGACCTCTACCCCATCGAATGTCCGTACCCGGGCTGTGCCGTCCTGGTTGAGCCACACCTTGCCGTCCTCAAACGCGGGATAGCCGTTGCTTACGGAAGCCTGCTGTATCTCAGGCTTTGATGTTACCAATGCGCTTTTGCAGGAAGCCATAGCAATTATGCAAACAATCAGCATAACCACCGGGGTCACTGCCTGCTTTCCGCCTGCGTTTGTTATTCTATTCATAATTATCAATTATTAACGTGAGTCCGTCGGAATACTATCACTTCCAAAGATAAGCGGTATTTCAATAAATCAATAAAGTTATAGGGAGTATTTGAGTCTTGAAGGTATTTCCCATTCTCTGTTTCCTTTTGCACGAGACATCTCAAAACAGGTTCTTATGAGTGAGGGGTATTGTCCAGTTTACTCTCTATGTTCCGCAGACGGTCTGAGATTTTGACAATCTGAGCCAATACCGCCCATATCACTACCGATGCGGCAACTCCGCAGACGAACTCGGCTATCGCCCGTGGCACGCACATATCCAAGCCAGACTCAAGGGTGCACTTGCTTACAAGGATAGTGACAAGTGTACCGAAAATCAGTGCCGCGTATGCGAGCAGCATAATGAATCTCTCCAATTTAGTTCTTTGCATAATCATATATCTTATAGTTAGACAATTTGCTACTTCACTTCACGATGCTTACTGCTCAAGCGGTCTCGAGCCGAACAGCCAGCATTCATAGCCGTACGACACTGTCCACTCGCTGTTGGCCGTGCGGGTGTATGCGTCAATTACCAGGAGAATAGAGTCATTGCTCATAACAAAGACGTTGTCAGATGGCCCTGCAGATGTATTGTATGCGCGTTCCAGCTCCACAGTATCTATCGGTGAGTCCAGAATCAGTTTGTCACTACGATACACCATCAGGCGGTTGTCCTCAACCGAATACCTGCCTTTCCCTCCCCTGCCATACAAATTGCCAAGTAAGTATGGATATTTATCCAAAGGAGGCTGAATATCGTATGGGCGGAAGAAATCGGACCATTCGTTGTCGTGATACAGGATGTCGTTATAGTCCAGACTGCCAGCCATAGCCTCCAGCCTCTCCTTGCCCATCTCGCGCGAAAGGTAATTATATGCCTCGGCCAGCTCGTGCAGCTGGTCCTTATCGTAATCTGCAAGATGTATGGACTCACGCAGCTTGCCGGTTGCCGCGTCGCGCAGTCCAAGCGAGTCTGCTATCCGCTCCATACGGGCCTTCTGACTGGCAATGCCGATACTCTTGGCTGATATTCCAGGAATATATGTCAATATGATTATCACGCAAGCTGCCAGCAATGCGAACAGGCGGTAACGGTTCAGAGTGCGGACGGCCATCATTACAGATACAACGGTCATCACCACACCAGCTCCAATCAGATAGACGCGCGAGTCAGTAAGGGCGTATGTACGGATGCGGTAGGTCAGGCCCCACCAGAACAGCGCCAGAATAGGTATCACTATCCAGTGCAGATGCTTGTAGAACCAGCCGTATGTGGGAATTCCGGCCGCCTCGTCCAGCATCTTGCCGCCTACCGCTACCAGAAAGTATGCCATCACCATTGCTGCCACGCCGCCAAGCGGGAGCGACATTGTAATAACAGCGCGCGCCACATAGGCATAAAGGATGACGGTATAGATGATTATCGCAGGAGATACTATATACTTGGAGATAAATCTGATGAACGGCGGTACGGTTGTATTGAATCCCTGCTGGCCGTGACTGTCGCACCTGAGGCAGAAGAAGAGCGGGCCAAACAGGAAGAGCGGCCACTGGAAACCGTAGCTCAGAATCTTGTCGTCAATATCAAACAGATAGGTCAGCGAGCCGAGTACGGCATAAATCACGGCCAGCAGAATACCCACAAAAATGCCGGCAATGACGAAGTCGCTGATTACGGTTACGAAGTTGGCGCTGAAAGGCGCGTTCTCTTTGGCATTCCTGCGGCACAGGAACAGCAGCAGGAAACTGAGCAGCAGCCCGAAGCCGTAGCCAAAACTATCGGTATAATCAGCCATATTCAATGCCAGCACCGGAATTGCCACCACTATCGACAAATAATATGGCCAGCGTCTCTGGCCGGATGTAAGGAAGTTTACGGCAAGGCAGACCAGACCGCATATCGGGAAGAACTCCATCTTGGCAAACAGCTCACTCTCGCCATTATTGCCGAATATCAGGCCGATTACAGTGAAAGCCACGCACAGCACCAGCTCCACAGGGAAGCGTACAACTATTTCACGAAGGTCATTTCCCAGTTTCTCCAGACTGAGGTATTTGCTTATTATACCAGACTTCATCTTCTCAGTTATTTAAGTTAGGCTATTTGAGTGTCAATGAATGGCAGAGAGCCTCAAGCGCTGACAGATGACGTTTGAAAGCCTCCCGCCCCAGAGCCGTAGCCATATATACGGTATTTGGCTTGCGGCCCATAAAGCGTTTCTGGAACTCCACATAACCGGCATTCTCCAATGAGCGCAAGTGCGATGTCAGATTACCGTCTGTAAGCCCGAGCAATGTCTTCAGGCCAGTGTACTCGTACTCCTCGTTCACGGCCAGGACAGACATTATCTCCAGACGCGCACGGCTCTCAAAGAGTCTGTCGTACCCGTCAAGCGGATTCTGGGCATCACTTTTTCCCGCCATCCCTGTTCTTCAATAATAGGATGATACCATACAGTAAATCCAGCCAGCCAAAGCCCAATGTCCATATAAACATTGCGTACTGTCTGAGAAAACAGGCGGCTACTCCTGTAAGGATAAAGCCGATGCCGGCCCACATTATCGTTCTGTCAGTATTCTGTGAGAGGTTGACAGCGCCAAGACCCGTGCAGAGAAGCATCACCGGCACCAGCCAGTCATATACGCCGGCCATCAGCATAGCTATACAGAGTATGCCGCCGACAGACATAGGTAATGCCAGGCCGATGAACATCCTGCGGTTCCGCTTGCTGAAAGCTAGCGGTACGCCGTTCTTTCTTGCCTCTATCAGTGTAAAAATGAACAATACAGCTATTGCCGCCACAAGCACGATTAACGCCTCAAGCAGCATATGCTCGGGATAGCGATGTGCCGCCAGACTCCCCAGCAATGCAGACACGCCACATAGCAATGGAATGTAACCACTGATGTGTGAATGCGTTGACAGGCTCATTATCTTCCTGACATCCTCCAAGGTCCTGCCTATCTCCGCAACTTTGTCCTCGTTGTTTCCGTTAGTCATCATAATTAAAAAGTACTTTGTGCCGCAAAGTTAAATATGAAATTCATTCCTGCAAACGAATTCTTGTTTTTTTTCAAGTCAGGGCAAAAGGGTTCCCTGCGAGGCAATCAATCTATATGGGTATTCTTTTTTCTTGGCTTCCTTTGCGGCAAGGGAATGACATCCAATGCTATTCTCACCACTTTCCGCACCTCACCGGCGTGATCAATGTCCAGGATATAGTGCTCCCGCGCTCCATCGTACGGATAGCCACACTCTGCATCGGACATCAATGTCTCAAGCTCAGGCAGTTTCTTTATATAGCAGATGTTGTCGCACACAAGTATCAGCGGCTTCTCATCTACATACACCAGCCAGTCGCCGAACATCTTCTTTGCCCTCACGATTCCTGTTCCCTCTATCTGGTCGCAGACATACTGCACGAAATCCAAGGATGAAGCCATATCATAACTCGTAAACGATATTCCTGCAGCCAAGCTCATGAAGCAACTGGTACGCGCCCTCAAACCTGTCAAGGTCAGCCGGCGCGTGCGCGTCTGAGCCTACAAGCACCGGGATATTCAGCTCACACAGATGCTTTATGGTCGATGATGCAGGATAGAAATCCGTATGCCGGCCCTTATACAGGCCACGGGTATTTATCTCGCAGATTATTCCATACTGTCTGATTAAATCCACGGTCTCATTGACAAGGCTCTGGAACCAAGGCTCATCGTATGTGAAATAGCGGTCTTTGTTGTGCATCACCACCTTGTCAAAATGACCGATGATTGTGGGGCGGACACGCTCTATCATCTCATTGTTCTGATGAAAGAATGCCGTAACGGCCTTGCGGGCATCACCATTGAATATACGCCGGATGCCGTCGTCATAGACCTCCTGATGCGAGCCGTCAATGAACCAGAGATCATCGGGATTCACGCTTCTGTCGTTCACCAGATGAACGCTGCCGATACAATACTCAAGACCGCCCTCGCTGATAAGGCTGCTGAAATCATCCAGCACTCCCGGTATATAGTCTATCTCAAGTCCAAGATGTATCTTAATGCGGTCTGAATACTCTTCCCTCAACGCGCGAGCCTCATTACAATAATTCCCATACTCGCTATGATCAATGGCGAAATTGTTCTGGAAAGGTACAGGCGCGTGACCGGAGAAGCCCAGATGCGTGAAGCCGTGCGCTATGGCGTACTCCACATACTCACGAAGCTCACCCTTGCCGTCGCAATAGCGCGAATGCGTATGATAGTTTACTTTCATCTGAAATGTCATCATATACAAGGCAAATATAAGGAATGTTGGCCAAAACAGAGAGAGCATTTGAAAATAAATATTTAACTTGCACAGGTTTCTGGCAAGCCATTCAAGTAGTCATCAATACAAACAATTAAAAGATACTGGTTTATGAGAAAAAGCATTCTAAAGGCAATGGTTCTTACAGCCTTGCTTTGCAGTTGCGCCCCAAAGGTACAGATCAACGAGATTAAGAGCAGAATTGTGGAAGATGGCGGAACCGGAGCCTGTAAAGCCATTATGGCTACCGACTCCACTTTAGCCACACACACCATCTTCAGGCCTCAGGACTTGAGTGTATTCAACAAGAAGAACCCACTGCCGGTATTGGTATGGGGTAACGGAGCCTGCGCCAACTCACCTTGGGAGCACGTCAACTTCCTGAACGAGATTGCATCGAACGGTTTCCTGGTAGTAGCCATCGGCCCGATGCCCGAGGAGGGACAGCGTGGCGGAGGCCGCTCCGAGTCAAGCCAGCTGAAAGACGCTATGGACTGGGCCATCGCCCAGAATGCAGACAAGACCAGCCAGTATTATGGCAAGCTTGACCTGAGCAACATAGCAGCCGCAGGCATGTCTTGCGGAGGCCTTCAGACACTCGACATCTGTAAGGACGAGCGTCTCAAGACTATAATGATATGCAACAGCGGCCTGTTCAAGCCCGAAAACGCCAGAAGCGCTGTTCCGGGAATGCCGATGCCGGAGAAGGAGAGTCTGAAAGACATCCACACCCCTATCATCTACATCCTTGGCGGCCCTACCGACATAGCATACGAGAACGGTATGGATGACTTCGCCAACATCAACCACGTTCCGGCATTCGCGGCCAACTACCCTGTAGGCCACGGCGGCACATACGCCCGCCCGCACGGAGGCGAGTTCGCCGTAGTAGCCACAGCCTGGCTGAAATGGCAGCTGAAGGGCGATACCGAGGCCGGCGCATTCTTCACCGGCGAGCCTTGCGGTCTGAGCCTACGCGAGGGCTGGACCACCGACAAGAAGAACATTCCATAAGTCCGGATTGCCAGTGAAGTGGCAACAAAATAATAGTTATGAGGAAACGTATCATTGCGGTATTTGCCGCCACAGTCTGCGCGTTTGGCGCTTTAGCATCGAACAGCAGTAACGTCAGTCCGCTCATTCAGAACATTCCGGGACGCCACACCCAGATGCTGGACGGCCATTGGAAGTACCTTATTGACATCTACGAACTGGGATTCTACAACTACCGTATGGACGAGGACCGCAACGGATGGTTCCGCGACCAGAAGGCAACACGTCCCGAAGACCTTGTGGAATACAGTTTCGACGACGCCCCCACCCTGCACGTGCCCGGAGACTGGAACACGCAGGATGACAAGCTGCTCAACTACGAGGGTAACATCTGGTATCGCCGCCTGTTCAACTATGAGCCGAAGGATGATGAGCGCGCGTTCGTACACTTCGATGCGGTGAACTACGAGTGCGTTGTCTATCTGAACGGACGCAAGCTGGGGGTTCACGAGGGAGGCTTCTCTCCGTTTAACTTCGAGATAACGGATTATGTGAGGAGCGGTGAGAACACGCTTATCCTGAAGGTTGACAACCGCAGGCGCATTGACGCCGTTCCTACTGTGAACACGGACTGGTACAACTACGGCGGCATTACCCGCTCCGTGAATATTGTCACCGTGCCGAAGGTCTTCATTCGCGATTACTTTGTCCAGTTGGAAAAAGGCAAGGAGAGTCAGATAGCAGGCTGGGTGCGGCTGGACGGAGGTGGCAGCCAGAGTGTAACGCTTCAGATTCCAGAGCTCAAGGCAAGCGTGCAGGTTGAGACCAATGCCGATGGATATGGCACATTCTCGCTTAAGGCGAAGCCGCAACTGTGGTGTCCGGAGAATCCGAAGCTTTATCAGGTATCTTTGAGTACAGCCGCAGACCACGTTGAGGATGAGATTGGTTTCCGCACGATTGAGGCGCGAGGCAAGAAGCTCTATCTGAACGGCAAGGAGCTGTTCTGCCGTGGAATAAGCATTCACGAGGAGGCGCCTTTCCGCTCAGGACGCGCCTGGAGTCCGGAAGACGCATCGGTGCTGCTTGGCTGGGCCAAGGAGATGAACTGCAACTTCGTGCGTCTGGCCCACTATCAGCACAACGAGAATATGGTTCGTCAGGCTGAGCGCATGGGCCTGCTGGTGTGGAGCGAGATTCCCTGCTACTGGACCATCCAATGGCAGAACGACGATACATACCAGACCGCAGAGGAACAGCTTGAGACAATGATATGCCGCGACAAAAACCGCACCAACATCATTATCTGGTCCATTGCCAATGAGACTCCGATATCGGCTCCACGTACGGAATTCCTGAAACGGCTCATAGCCAAGGCACGCTCACTCGACCCCACCCGTCTGCTTGCCGCCGCTATGGAGAAAAAAGAGCTGCCCGGAGGCATTATGACACTTGACGACCCCCTCGCGGAATATCTTGACGTGCTGAGTTTCAACCAGTATGTAGGCTGGTACGACGGCCTGCCGGAGAAATGCGACAGGGTACGTTGGGAGTTCACTCAGGACAAGCCGGTATTCATCAGCGAGTTTGGCGGAGGTGCCCTGCAGGGCTATCACGGTCCTTCAAACCAGCGTTTCACAGAGGAGTTCCAAGAGGACTTGTATCGTCACTCAGTTACTATGCTGGAGAATATGGAGGGGCTGTCCGGATGCACTCCGTGGATACTTACCGATTTCCGCTCACCTCGCAGGGTACTTACCGATATGCAGGACGGATTCAACAGAAAAGGTCTGATCTCAGATAAAGGAATACGTAAGTCGGCATTTTACATTATGCGCGACTGGTATAAGAAGAAAGCGTCAGAGTACAGATGACACAATCATCTGGCAACGGGCGCAATCAAAACGCAACGCAAAACGGCGGCCATCCGACGTACTCAGATAATACGGTTCTGTGTATGCTGATGGCCCGCCGCCGTTTTTAGGGCACCATCCCATAGCATAACGCAGGCAGTGACGGCAGAACATTATCTCCGCGCCATCCACGTGACGTCTCTCGTATGCGTCGGCAACACTCTCCACACCGTGGTCGTGGTAAAAACGGCGAGCCTCAACATTCATCACATTGCCCAGGTATGTAAGATTCCTGACAGGATATCCGGCATCGGCCGATGCCGCCTTGCGTTCCAGATGCAGGCGGTTTTCAGCGCGTCTCACCAACAAGGCATCAACAGCCTTGCGACGCATATCTGAGAGCAATGACGATGGCACGAACCAGTCATCGCTCATATCAACGCTGACACGCGCAGCCTCAAAGACAGTTCCGCCAAGCTTAGACAATTGAGTCTTGATATTCGCATCCTGCGGACTGCGGGCCAGCTGATGACCGAAATCAGACGTAACCGATACTGAATTGCCATCAGCGTCACACACCGACACACAGAAGCCTCCCTCGCAGTCCTTGAATGAGATCTCAACTGGAATATGACGCTCAGCAGACTCTTTTGAGAGAGTCTTGTCGAACTCATAATCAAAATTCCGGAACAATGGTGTGTTCTCCGGAATATGCACTGAGGTATCCTGGGCATTCTCAAAAAGGAATAAACGGCCTCCCTCCACCTTATTTACACGGAATCCGTGCAAGGCGCCATTCTTATCAAAGAAGCACAGGCCATCGCCATTATGGAATCTGGCAGGCCCCTTTATCATAAGCCAGCCGGGACCACTGCGTCCGGCAAGTCCCACATAAGCGCCAATTGACTTTGGAGAGTCAAAAGACCATATGTCATTCTTACGTCCGTGCAGGAAATAATCGGTGAAACCGCGGTTAAAGCTCTTTGCAGGGTCTGGGATGAATGTATATCTGACATTGCCGTCAGAAGAGCGCATATATTCAGCACGTCTCTCAAGAATAGCATTAAGTCTCTGGCTGTATGCCGCGGTCACGTTCTTTACGTATGATGTCTCTTTCAGCCGTCCCTCTATCTTGAACGACACCACACCGGCATCAAGCAGTTCCTCCAGACTGTCTATGCGGCACATATCCTTCAACGAGAGAAGATGCTTGCCCCGGACTATCGTCCGCCCTTCCGCATCTGTAAGATTGAAAGGCAGACGGCAGAACTGAGCGCACTCTCCCCGGTTAGCGCTCCGTCCGAAGCAGCATTCCGACGCATAGCACTGACCGCTGTAGCTCACGCACAGGGCACCGTGGACAAAGCACTCCAGCTCAACATCCGGACAGGCATTGTGAATGGCACGAATCTCATCGAGAGAGAGCTCACGAGCCAACACGACACGCGAGAATCCGCAACCGGCAAGGAAACGCACCTTCTCAATGGAGCGCACATCCATCTGAGTGCTGGCGTGCAATGCAATAGGCGGAAGGCTCATTCTGAGGATAGCAGTATCCTGAACAAGGATGGCATCGACGCCGGCCTTATAAAGCTCCCATATCAGAGCCTCAGTATCGGCAAGCTCGGAATCCTTAAGGATAGTATTGACTGTGACATACACCCGGGCATCGTACAGATGGGCAAAGTTTGCCAGCTCAGCTATATCCTCAATGCTGTTTCCCGCAGCGGCCCGGGCACCAAAACGGGCGGCACCGATGTAAACCGCATCGGCACCGTGCCTTATAGCCTCCAGCCCGCATTCCAGATTACGGGCAGGAGCCAACAGCTCAACCTTTCTGACCTCCATCATAAATTCTCACATACCGTTACATTCCGCACGGCCGCCAACAGCCAACAGCCAATTACCAAATCTTAGCCCTCTTCTCAGGCTCCAGATACAAGGCGTCGCCCGGCTGGATGTTGAAAGCCTCGTACCAGGCATCAATATGCGGCAGAGTACCGTCAACGCGCCACTTGCCAAGTGAATGAGGATCGCTCTTTGTGCGGTTGCGGATCTCCTCGTCACGAATCTGGCCAGCCCATACGGCCGCGTATGCCAGGAAGAAGCGCTGATCTGGTGTGAAACCGAGCTTGTCCTCCTGCGGCTGATCCTTTGTGGCATTCTTGAATGCCTGATACGCAACCATCAGACCACCGTGGTCTGCTATGTTCTCACCCTGTGTGAGTGTACCGTTGGCGTTCAGGCCGGGAAGGACCTCGATACCGTCAAAGTGGTCAATGATGACCTGAACTCTCTGCTTGAACATCTCAGCATCCTCCGGAGTCCACCAGTCTGCGAAATTGCCCTCCTTATCGAACTGACGTCCCTGGTCATCGAATCCGTGAGTCATCTCGTGGCCAATCACCACACCGATGGCACCGTAGTTGAAGGCATCGTCAGCGTTCATATCGAAGAACGGATACTGCAGGATACCTGCCGGGAAGCAAATCTCGTTTGTGGTCGGGTTGTAATATGCGTTTACAGTCTGTGGAGTCATATGCCACTCGGTATTATCCACAGGCTTCTTGTATTTCTTCTCTACGGCATCTGCCCAGAAGAACTTCTGAGCCTCAACTGAGTTCTCAAAGAATGTCTTTGACGGGTCGATAACCAGTTTTGAATAGTCCTGCCATTTGTCCGGATAGCCAATCTTGACATAGAAAGCGTCCAGTTTCTCGTGAGCCTTGGCCTTTGTCTCCGCGCTCATCCACTCCTGGTCATCAATACGCTGGCCAAGTGCTGTCTGCAGGTTCTTGACCAGATTCTCCATACGCTCCTTGGCTGCCGCAGGGAAGTACTTCTCCGCATAAAGCTGACCGATAGCCTCGCCCATCCAGCCGCTTACGGTACTGGTGGCGCGCTTCCACATTGGCTTCTGCTCCTGCTGACCACTTATCACCTTGCCATAGAAATCAAAGTTGGCGGCATCTATCTCCTGAGTCAGAGCCGATGCGTTGGCGTCAATCATCTGCCACTCCATCAGGGCCTTAAGGTCCTCCAGAGGCTGGTCTGCCAGAATTGCCTCAACCTCGTGAATAGGCTCAGGCTGACCAACATCGACAAAGTCCATATCGGCAAGGCCAAGTATTCCGAAGAACTCGTCCCAATTGATGCCGCTGAAATCCTTCTTCAGGTCAGCGTATGCCATCTTGTGGTAGTTCGATGCCGGATCGCGAAGCTCAACACGGCTGCGTGACTTCTCAGCCAGACGGGTCTCTATCCTCATAACCGCCTCCATCTTGGCCTGAGCTTCAGCCTCATCAAAGCCGAACAGTGTGAACATACGGACTACGTGCTTCTTGAAAGCCTCGCGAATAGCGGTTGTAGCCTCGTCTGTATCAAGATAATACTCTTTCTGACCAAGCGAGAGGCCGCCCTGGCCAAGGCTTACCAGGTTCATTTTGCTGTCCATCATATCAGCACCGATGCCTACATCGAAAAGGCCGCTCATTCCGTACGGGTCAAGCTCTGTCATCTCCCTCATAATCTGCGAGCGGTCGCTGATGGCGGCTATGCGCTCCAGATAAGGACGTAAAGGCTCGATGCCCTCGTTGTTCCTACGGGTGGTATCCATTACCATCTTGTAGATGTCGGCAATCTTCTGAGCGTTTGTGCCAAACTCATTGTCAGCGGCTACAATGCCGTCAATCAGGTCTTTCAACTGCTGACGGTTGTCCTCTGCCAGTTTGTCGAAACTGCCAAAACGTGAATACTCATCAGTAATAGGATTGGCAGCTATCCAGCCACCGTTCGCGAACTGATAGAAATCATCACCAGGACGTGCGGTCTGGTCCAGATTCTCCGCCTTGATACCTGCATTCATCTTTTTCTCTCCTGTACAGGCAGCCACTGCCAGTGCCGCAGCCGCCAAAAACAAAATCTTTCTCATTATTTCGTAAATAAAGTCTTTTCTCTACAAATGCGTCATAGTGGCAACCCCAGAGCTTTTATGGGTGTGACAAGCCTACCCTTCCAGCTCCATCATTGCGTCTTCCCATTCTTTCTCAGCCTTGTCAAGCTCCTCGCGAAGTTTGCCGTAAGCCGCGAACATCTCCTGATTCTGAGCACCCGAAGGCGTTGAGAGCCACCCCTCAAGCTCCTTCATCTCGTCACTCAGCTTGTTCACGCGCTTCTCGGCCTCATCCACCCGTTTCTGCAGTCGCCTGCGCTCACGCTCCTGCTGTTTTTTCTGCTCATAGTCATCCTTGCCCGCATTTGGCTTATCAGCCGTCGGCTCCGGCTGTGCGGAACCGCCCTTCATCCTGCCGATATCAGCAAGCGAGTCAAGATTTCTCTTCTGCAGAAAATCATATATGCCTCCCAGGTGCTCACGCACCTTTCCATCACCAAACTCATACACCTTTGATACCAGCCCGTCAAGGAACTCACGGTCGTGGCTAACCAATATCACCGTACCGTTAAAAGCCTGGACAGCCTCCTTAAGAACATCCTTCGACGCCATATCAAGGTGGTTCGTAGGCTCATCCAGAATAAGCAGGTTAACAGGTGATAGCAGAAGACGTATCATCGCCAGACGGCTTCGCTCGCCACCCGACAACACCTTCACCTTCTTCTGGTTCTCCTCGCCGCCGAACATAAAGGCACCCAGGATATCATTAATCTTAGTCCTTATGTCACCGGTAGCGACATTGTCAATAGTATCATAGACCGTCAGCTCCTCATCAAGCAGCTGCGCCTGATTCTGCGCATAATAGCCTATCTGAATGTTGTGCCCGACCTTCAGGTTGCCGTCAAATGGGATCTCGCCCATAATGCACTTTACGAGCGTTGACTTTCCCTCACCGTTACGGCCCACGAAAGCCACCTTCTCACCGCGCTTTATGGTGAATTCCACGCCACTGAAAACCACGTGCTCACCGTACGATTTCGCCACGGCCTCGCATATCACCGGATAGTCGCCACTCCTTTGGGCAGGCGGGAACTTCAGGCGCATAGCCTTGTTGTCAAGCCCGTCTATCTCAATCGGGACAATCTTCTCCAACGCCTTGATGCGGCTCTGCACCTGCACGGCCTTGGTAGGCTTGTAGCGGAAACGCTCAATGAACTCCTTGGCATCGGCTATCTCCTTCTGCTGATTCTCGTAGGCACGGATCTGCTGCTCACGCCTCTCAGCGCGGAGTCTCACGAATTCATCGTACCTGACCTTGTAGTCATAGATGCGGCCGCACGAGATCTCAATGGTACGGTTAGTCACATTGTTGATGAAAGCGCGGTCGTGACTCACCAGAATAACCGCACGGCTGCGCTGTGCCAGAAACTCCTCCAGCCACTGTATGCTCTCAATGTCAAGATGGTTCGTAGGCTCGTCCAGAAGCAGTACATCCGGATGGCTCAGAAGCAGTTTGGCAAGCTCAATACGCATTCGCCATCCACCGCTGAACTCGCTGGTGGGACGGTCAAAGTCCGTTCTGCGGAAGCCCAGGCCCAGCAATGTCTGCTCCAGCTCTGCCTGATAATTGCCGGCGCCCATCATCTGCAGGCGCTCACTCTCGTGAGTGAAGCGGTCCAGCAGTGCCTGATACTCCGGCGTATCGTAATCCGTGCGCTCTACTATCTGATTGTTCAGCCTCTCCACCTCGGCCTGCAGCCGGTGCATAACCTCGAAGGCTGCCTCCACCTCATCGCGTACGGTGCGTGAGTCGGTAAGTCTCATAACCTGCGGCAGATAGCCTATCGTGGTCTCCTTCGGAATGGATACTACACCTGAAGTGGGCTGTTGCAGGCCGGCGATTATCTTGAGCATAGTGGATTTGCCCGCGCCATTCTTGCCCACAAGGGCAATACGGTCACGGTCATTCACCACATAGCTCACACCGCTGAACAGAGGCTTCGCGGCAAACTCAACCTTAAGGTCTGAGACTGAAATCATCTATTAATTCTTGAGTTAGAACAGTTTCTCCGGGTAAACGCCCTCATCTACAAGCTGGCGGATCTTGTCAACCACACCCTGACGGTCCTCTGCGTATGTCACACCGAACCACTTTGATGTAGTGTCGAGCACCTCTACGGTAGCAGTGCCCTCAGTGATGAGCTTGTTAACCATAAGCGGAATGAAATACTCCGACTTCGGCTTCTCAATGTTATCCTTGAGCCACTCCTTGAAATACTCCTCAGAATACTCAAGATAATCCGGAGTGAATCCCCATACATTCATTGATACCGGGGTATTGTCCTCAATCCTCACCCAGTTCTCCTCGTCCCTATAGCACACATCGCCATCCTTGCGGATGATCTCGGTACGCTCAACCACGGTAGTCAGGTGATTCTGGGCATTAACCTCGCATACGCCACGCGATACCTTTCCGTTCTCGCTCAGAGTGTTGGCCACACGGAAGCCTACCATAGCATAAGTATTCTTAGCGCCCTCCGGCAGCTCAGACAGGAACTTGCCCATAACGGCAAAGCAGTCACGGCCATAGAAGTCATCGGCATTGATTGCGCAGAAAGGCTCGTTGATCACGCTCTTGCCCATCAGAACCGCATGATTGGTACCCCAGGGCTTTGTGCGGTCAGCCGGACAAGAGAAGCCCTCCGGCAGGTCGTTGATTGACTGGAACACAACCTCAACAGGGATGTGTCCCTCGTACTTGCTCAGCACAAGGCGACGGAAATCCTCCTCAAAATCCTTTCTGATAACGAACACAATCTTGCCGAATCCAGCGCGGATCGCGTCAAATACGGAATAATCCATAATGGTCTCGCCCGACGGGCCAAGTGTATCCAGCTGTTTCAGACCACCGTAACGGCTGCCCATACCGGCAGCAAGGACAAACAATGTAGGTTTCATATTGAATTCATTTATAAAATTGCGCGAATTTACACAAAATAAGGCTAAAACCGATATCTTTGTGGTAATAGAAACAATAGCGCAAGAAAAAGATGAGATTTCCCTCACAGACAATAAAGAGCATTTTCCTTATGGCAACGGCAATTTTAGCCTCGTGCGGCCACTCCGCAGAGAACGGCAAGAACAACAGTTCCGCATATTTTCCATTCAGTACCCCAGAGTCTGAGGCGTTCGTAAACGACCTGTACGACAAAATGACGGTTGAGGAGCGCGCCGCCCAGCTATACAGTCTGCAGCCGCAGGAGGTTATGGTTGACGGCAAGGTATCGCTGGAGAAATGCCGCGAGATGATGCCCTACGGAATAGGCCACGTGTGCCAGTTCAGCAGCAACCTTGATATGGATGCCGGACAGTTGCGGCAGGTATGTCGTGACATTCAGGAGTATCTGACCAAAGAGACACCGAACCATATTCCTGCCATACTGCACGAGGAGTGCATCAGCGGATTCACCGCAAAAGGCGCCACCATATACCCTCAGCAGATAGGACTGGCCTGCTCGTGGAACACAGAGCTGGCTCGCAAGAAGACATCTCTTACGGCAGATGCCATGCGCTCGGTAGGCGTAAGTATGGCCCTGTCGCCTATGACCGACCTCATCCGCAACCCGCACTGGGCCCGTGGCGAGGAGTCGTACGGCGAGGACTCATATCTGAGCGCAGAGTTCGCATCGGCCTTCGTGGAAGGGCTGCAGAAAGGCGACTTGCGCAAGGGTGTGGCAGCCTGCACCAAGCATTTCCTTGGCTACGGTGGCGGCAACGAGCTCTCCTGGAAGGAAATTTGCGAGGAGGTGCTCTATCCGCACGAGGTTTGCATCCGCAAATCCGGCAGCAAGGCCGTAATGACCAGCTACGGACAGTTCCGTAGCGAGCAGGCCGTAACCAGCGACACACTGATAAACCTGCTCCTGCGCGATGGTCTGGACTACGATGGGGTATTTGTAAGTGACTACTTCTCAATCAACTATTTAGGCGATGAGCCAGACAGGCTGAGGGAGACCGCCATAAAGGCCATCAACACAGGAAACGACCTTGAGTTCCCGTCAAACAGGAACTACCAGTATCTGCCGGAGCTGCTCAAGGAGGGCCTTGTCAGCGGGCAGGCATTTGAGAAAGCCGTAAAGAGAGCACTCACCCTGAAATATGACCTTGGCCTGTTTGACAAGAATTTCCAGTTCTGCGGCTACGAGGAGTTTGATATGGATTCAAAGGAGTCGCGCCAGCTGTCATACCAGCTTGCCACACAATCCGTTGTAATGCTAAAGAACAACGGTATCCTGCCTCTGGAGGCTCACAAGGGCAACATCGCTCTTGTAGGTCCGAACGCCAACGCCTTCTGCGCAATGCTTGGTGACTATACCTACCCCTCGATGCAGTTCTTCTGGCGTGGCTTCGAGATGGATCCGGAGAGCCCGCACATTGTATCACTCCGCGAGGCTTTTGACAGCAAGCTGAAAGGCGCCACATACAAATACGAGAGAGGCTGCGACTGGAGCATCCCCGGTGAGCTTACCTTGAACTTCGGAGGCGACCCACGAATCAGGCTGCTCACACAAGGCCTTACGCCGGCAACCGAGGAGACCAATTGGGAGAAGGCTGTTGAGCTTGCCGCCTGCAGCGATGTCATAGTAGCCGCAATGGGCGAGAACCCAGCCCTCTGCGGTGAGGGACGCGACAGGAACAGCGTGCGTCTTCCTGGCCGTCAGCAGCAGTTTGTGGCAGACCTTATCGCCACAGGCAAGCCTGTAGTATTGGTAATCTTCGGTGGACGCCCGCAGGCTGTAAGCCAGATTGCCGATGGATGCGCCGCCATCATTCAGGCGTGGTATCCTGGCGAGGAGGGTGGAAATGCCGTGGCGGACATACTGCTTGGCAATGTCAACCCATCGGGCAAACTGTCAACCACCTACCCCCTACACGACACCACAGAGCAGTACTGCTACAACAGCGGCACTGATAACGGCAATATAGCCTACCCCTTCGGCTACGGTCTCTCATACACCACCTACGAGTATTCCGACATAGTGGCCCCCGAGGTCCAGAAGCTCGGCAAGGAGCCTATAGAGATTCAGTGCAAGGTGAGAAACACAGGTCAGATGACAGGCGATGAGATTGTACAGCTCTATGTATCGCCCGGGGAAGGCCAGTCACTAAAGCCCATCCAGCTGAAAGGCTTCGCAAGGGTGAGCCTGCAGCCAGGCGAGCAGAAGACCGTATCGTTCAAGGTATCGCCACAGCAGCTTGCCAGCTACAGCGAGAAAGGCGGCACCGCCCAATGGCTTGTGGAGCCAGGCCAGTACGCTTTCAAGATTGGCGCATCGTCCGCAGACATCCGCCTCACCGCACCGGTAATGCTCTCCGGCAGACCGCTCACCTTTCCATTCAACGGCCGCTCCGAATACCTGACAGAGACGTGCGTGACATCAGAATAAATGTATGACGAGACACCCGTTATCAATCCATAATCATTGCAAGCTGATGCCGGCTGTCTGCCTGGCTATCGCATTGATCGTCGCGAGCTCATGCAAGGAAGAGCCTTGTTATAAATATGACGTGACGGAATTGCATCTGAGCACTGCTCCGGATGAGTTTTTGAGGGGAACATTGCTGCCTGTTGGGATGGAGGATGTGAGCGCCATATACTGCATTGATTCCCTGCTTCTTGTCAATAGTTATGACTATATTCACTATTACACTGTCTATAACATCAATACTTTTGACTCTATAATGAGTTTTGGCCGTAAAGGCAGAGCCGGATATGAGTTCACGGAGGCACCGGGAAACTCCACGAAACAGGTATATCAAAGGAATGGAGACTGGATGGTTCCCCTTATGTCAGGAGGTGTCAGCAAAGAGGTGAATCTGAGCAAAACCATAGAAAAGGGAACTACCGTTGTTGAAAGGACCAGCAGAGGCGTACCTTATTATAATGGTACCGCGGTCTTCTACGGAGATGATTATGAGAAACTGTTTATGTCCTTTAATGGTGAAAGCAGCGAGCTCAACGATCAGGGGAGATTACCTGCTATTGTATATATTGACGAGAATGACAGCGTGGAGGAGTTCAGCGTCTATTCCCGATATCCGCGCAATAACACATTTGCCAGAGCGTCCGATTTCTACTCTGGCAATATATATAAGCAGCCGGAAGGCAGCATAGTGGCTCAGCCGCTTTATCAAATGAGTTATATCCTTTTCTATGATGTTGAGCATAGGAAGTATCACGCGGTACATATAAGTGGCGCCAGGTCGTTTGAGGATGGAATACCTGAGGATGATGAGGAGCAGCACTCAATGGCATTTCAAGATGACGCAGCCTTTTCTAAGGATTATCTGTTCGTTCACTATTGGGGCGATTACGCCAATATGCTGGAGACAGACCCGGAATACCATGGCAGGATACTTCAACTTGACTGGAATGGCAATCTAATTAAATCGTACATTCTACACGACTGGATAAACAGACTAGCCTATGATTCCTCAACACACATTCTGTACGGGGCCAATTTCTGGTCTGGCGAGTTCTATTCATTTGGTGAGATTCAGTAGCCCATCATTTGCCCCAGTGAGTCAAGATTACTATTTTTGGCGCAACAAATCAGACAGACAACAATTAACGTATGTATATGAAAAAGATTATTATGCTTGCTTTCGCGGTGACTATGCTTGCCGTGACAGCCAATGCCCAGACAAAGAAGGTATCAATCCTTGGTGACTCGTACTCAACATTTGACGGCTCCAACCCTGCGGGATATGCTCCGTTCTATCCGGATGCCCACAACGATGTAAAGGAGGTGAGCCAGACCTGGTGGAGCCTTTACAACGAGGCTATGGGATACAAGCTTGAGGTTAATGACTCCTGGGGCGGTACTACCATCTGCAACACAGGCTACGGAAGGATGAACACCTCAAACTCATCGTTCAACTCACGTCTGTGGAAGCTCGGAAACCCGGACATCATCTTCGTGTTCGGCGGCACCAACGACGCCTGGGCCAACGCTCCTGTAGGTGAGTACAAGTATTCTGACATATCAAAGCAGGACTGCAAAGCTCTCAGACCGGCTATGGCATATATGCTGGAGGGCCTTGCTAGAATCTATCCTGACGCCACCGTCTATGTTATCCTGAACTCAGAGCTTAAGGAAGATGTGAACGAGTCTTTCCGCGAGATATGCAAGCACTACGGAGTGCAGCTTATTGAGTTACACGATATAGAGAAGCAGAACGGACATCCGTCAATCAATGGAATGAAGGCTATCTGCGACCAGCTCATAGAGGCTATAAAAGAATAAGCTTACCGAATAAAAAAAGACCAAGCCCTGATGATTGTCCGATCATCAGGGCTTCTTTAGTTGCGGAGGGAGGATTCGAACCTCCGACCTTTAGGTTATGAGCCTAACGAGCTACCTCTGCTCCACTCCGCGATGTTTTCTGAGTGCAAAGGTAGGGTCAATTTTCGGAAAGGCAAATCTTTTCACTCTTTTTAACCCGTTTTTGGCTCAATTTATGTACTTTTGTGCAAAATATGTATTGCAGAGATGCCAAACGACAAGACCAGACTACAACTTATTGAGGCCGCAAAGCGTGTTTTCATACGCGACGGCTACGATAACGCCACAATGAGCGACATTGCGGCAGAGTCCGGCAACGGCCGCCGCACGCTATATATGTACTTCGACAGCAAGGCTGAGATATATCAGGCAGCCATCAACCTGGAGCTTCAACGGATTATTGACGCTCTCAACGAGATATCCGGCAAGGACATTCCTCCGCAGCAGAAGATTCTGGAGGTTATCTATGGCCGTATGACCATCCTTAAGGAAGCGGTCTATCGCAATGGTACACTCCGCTCAGGCTTCTTCCGTGATATATGGAGCGTGCAGCATTTCCGCAAGGACTTTGACAGCAAGGAAAAGAAGATTCTGATGAACATCATCATGGAGGGCAAGTCATCCGGCATATTCGATGTACAGCACGCCAACCTCACCGCCACATACATCCAGTACTGCCTCAAGGGCTTCGAGGTACCATACATCCGCGGACAAGTGCGTCTGGGACACAGCAGCGAGGACGTAAAGGCTCTTATAAAGATGATGGTATATGGCGCGCTGGGATACAACGACAGACAAACAGAGAAACAAGCATAAACACTATATGGGAATTCTTACAGGCAAGACAGTCCTGCTTACAGGGGCAACGAGAGGCATAGGCTACGCAATGGCACAATGTTTCACCGATGAGGGCGCCGATCTGGCGTTTATATACAAGAACAGCGTGGAGAAAGCCGGGGCTCTTGAGCGGGAGATACAGGCAAAAGGTGTAAAAGCCAAGGGATACAGGCTTGACGTGGCCTGCTTTGAGGACGTGTCAGCGGCAGTCAGTCAGGTGCTGGCCGATTTCGGCAAAATAGATGTCCTTGTAAACAATGCAGGCATAACACGCGACGGGCTCACTTTCCGCCTGAGCGAGGAGGCCTGGGACGAGGTTCTGGACACCAACCTGAAATCGGCATTCAACTGCATACACGCCTGTGTTCCTACAATGCTGAGGCAACGCAGCGGATGCATCCTTTCAGTATCCTCAATAGTAGGTATGCACGGAAACGCAGGCCAGGGCAGCTATGCCGCATCGAAGGCCGGACTCGTCGGTCTGACCAAATCAGTGGCAAAGGAGCTGGCATCGCGCGGGATTCGCGCAAACCTGATAGCGCCGGGCTTCATCCGTACCGAGATGACAGAGAAGGTTGGCGAGGAGCTGATGGCTCAATGGACAAAGGAGATACCTTTGCAGAGGGCCGGCACACCAGAGGAGGTGGCCAAGGCCGCACTGTTTCTTATATCGGACAACGCATCGTACATCACCGGTCAGGTTCTGACAGTTGATGGCGGAAAGAGTATGTAATGGAAGTACTTTACGACGACAATCATATCATCATTGTCTCAAAGAGCTCATCAGAGATAGTTCAGGGAGACAAGACCGGCGACAAGCCTCTGTCTGAGACCGTAGCCGCCTGGATAAAGGAGAAATACTGCAAGCCGGGAAATGTGTTCGTAGGCGTGACACATCGGCTGGACCGTCCGGTAAGCGGTGTGGTGGTGTTCGCCAAGACAAGCAAGGCGCTCTCACGCCTGAACGATATGTTCCGCGACGGAAATGTCAGCAAGCGCTATCTGGCTATTGTCAGGAACCGTCCGCAGGAGCCGGAGGGCGAGCTGACACACTGGCTGGTACGCAATGAGAGGCAGAACCGCTCGTATGCATACGATACCGAGAAGCCAGGCAGCAAGAAGGCCGTCCTGCGATACCGCCTCATCGGCAGCTCAGTAAACTATCATCTTCTGGAAGTTGAGCTTCTTACAGGCCGCCATCACCAGATACGTTGCCAACTGGCTAAGATGGGATGCCCCATCAAGGGTGATTTGAAGTATGGCGCAGAGCGCTCCAACCCCGACGGAAGCATATCGCTTCACGCCTATTGCGTAAGTTTTGAGCACCCTGTATCACACAAAAGCATCACCGTGTATGCTCCGATACCAGGTGATGCCTTATGGCAGAGTTTCAAGGATATTATTCAGCAGCAGATTCCGGCCACTCAATCAGAGTAGCCTTGATAATCCTGACATCTGGAACCGGACGGCTGTTCCTGTCCACGTGCGATGCCTCAATGGCATCTACCACATCCATTCCCTCAATAACCTCACCGAAAACGGTATAATAGCCGTCAAGTGTAGGCGCGCCGCCCTCGGTGGTATATTGCTTTATCTGCGCATCGGAGAAGTGGAATACCGGTCTCTCCTTGGTTATTGCCTCGGCCTGCTTGGTGAGCTTGTCTATCAGCACGCTGGTCTTGTTCTTGTATCCTTTCTGCTGATACTCCTGAAACTCCTTGGCGTATGGCTGTGCCAGTGAGTCGCGAAGCACATTGAACCACTTCTTCTGGATTTTCTTCTCCAGATTGGCAAAGCTGGACGCATTGGTCTTTGCTCCTGTAATGATGTAGAACTGCTGGCTGGTGGAATAATTAACCTGACGAAGGCTGGCCTGACCTACTGCTCCACGCTTGTGATAATATTTCCACGGGTTAATCTCACCGGGGATGGTATCGTTTACCTCGTCCACGCCAAGGGCAACGCCAGGCTTCGCATCCTTCGACTTCGGGTCGCCCGCCTGAATCTTATACTTTTTCTCCACACCGAAGAAGAGCTGGCCGTCATAAACGCCCTTGCGGACCTGACGCACCATATTGTGGCGATGCAGCGGAGTACCCTGATACAGCTTGATTACGAAATTGCCGGCAGTAGTCTCAAACTTGACATACTGGTCACAATCGGCGATGATTGTATCGGCATCCTCAGCCTCAGCATCGGCAGCCTTCCCTCCTCCATTGTTGCACGACGGCATGAGAGCCACAGCCGCAAACAGGATAAGTCCAAACAGATATTTTCTCATATTATACATATTATTGATTCATCACTTTTTTTCCAGAACCATCACGAAGCCTCCCATCGGCAGACACTGAATATCGGTATCACCACCAATCTCAGGTGTTGTCACAGTATCTATAGACTTGCCGTCCTCTGAGTCCTTGAAAAGAGTTGCGCCATACTTTCCCTCAAGACCGAGCCTGCCAAAGCTTAGCGTGAGCGAGCGTGTCTGGTCTGTTCCGTTTATTCCGGCTATGTACCATTTGCCGGCCTTCCGGCGCGCCATAATCACATAATCGCCTGGGTAGCCGCCTAACAGACGGGTATCATCCCAAGTTGAGGGCAGGTCAGACAATAACGAGCGTACCTCATCGGAAAAACCATAATATACGGACGGACGGTCCGGCATATGCAGCAGTCCCGACTCAAACAATACCGGCAGAGCCAGCTCGTGCGCCCAGGTGGTTATGTGCGGATGCTGGCTGTCCGAGAACGTGCCAGGAGTGTAATCCATCGGGCCCACAACATTTCTTGTAAACGGCAGAGTGGCATTGTGCGATGCCGCAAGACGCGTCATTACAGGACGGTTATTGTACCACTCGGCACCATATACAGCCTCCATTGACATCAGGTTAGGATATGTGCGCTGCCAGCCTCTGGGTAAAGTGCATCCGTGGAAATCCACAAGCAGATGATGACGTGCGGCATCCTTCAGTATATCTATGTAATACCGCATCATCTCCGCGCCGTCGTTCTTGAAGAAATCGACCTTGATGCCGGACACGCCCATTGCCTCAAGTCTGGAGAACTCAGCCTCGCGCGACTCTGCGGTAAGCAGGCGGTCAACAGGGCCCGGAGCACCCGGACCTATCCACGATGTACCGGAGTTGTACCAAAGAGTAACCCTCACGCCTTTTCCGCGGGCGTATGCTATGGCATCGTCAATATTACCGCCGTTGGCCATCTGGTCCCACTCCCAGTCTATCAGGTTGTACTCCCAACCCATATCAGCGGCAAGGTCTATATACTCCCTGACCTTCTCAAAATCCTTTGAGCTATGGTTGTATGCCCAATATATCCACGCTGACACACCTGGCTCTATCCAGGAGTCATCGTCAATCTCACTGGCTGGCGACACATCGGTGACCAGCGTTGACTCTACCACATCGGCCAGTGAGCCAAGTATTATTATGCGCCAGGGTGATACCTTATATGCGGGTTCCTCGTCGCCAGTCGCAATCTGATAAGATGCAGTCTCCGCATCGCACACCAGATGAGACGCGCAATGCCCAGGCTCAATGCCAGCCTCGGAAATCAGTCCGAACACGCCATCGGCATACTCAACCAGCGACGGATAGGCATACTGACCGGAGCGTGCCTCTGCGGTCTCGGGATACTGGTTCTCATAATCAACGGCAAAACGCGGAATCCAACGCTTCAATCCATCCGGTATGATATAGCGTGTAGTAGTCTCACCATTGAGATAGCGATAAGCCACACCGTCATCATACACACGCACCTCAACCTGATTGCCTGCGTATGTGAACACTCTGGAATGGCCCTGATTGGAACAGTCAGAGCGCTTGCCTGTCAGCATCTTGTACGACTCGTAGAACGTAGATTGGTGAGATACCTTCTGCAGCGTGCCGGCCTTGACCTGGATAGTCTGCACGGCATCACCATTAAAGCACACAGTAAGCGTACTGTCAGCCGCCTGAACCACAATCTTTCCATCAGGCGACTTCACCGAAGCTTCCTCGCCCCCACACCCGCAAACCACGAGCGCCAGAGCCGTCAGACTTAAAAACAACCGGATATTCATAATTCACGCAATCTTAATCACACATTCCGCAAGGCCGCCAACAGCCAACAGCCAACAGCCAACGTCACTTGAACATCCAGTAGTCCCACTTGAAACCGCACTCGCCCTTGAATACAAAGTACAGGTCGTGCACCCCGCTCGCGCCCTTGATGGCGCACTTCTGGTTCTTGAAACCACCGCAAGCCTTCACAGCCAGCGAGCCGGCCATAGGGCCATCCCTCGCATCAAGACGCACCTCAATGACACCCTCGGTATCAGCCTGAATGTTGGCAATAAACTTAGACGCGCCCTTGCCGAAATCAACGCCCTTAAGCAGAATCAACTCGCCCTCGTCAATATTCGTCACAACAAGCCCACGCTTCTCTACCTTCTCGTTCTTGAGTCCGTAGCCCCAGGCCATTGTCTCAGCCTCAACCTTGCGGTAAGGATTGAACGACTCTATCTGACCAAGTGTGCAGTCCTGCCAGTAAGGAAGCTCCTGTATGGTGCCGTCCGGATTGTATGTCATCTCTGCGCCTGACACACTTCTGCGCTCGTGATGCCTGAAGGTATCAATGTGCATAATATCGTAGTTCAGACCAAACACATAGCTCTTGCCCTTGTAGTCAATGATGCCCGGGTGATTGCCACGGGTACGCTGAGTATGGTTCATAATGTGTCCCTTATACTCCCAAGGCCCAAGCGGATTATCGCTCATAGCATAGCCGATACCCTCCGGACAGCAGGTAGATGCGAAAGCCAGATAGTAATGGCCGTCTCTCTTCCAGAACCAAGGTCCCTCCTGATAGTCCTGAATCTTCGGGAACTTCATAATCTCACCGCTATAGGATATCATATCCTCATTCAGTCTCACCCCATAGAGCGTAGGATTGCCCCAGTACATATATGCCTGTCCGTCATCATCAATCCAGACGGTCGGGTCAATGTCGTCCCAATGCTCCTGCTGCCATACCAGCGGCTTGCCTATAGGGTCAACGAACGGGCCTTCCGGCTTGTCTGCCACCAGCACGCCGATACCGTGGCCATGCAGCGGGCAATACATATAGAACTTGCCGTTTCTGGGTATTACCTGCAGAGCCCACGCGCCGTTGTCGCGGCTTCTCCACGCGAAATCCTTGGTCGATGCCACCGAGCCCTTGTCTGTCCAGTTCACCATATCGGTTGATGTATAGAGCAGCCAGTCATACATCTCGAAGTTGTCGGCATAATCCTCATCGTGTGTGGTGTAGAGATATACAGTGCCGTCATATACCATAGGAGCAGGGTCAGCGGTATATTTGGTCTGAACAACCGGCATATTCACCGTCTGATTGAACTTCCACCAGTCAAGGTCAAAGAACTCACCGTCGCCGCCACGGAACTTGATATAGACATCGTGTACGCCGGTGACAGGAGTGGTGATGCGCGCATACTGTACGGCACCCTCGCCGGTTATGTTGATGGTGCATATAGGCTGCCCGCTCATATTGTCGGCATAGAACTCAATTGCCGCAGGCTGTTTGAACGCAGCCACCTCAACAGTAGCCAGCACAGGAGCCTTATCGCCGAAATCCACCTCGCGCACCTTCAGCCAATCACCGTTGTTGATGGAGGTCACATAGTGACGTGTGCCCGGGCGGCTGTCGTTCTTCAAGCCAGACGCGTCGGCCATAGTCTCAGCCTCTACCCTTACGTACGGATTCAGTTTGCCAATAGGCCTCACGCCCTCTTTTGTGAACGGTATGAACGGAATACTGCCATCGGCATTGTATTTGAACTCCTCCACGCAGGTTGAGCGACGGAAGCCGCCGCCATTCGGAAGCTTGCCATTATGGTAGAACATATAGTTGTGTCCCTTGAAGGTAACCTCGCCGCCGTGAATGGTGAAGCTGTTCTCAGCCTCATCCATAATCTTGCCGCGATATGTCCACGGACCGTCAATAGTCGGAGCCGTAGAATACGCCATGTGCTCAGGAACGCCACCTGCAGGATATGTCATGAAATAGGTGCCGTTCTTCTTGGTGAGCCACGGGCCCTCCTCATAACCGACCATCATCTCCTCCTTGCCGCCCTTGGCCCAGTTGGCCTTCATAGACTCAGGTCCGAAGCACTTCGGGTCGTGGAAGCCGGGAACCTCCTTGTAGCCATCCTTGAACGATATCATATCATCGTTCAGCTCGCCATACCAGCAACCCTTATTGCCCCAGAGCAGATAGGCCTTGCCGTTGTCATCAACAAACACAGTAGGGTCAATAAAGCTGAAGCCCTCGGCCAGAGGCGCGCCGATGGCATCCACCCACGGGCCCTGAGGATTGTCGGCTACAGCCACAGCCAGAGCGTCACCGCCCTTAGCGGTATTGCAGCAGACATACCAGTACCACTTGCCGTTACGCTCCACGGCCTGCGATGCCCAGGCACGGTCGCCCTGCTTAGCCCACTTGAACGTACCGGTGGAGACCTGTGTGCCCAGGTAGGTCCAGTTCACCATATCGGTAGTGCTGTAGAGCAGCCAATCCTTCATTTTGAAGTACTGCGCATCGTCCTCATCGTGGTCAACGAACAGATAGAGTGTGTCACCGTGTACGTATGGCGCCGGATCTGGCGTGTACATAGTGTGGATAATCGGATTCTGCGCATTCACGCTGAGAGCCGCGCCACAAAGCAATGACGCGGAAATGGTCAGTAATCGTCTCATATCGGGTAAGTTTTATTTCTTGAACAACATCTGTGCGAAATTATACAGGCTCACGCGCCATACAGGCCAGGTGTGGCCGCCAGGAGTCTCAAAATAGCTGTAGTTGATGCCAATCTCATCAAAGCGGGCACGCATCACCTTGCAGTTGTTGTAGGCGATGTCACTCTCGCCACCCATAGTGAGATAAAGTTGCTTGAACTGTGCGTTGTAGCCGTCCTTGTCGGCCTGCAGCATCTGATACATCTTCTCGGTATCATCGCCGGAGCCGCCCATCGGAGCGCGTGATGCGAACCACCCAGAGCTGAACACGCCCACATAACGGAACAGGTCCTTATGGTTGACTATGGTGTTCAGAGTCTGGATGCCACCCATCGAGAGGCCTGCGAGCGCACGGTAGTCAGCACCCTTCTTTACACGGAATGTCTCCTCAACGTATGGAATGCAGTTGTCTATCAGCTCCGACTCGAAATCGCTGGTGTTGCCGTCAAGCATGGCAACAATCATAGGCTCTGCCATATCCCCGGCCAGCAGATTGTCCAAAATGATGTCGGTACGGCCCTGCTGTGCCCATCCGCGCTCATCCTCGCCGCCACCGTGCATAATGTACAGCACTGGATATGACTTCTTGTTTGAGAAATACTGTGGAGGCAGATACACATACATCTCGCGCCACTCGTTGGTTGTGGTTGAGAAATACCACTTGTGCGCGATGGTGCCGTGCGGCACATCCTGCAGATAGAAGCGGTTGTCGCCCTCCGGATAAGGAATCTCTATGCCGCTTGACATCATACTGCAGCCATAATACGACTCAGCCGACGGGTCAGCCACCTGAACGCCGTCAATGTAAAGGGAATAGTAGTGGAAGCCCTCGCTCTGAGGCTCGGTCTTGCATACCCAGTTGCCGTCACCCACCTTCTTCATATCATATCTCTTGCCCAGATCCACCTGAATGCGGCCAGCCTCCTGCGAGCGGACGCGGAAAGAGACACTGTTGTCGGCATTGATGGTTGGGAAACGCTTGGCGCGCTTCTCTGCACGGGCATTGTTCAGGAACAGAACCATACTGTCAAGGTTCTCCTTGGCATACATATTCACACCGTGACCGCCACCCTTCACAACGTGAAGCTCCGACTTGACTCCGGCCTTGGTAAGGCAATCATAGAACCACGGGCCCTGACAGCCGGGAACCACATTGTCGGCATCGCCGTGGAAGATAACCACAGGAGGATCAGTGGGATCAATATAGGTAGTGGCGTTCAGTGCGGCGAACCTGCCCTCGTTACCCTCCATCTTGAAGCCCATTACGGCCTCCTCGGGAGCTGCCGCGCCAGGACCACGGTCGCCGTTGCAATCCATATGGAACATATCCACAGGGCCGGACCAGTCGCACGCCGCATCAACACTGCTGCTGTACTCCAGATTTCCGCCAACCTCGCCCTCAAGCTCTGCGACATAACCGGACGTAGCTGTCAGCGATGCCAGATGGCCGCCTGAGGAGAAACCCGATGTGGCCACGAAAGACGGATCAAGCTTGTATTCCGCGGCATGTGCGCGTACAAACCTTACCACAGCCTTGATATCGTTTATCTGAGCAGGGAACTTGGCATCGCCGCTTGAGCGGTGGTTAGGTGTGACAACGGCATAGCCTGCATCAAGCAGAGCCTGACAGATAGTGCCTAAATCGGCCGCGCCCTTTGAGTTGTTGCTGTACCACGCGCTGCCATAGATATGAATCACAACCGGATACGACTGACGCTCCACCTTTGGCAGGTAGATATCCATATTGTGATAAACCTGACCGTCACCGGCATAGTTCACATCCGCGAATTTCTGCGAATACTCCATCTTGGCCTGCGGCATCTGCCATCCGCCAAACATCTGTGCCTCAGCGGCAATAGCCATCAGAGCCACACCTACAAATGCGAAAATTCTTCTCATCTTGAAAGTCTGAATATTATTTTGTCCAAATATACGAAACATTTCTTAACATACCGCCAGTTACATTGAAAAGGATTCAGTAAGTAAGCGTAAAAAAGGAACCATGCGGGCATAGTGACTGATGAGACGAGACAATATGGGCGCAAAAGATACGGAAAGATCACCAAGTTATTTTTGAAAATCACTAAATTTGGAGGATAATAGAGCCGCAAATAAAAAGCAGGGAATGACCGCGACATTATCATTCATAGAAGACACTTTCAACCACTTTAACGCGCTTTGCTTTGAGGGGGTGCTGCCTCCCATTCCAATCATCCTGACCAAGGCCAGATCATTCCTGGGAAAAGTGGAATACAGGAAAGAGAGCGGCCTCTTTGGCAGAAAGGCAGCGGGCAAAGACTTCCGTATGAAGATAAGCACCTGCTTCAATCTTGAGCGGGAGGAGTTGGAGGATGTGGTGCTGCACGAGATGATACATTACTACATAGCCTGGCGCGGCATCAAGGACAATTCCACTCACGGCAATGTCTTCCGGGAGATGATGGAGCAGCTCAACACAAAATACGGAAGGCACATCACCATAAGACATAAGGTGGTGGCCGGAGAGGTTGAGGACAGAAGTCTGAGGCTTAAAAAGCATTACGTGTGCGTAACAACATTTCGCGACGGCACCAGATATGTGACAGTTGCCGCCAGCACAAGGATTTTCGAACTGCACCGGAGCTTTTCCCGCTGCACTGATATAGCACATATTCAATGGTACGGCTCACTTGACCCGTTCTTCAACCGTTACCCCAACTCCAAGACGCCCAAGTTATACGCCATTGCGCCAGACGAGCTTGAGCAGCACCTGAAGGATGCCGTTGTATTCAATTGCGACGGACACAACCTTTTACCGGTGAGATAAGTCTGACAAGGCAAAATCTTCATAAGCACATCAGCAAAACAGTCAGGACGGCATCGCGAACCGTGCACAATCCGTAAGTATTTCTTACCAGCGCAGCACCATTACGCGATAGTATGCGACCTTACCTTACCACCTTAACGCGGTAATGTATTCCGCTTTTTTCAAGTATTCCTGCATTACCAGTAATAAACCTCATTTCGCGCGCTCGTAGTTATATTAATATATAATTATTAATAAATAATATATTTATTATTATACCTGATAGAGACAGAATCACTGGTACCTGTCCCTACTGATTCGTCCCTGCTGACTCACCGCAAGCCGGGTGTAGTAAGGCGTTAAGGTGGTAAGGTGCCGTCCTGCCCTGGAAAAAAATCCGTACAAATCTTTGCTCTATAAGGCCTGTTACGCTATG
>CALDKD010000040.1 GCA_937898885.1 uncultured Bacteroidales bacterium | reverse complement strand
GGATAGACTTGACGTCTGTGGCCGTGCTGCTGTATGGATAATAACCGTAGAGATAGCCGGGTGTGCTGCCGACCTTGATCGACGGGCTGGCTGTCCATTTGCCCTTCGTGGAATTATATGAATACTTGACGTTAGTATATCCGCCTTCTCCGTAAGGCTCCGTGGCATTTTCATCCTTGAAGAGGAACAGACCGATTTCTCCCTCCGTCGGGAAGGGCGTACCGTCGATGGCCGCCTTGGTCTGGACTGAGTTCACTGATGTGAGTTCCAGGTCGGTGAGCCTGTTTGAATTGGATGGTGTCTCGATGGGGCTCTTCGTACAACCTGCGAGCACTGCCACTATGGCGAGGGCTGCTAATGATATATGCTTTGTGTTCATAGCGTTTATTTATTCAGTGGGTTAATCATCTTCATCGTCTCCGAAACCAACGAAGGATTCGGAACCTCGGTTATATTCATTCGTGATTGGGCTTCCGTCCAGGCTCCCGCAGAGCATGTTCTGGACCTTCAGCTCGATGACATTGACTTTCGGGCTACTATAACGAAGCCTGATGTCATAGTTGTTATTCTTGTCTATCATATTATTCGCTGATTTTCAATTCGGGACACAAAATTAGTCCTTTCCAATGGTTTTGCAAAGGAAAGGACTTATAAACTGTGTCTTATGGTCCTTGATGCAGTAGTGGACAGTGTTTGCGCCACCACCTTCGGTATAGCCGTCTGCGAAGTAGTACTTCAGATAACCGTTGTCATATACGAAGTTGCCGAAATAGTGAATGGTTGAGGTTGACATTCTCATTGAATAATGTATAGTATTTCAGGCAATCCATGCAAAAGGAATTTCTTCATAGTGTATGAATAATAGTTATTTCGTATTTTATGAATTTCATATAAAGTTATTTGCGTATCTGTACTTAATATTTTTTCATTATTGTTCCATATAGGATTTTCATGGTTTAACATTCGATATAAATCCTTTAATTCTTCTTTTGATGCTGTTTCATAATCAGTATTATCAAAATCTGGGAATCTACGAAAATAGCACTTTGCTTTTGTGAAAACAAATTCATTGAAACTCCCTATGATATAATCAGGACCTAAATAAGTACTGACATATATGGTATCAGAAGCAAATATTAAGTTCGCAGTATTAACATCAATACTATTTCTGCGAGATAAATTGCGCCATTTTAATAACTCACGTTTCTTATTTTTAGTTATGTTCGTTTTGTCTATTTCGTGCATTAATTCATAAAAATCATCTGCCAGTATATTGTTTTGTCCATACAAATTATTAATATGCAAGACAAGAAAAAACACAAACAAGCAATATTTAACAAATGTACTCTTCTTCATATGTATGACATTAAAAAATAAATCTTTCTTAATTATTAATTATTTCAAAGTTATCTTTATGTTGACCACTCTTGTTCAAATATAAACTCCTCTCTTTATAGTTTCCATATCTGACGCCTCCGGAAACTTACAGAGATAGGCGGCTTAGTAGAATACCTATGTCCGGATACTGAGGCAGAACTATTTCTTAAACAATTCCGAATGCGTTCCTACACGGACCAATCTTATCTGGAAATTCTCCTCATCAAACCAGATGAGAAGGAAATAGTTCTCAACGTGACATTCCAGATATCCGGCATAGTTTCCCTTGAGCGGATGCGGGTCATATTGTGAAGGGACAGTCCCTTCTTTGGATTAAAGCTCCAGCACCTTTAAAAGATTGTCAATCTTCTTGGGCTGATTCTGATATCTCTTCAGGTCCTTTTTGAATTGACCTGTGTATTTTAGAATCCACATACCCGTTAGAGCGAAGCAACAAATTCCTTGAATCTTGCAAGATCAAGAGTTTCCATATTCTTGCTTGATTCCGCCTCATTCATTGCTGCAATGGTTTCCTCATTAGGCTCGTCGTAAACAATGTCCATAAGAACCTTCTCAACATAATTGTTGAGACTTCTATTTTCTCTTTTAGCCCTGGCCTTAAGCCTTTCTATTAGATCGGGATTGAACCTGAAAGCAGTTTGTACTTTTGCATTTGAAACGGATGTGCTCATAATCGTTGTTATATTTATGATTGCAAATATGTAACATTCCGTTATTATAAGCTAATATTTACTGAGAGAAATACAACTTGATTTGTTTTGTATGACATTGTGTCTTTCACCGCACAGAAACTTACAGAGATAGGCGGTGAGGTGCACCCCAAAAGTTGGACAAGAAACTTTTGGGGTGCACCTCAGGCGTTAAACATATACGTTTTAAGGCCGGTAAGAGTCATTTATAGGGGACGGATGTTCACTATGTTTTCGGTTTTGAGTATGATAAAATAACGAAGCAGAGCCGCAAAGGGTTCTGCTTCGTAAGTGCTGCCGGTTTGGGGCTTCTAAAGTAACTTATTGCCTTGATTCCGTAATGAGACGCACAGGGTAGCCTATATTACGCCACTGGGGCCAGCTTGGCTGGACAGTTGAGCTATTGATACGTTCGGCGAAAGCGCTGTCATCTGCGCTGGGGGAAGAAGACCAATAGAGGCAGCCGCCTTCGACGCTGTGGATACTGGCACCTTCGCGGACACCAGCAGTGGGAAGGAAGACACAACCAGCCGCCTCCATTGCCGCCCACGCGAACAAATAGTATTCGTTGCCCGTATATGGTGCCATTACATTGTTTATATTTTTGAGGTCAGCAATTCCTGCAGGATGTTCATAGGCATCAGGAATAAGAATTAAACCGGCTTCGTCATTGATCGTGGCCTTGGCATAACGTGCGTTTTCCGTGCCGCAGACTGTCGATGCCGCTCTCGTGTTGAGTAGATAATACCACTCCTCTGTGCAGAGATTGCGGTACTTGCCGGTCACTCCATTTACAGTGAAATCAGATTTAGCTGTTATTCGTGTCGCATTGGTGAAAAATATGTCGTCTGCGCTTCTAGACTGATCCCAATCGTAATTTGATTTGATTGCCTCTCCTGCGCTTTTGCTCCAGTAGAAATTGGAAATATGGTCAGGATTCCAATCACCGTTATAGGGAGCATCGGTCTGATTTGTCTCAAAGTTGAATGTGGCAGTCTGCGCCTCGCCAACCTTGCCATACCATAAGTTGCCCTGCGAGAAATGAATCCGAAACATAGGATGTCCTGCAACCCCATCCCAAACACTGAAAACGCCAGGAAGCGCGCCGGCGGGAAGCGACCATTTCTCTACGAGCTGGCAGATAGCGTTGAATGCCTTTCCTGCATCTCTTGTCTTGCTGCCGAAGCTGTATTCGTATTTATCATTCTGATATATTAAAAGTGATTGATCGATTGCCTCCCCATTCTTTGCCACAGCGGCATATAAGGTCTGTGCTCCCTTATCATTGGTTGACACGCCTGTGAAGCTGACACTGATATCGTCCATATTGCCTTGGCCTATGGTAGCACCATCCTTTGTGACATTGAGAACGCACTCGTTGCTCATTCCTGTAAGCGTTGCTCCGGTAATTGCCGCATTCGCTGCCAAACCGGAGCAGTTGAGTCTCATAAGGGACGTTGCCAGCGAGAAATCGGCAATCTGTCCGCTGATTTCCGGTGTTCCGGATGTATAGTCAAGGGTGGCGATAGCTACAAAAGGAATATCCTTGGGTGAGGTGTTGCCTTCCTGTGCCGAAATATCCACCGACACTTTACCGTCGCTTATTTCCGAAACGGTAGCATTGCTGTAAACGAGGGTCAACTTTGTCGTACCAGTTTGAGGTGCGTTAATATCATCGCCGGTGAGGACAGCATAATAGTCCTTTCCGTCTTTGAGAGATACAGTGAGTTCACCAAGGCAGCTTGCTCCGTCATATACATATACCTTGTCCCCAGCGCTCCAACTTACTCGTGTGGTGCTTACGAGTCCAGCCTTTGTCTCATTTCCCTGAGCATACTCTCCCATAATACCGTCAACGGATACTGAAATTGTACCTGCTGACTCCTGTTCTATCTCCTGTAAAGTAATGTCCTTGTTGCAAGAGACCAACACCATTGCCATCAATGAGAATGTGGCAACTAAAATACAGTTGATTTTCTTCATATTGATTTATCTTTTATCGTTTCTACTCGTTTTCCTCCTCAAATTCAGTAGGATAGCCAGGACTGGTGCACAACATACTTTGAACCTTCACCTCAATAACCTGAGCTTTAGGTGCCTTGTAAGTCTTCTTAGAATCTAAAATTTCCATATTAAAATGCTTTGATTATCAAATTGAAAATTGCGGATGCAAAGTTAAGACTATCCGTCTGAATAGACAAACTGATAGATACAAAAGATTTAGCGTTATACGGTTGTTTTTCAATAAAGATTCTTTCTTTCAGTTGCCAAGAACTTACATGGGTAGGCGGCTTAGTCATATCTGGAAACTCCAGATATTGTGAGAAGGCGTTAAACATGTAGGTTTGATGCTAGCAAGAGTTATTGAATTATACGCGACGAATTCAATAAGTTTGGCAGACTCGGCCTCTGAGTCGGAAAATGCTACTATATAGGCTTCAAACGTAGCAATCTGACATGAATTCCGGCATTTTGCTACGTTTCAGCTCGATTCTGTAGCAAAATCTGTATGCCGAACCCCGAAGCGAGACCTATTGTGTTAGAGGTTGTTTGTCAATGAAGTTCAGCGTTCTTTGTTGAGGGCCTTTATCACCTTGCAGG
>CALDKD010000039.1 GCA_937898885.1 uncultured Bacteroidales bacterium | reverse complement strand
ATGTGGACGCACCAGTCCAGACCAGCCCGTTGTCTTTGTTCATGTCGAAAGAATAATTGCCATACGGAATGGGGGTGCCAGGGTAAAAGAAGACGTCGGAAATACTTCTCCCAGCCAGACTCTCGTCATTGCAGATAATCTGGAACTCTATTATACCGAACTGGCGGGTCATTTCCTTGATGGGGATAAGACCGTCGAATGTCTTGTGACCGGATACTTTGGCGAACATCAGGTTGTTCTCCGTAACCGTTCCTCCGGTGACTGCAACTCCGTTGTCGCAAGTTGCGGTCTGATCCTTGGGAAGGAAGCCTTTCAGTACATAATCTTCAGTTTCCGCGTAGGGATAATAGATAGAGAAGGTGTGCTTGGTCTCGGCGTCACTCCACTGAGGAGCATTTCCTGTTCCCTGGTAAGAGAATACGTATTTCCCAGAAGACATTTCAGCAATATATTCCGCATTTCGCACTGCGGGCTCTGACTGCTCGCAGAAAACGCCGATTGCATCCCCCGCCTTCCATTTGTTGACAAGACCTTCGGTTATCTCGCTTTTGGTCTGGGTGTCGTCAAGCACAAAACCTATCTCATTTGACTTTTGCTGCGCTGCGTTATCTTCAATATTCAAATCGTTGATGCTGCACGCTGTCGCGGCAATTGCCGCTGCTATGAAAATATATATATGTTTTTTCATAATGCCTTCCTCCTTTAGTCAGTAATAGGATTGCCACCGCCGTTGTCGCCGCCATCAAAGCCGATGTCGGTTGAAGCGTTTTTGTTACAGTAGTTATAACCATTATAAAAACAGATGCTCCAATTGGCAAGAAGGGTGTTCCATGCTGTTGAAGGGCAATAGAATATTGTATTATATTCTTCAGCGCTGTTCCTGCTGCCCAGGCCCGCTCCGAAATCCGTCAGGACGGCACCGTTACTGATTTTGAACTTGTCTCCAAACTTCACGGTCTGCATGCTGTTGCATCCGGCAAGGAAAGAACTGAAGTCTGTGACATTGGATGTGTCGAAACTCGAAAGGTCAAGAGACTGGACATGCTGAGCATCTTCGAACATTCCGGACATATTGGTAACATTGGATGTGTTGAAATATTCCAGGCCCTCTATGGCCGCTAGCTTAGAGACTATTTGAGGGTCAACGGAAGACATATTGAAGTAACCGCTGGCATCCGCAGGCAGGCGGAATTCAGACGCAGTAGTATAGAAATCATACTCGTAGCCGAAGTTGTCCGTAACGTAATATACCGGACATCCGCTGACCCCTTGAAGCTCAATTGCTGTTGACCAACCGTCATTCGGAGCTGTCGCGTTTGCATGGAAACTTATCCGTTGTGTATTTCTGCGGTTCATAATACTCTTGAGATCCGACGGAAGTACAGAATAGTTTTCAGTGCGGAAATGCTTTGTTGGATCATATCCCGTTCCGCTTGCTATCAATTGATTCCAGACCGCATCAGAGCAACTGATCCAGCACTTCCCGCTTGTGTTGGCAACACCCGCAATTATGTATGATACACGGCATCCTGAAGGAATGACGAAATAGTTTCCGAAATTGATTGATTCCGCATTTGCTGCAGCCAAGAACATTTTATTCATGGACTGAACATTAGCGGTATTGAATGAAGAAAGATCATAACTGCTCATCCCACAGTTCATGAACATCGATTCCATAATAGTAACACTTTCCGTCGACAACTCCTTCAGATTGATCTCGTCAGAATTAAGCGACGTGCAATCCGAAAACATCCCGGTCATTTTTGTCACGTGACTGTAATCGCATGAAGGGAACCAGAACCCGCGCAGTTTTGAGCAGTAAGTGAACATATGGGCCATATCGGTCGCCGGCGAGAAATCCACATTTTCTGTTCTATCGACATATTCCAGATTTCCAAGGCCGGCAAACATCTGGCTGCAATCCGCTGATGACTTGTAGCTAGCCGCCATCGTACTCAGGACAAGGCGTCCGCCACTATACTGTGCATAAACGCCGGGGAATCCGGAATTGATCTTTGTCCCGCCAAGATAGGAAGGATCCTCACGCACAATGAATTCTATTCTCCTGATTGGCGTCCCATCCGTTTCGAAAGCCTTGATGGCTGCATTGAAATCCGGACCTGCAGGCAGTTCAGCAGGTTCGATGATTTCCGGAAGCACGAACTTATATTTAAGCAGATCATCCAGTTCATTCCTGATGATGGAATAAGTATGCTCCGAGCAGCATATCGTCGTTCCCGGTATGCTGGCGCTTTCTCCGCCCGGGACGTAGTTGCTGATGCCGAGGTTATAGAACATATCATCCGTACTTCCCAAGTCCCTATCGTTGATCTCGGGAAGGAGAAGCGTCTTCAGATTCCTGCAATCATAGAACATTTGATCCATAAGATACGGAAACATAGTACCCCAGCCACTGAAATCCACGGATTCCAGATTGATACAGCCCTTGAACATACTGCTCATATCCATACTGCTGTTGGTATATTGAATCATGTCTCCCAATGAAACGGACTCAAGTGAGGAGCACCCCTCGAACATAGAGTCTACGTCTACGGCGTAGCTGAAATCAAACGAAGAGAGATCCAGTGATGTAAGTGACGAGCAGTGGTAGAACATATTGTAATAATTCTCCATTTCCTCTGTATTCTCCTTGTTGAACCCGGAAAGATCAAGAGACTGAAGCGATGAGCAATTATAGAACATGCTGTATATAGTCCACACATAGTCCGGTTTGAAATTGCTCAGATCAACTGACTCAAGGGAAGAACATCCGCGGAACATTTCATAAAGATCCTTTGCGGCAGAAGCATCAGCCTTCTCGAACCCCTTGATCGTCGTCATCATATTGAAGCCTTTAAACATTTCGGATGGGTTATTATCAAGTTTGAAAGCTTCTGCCGACGTGCTCACGGTCACTACGCCAGTTTCGGAATCATAAGTTATGTCATATCCGTTTGCTGTGTCGGTCACTACGCGCCCTGTCTCGAAACTGATCTTGCGGATATTTTGTTTATCTCCTGCTGCCGCCAGTACAGCTGCATTGAACTCGGTTCCCTTCGGCAGCTGGCAGAACTCGACATGTTCGGAAAGACGATTCGGATAATCATAATAATTACCGCTCTTCATGTTCATACCCTTCAAATCTTTTACTATGGTATTGCCGTTTTCGTCTGTTACGGTTATTCTTATGTTCTTGTTCCTCTGGTCGCAAGGGGCAAGTGTAATCCACATGTCCAATGTTCCTGCGCTGGCCAGTTCAACATCTTCAAGTTCCAGAGCAATGCTTGTCGCGAAATCTCCTGCCGTCCATGTTCCATCGGACAATGAAAGCGATGCACTTTGAGCAAACAGGGGCTCGTCTGTAGAGAGTTCCATTCTGGTATACTTCCCAGCAGGGACATCAAAACGTATTCGCAGCTTGGCGACCCATGTGGTGAAGGCAAAGTTTACGGAGCCGGGAGTTGTGCATTCTGATGTGGCAGACATGAAATTCAAGCCGCCCAAATGTGATGTGGACCCGTTCTCGGTCTGTCTTTGACCGACAAGGCTAAAGCCTGACAGCGTTGATGTGCTGTTTGCTGCCGTGTTGTTATACGGGTAATATGCAAGATACTGGCCCTCTTTCACGGCCCAGCTGCCACCATCGCAAGTGGCGGAGCTTCCATCGGTATCATGCACAGTGTAATTCGTCTGGTTTGTGTGGTCGTCGAGAGGGACAACTCCAATCACGTCGCCATCCTCCCACATGAAATTTATCGTCGAGCCCGAAAAATCGACAGTGGCTTTCGTTTCCTCGTTTCCATTGACGATGGGGGCAACGGTGCAGGTGACACCATGGCTTTCTGTAATATCTTCCACGGGGTCGCTCATCTCTGCCGTACACGCAGCGAGCAGCAGAGGTGCTAGAAAAACATAATATGGCTTCATGGTTCCTGAATATTAATCCGCATCAGGATCTCCGGGAGTAATGGGGTCAACTTCCACAGTTTCGGAGCCCGTTAAGATTGCTTTTTGAAATTCAACTTCAACTACTTTTGCCTTCGGAGTCCTATACTCCTTGACAATTTCTTTTTTCTTTACGTTTTCCATATGTTAAATATTTGATGTTTGCGATCAGTTTACGGCAATGGGCCTTACAGGATAGCCTTGGAACTGCTGATAACTGCTAGCGGAATAGACCGTGACTTTGTAACCATCTGTACCGCTGAGTTCTTTAAAGAATAGTGTTCCATCGCTGGGGCTCCACTTGGTGTCCGGGCACCAATAGTGTCCTTCGGTTCCAATAGTGTAAATCATGGCAGCGTTGGCATAGCCCGTTGCGGGGAAGAACAGCAAGGCCTTGCTCCTGTCGCAATCCGTTATTTCCTTGCTGAGGTATTTTTTGCCTGCCGCATGGGTTTCGTCAGGCTCGAAGAAATACACGCCTCGGTTTTTCGAGTCATAAATCTGCCAGGTATGTGTTATCAGCAAATCGACATCGCAATAGTTGTAACCGGCACTGGACATGCGCCATCCGTTGCCCCACACAGCCGTTGCCACGTCTGCATGGATTGAAGGATAGGTATCGGTAAACTGTTCAGTTCCGAGGAACTTGAACTTGTGGTCGGGATTTACGCTTGCGTGAGTGTACTCGAAGCATTCCGATGCCACGAAAGAGGAGTATATCGTCGAGGTAGCGCCCCACTTGTAATAGTCGCCGATGATGTGGCCTGAAGTCTTCCACTCCCTGGCACCGGACTCCGTGGTGCAGACATTTTCCACGGCCCAGCGTGCATAAGACGGTGACGCCTCTGTGCCCACGTTGACCATTACATACTCGTGGCCGTCAATGATACCGTGCTGGCCGGTGTGCTCGCTGGTGTCGAAAGTAAGGCCGGAGTGGTCGATCGCGTAAATCTTGTTCCTGCTGAGTGTCTTGCCTGCCTTCTTGGCGATGGCCATGCCGTCGTCCTTGATGTAGGTGAAGGTGAAGTCTCCCGCCACATCGCATGCGTCGACGGCCAGATATACCTTCGTCCCGGCGGCAGCAGCCACAGGCAGGGTGGCGGAAACGTTGTATCCGTTCATGTCGGAGTTGCTGGTGTTCATCTCCATCGCATTGAACCTGACGGTCTTGATGCCGGCAATGGGATTGGTTCCGAAGACCCTGACGATTTTGGTGCCCGCAGGCACACTCACCTCAAGAACTGCTCCCATGTTGGTGAAATAGAAGTTCTCCTTGGCATCGTCGCTGACGGCCATGCAGATGTTGGCGGAGCCGAATGTCCCGTCCTGTATGCCGGGGAATTTGAGGTAGATCTGCGCACCGCCCACATTATCTTGATATACTTTTGTGTATGAGGCGGTATCCGGGTAAACGGCATAATGGCGTGAGCCCGTGACCGTAGTGGCCATGATGATTTTGTCGCCATCGATATGGGCGTACCCGGCCTCGGGGGTGCCGCTGCCTTCCACGACCTCGATAATCTGGTATTCCATATTGCCGATAAGCCTGATCTTGTCGCCGATGGCCCATTGGGGTGTCTTGCCGTCATCGGCGAGAGTGGTCTTGGCGTCGGGATTCCCTAACCAGGCCGTGATAATGGTTACTTCGGGTTCTGTTGCTGTTTGTTCCTCCAGGGCTTCCTTCTGGCATCCCGCCATAGAAAGCAGCGACAGCGTCGCAATGATTACTGCAAACTTTTTCATGATTACCACTCCTCTCTTTCGTAGGTTTCAGGTTCATTGGGGTTGCTCTGGCAGATGATGCCCTCCGCGTTCATCTCGATGACCTCTGCCATCGGACTCCTGTACTCGCCCTCAATCCGGGGCGTTTTCATGACTTCAGATTTCATATCGATTGGGTTTCAGATGACAAGAAAAACGTTATCATACCTATAGAATTTCAATCTTTATCCAATACTTCCTCCAGGACCTTAAGGAGGCCGGCGGTGTTGTTGACGTCGAATTTGCGGTAGATGGCGTTGCGGTAGTTCTCCACTGTGCGGGAGCTGAGGTTGAGCCGGGCGGCTATCTCCTTGTTGAGAAGGCCCTGCTTTATCATGGCGCAGATCTCGC
>CALDKD010000038.1 GCA_937898885.1 uncultured Bacteroidales bacterium | reverse complement strand
ACACGTATAGAATCTGCAAGTTACAAGGCTCGGTGGAAGAATGGAAGAAAATCAGTGAAAATCAAATCTACATACAAGAAGGTCTTGCTGCAAATGCGTGTCCGGTACTCTTTCATACCAGGCCCTGAGACACCCTCTGACTGCGGCCTTACTTGCAACAGCCTTTAGTGAAATGTCTTGCTTGCTTATCTGACCACGATGCTGTTGATGACCTGCGCGCCCACGTGCTCATTCAGTGCCTTGGCCAGCTGGGTGCGACGCATCATTATCTCGTTCTTGAGCGGAGCCGATGACAGTGTCACGTACAGAACCTGATTGTGAATCTGCAGGTCCTGCGTGTAGCGCGATATGGCCTTGCCCATAACGGTGTTCCAGGCCTGGATAAGGCGGAACTCGTTCAGCGGAGTCTCAAGGCCTTGCTCCCGCAAGTACTGATACACTACTTCTGAGATTGACTCACTGTCGGTACGTCTCATCTTACCTCGCCGTTCTCAATGGTGAAAATTCTGTGGTCACTTCCAAGCACATCCAGGATGGAGTCTATGTGGCTGCGGTTCACATCGGTTATGAATATCTGACCGAAGGCATCGCCTGATACTACGCGCAGGATACTCTCCACGCGCTTGGAATCTAGCTTGTCAAAGAGGTCGTCAAGAAGCAGAATGGGTTTGCGCCCGTTGCAGGCTTCGGTCAGGTACAGGTATTGCGCCAGCTTGAGCGATATCAGGTAACTCTTGTTCTGTCCTTGCGAGCCCTCGCGGCGGATGGGGTAGCCGTCCAGGGTCATCTCTATGTCGTCCTTGTGAATGCCGTGAAGTGTGTAGCCCACTATCCGCTCCCTGGTCCGACAGCTCTGAAGCATATCGGCTAACGGCCCGCGCTCAATGTGCGATGTGTAGGCCAGACCAACCTGCTCGGCCGTTGAGCCTATTCTGGAGTAAAGGTCCTGGAAACGAGGTACAAGCTGGTCAATGAACTTATGCCTCCTCTCATATATGGCGGTGGCGCACCGGTCCATCACGGTCTCCCACATAAGGAACTGCTCCTCGTCGGGATCCGCATCGCTCTTCAAGAGTACGTTGCGTTGGGTTAATGCCTTATTATAATTAATAAGGTGTCCAAGGTAGTCTTTGTCGTATTGCGATATAACCACATCCATAAACTTGCGCCTCTCGTCGCTGCCTCCCGCTATGAGCAGAATGTCATCCGGCGATACCATTACAAGCGGCAGCAGGCCGATGTGGTCTGAGAAACGGTGGTACTCTTTTCTGTCGCGGCGGAACTGCTTGCGGCTGCCGGAGCGCAGGCTGCAGCTTATCTCCGCGCTGGTGTCATCGCCCATGTCGTACTCACCCTGCAACATCATACATTCCGTGTTGTGGCGTATTATCTGCGAGTCTGTGGGGTTGAGCGAGCTCTTGCAGAACGACAGGTAGTATATGGCGTCCAGAACGTTGGTCTTGCCCATACCGTTGCTGCCCGTCAGGCAGTTGATCTTGGGCGAGAACGTCAGGTCGGTCTGCTCTACGTTCCTGTAGTTCATAAGATAGAGTCGTCTCAGATACATGGCGGAGTATTTTTCAGCGAAGTTAGCTTACTTTTTTCTATTTAGGCGGAAATTTTGGCCGTTTTATTTTATTAAAGTCAAAAAAAGAGTAATTTTGCATCCGTTTAATAAAAGCGAGTAAAAGTTATTTGTCAGTTATGGCACAAAAGAATACAAACAAGGCTGCGGGTAATGCCGCAAACGGTCAGCAGGCTACAATGGAGGAGACTCTGAACCGCTGGGAAGAGTTCTTTGAGAAGAACAAGATGGGTATCATCATAGCTGTATGCGCGTTGATTCTGTTGGTTGTAGGTGTATCACTTTATAAGACAAAGGTGGTTGAGCCGCGCGAGAACAAGGTTGCGGAGTACATCTTCCCGGGTGAGACCTACTTTATGGCAGGTGACTATAAGATGGCTCTTGAGGGTGACGGTCAGTCATTCCCAGGCTTCATTGATATTGCTGACAACTATTCAGGTACAAAGGCCGGTAAGCTGGCCGGCGCATATGCCGGACTCTGCCTCGCTCAGCTTGACAGCTGCGACCTTGCAATCAAATATCTGTCAAAGTTCAACGGAAAGGATCAGATGGTAGCTCCGGCAGTGCTTGGCGCTCTGGCAGACTGCTACGCTTCTACCGATCAGCTCTCAAAGGCTGCGGCAACATTCGAGAAGGCTGCAGGCAAGGCTGACAATGGTCTTCTCACTCCGTACTATATGTTCCAGGCAGGTCTCATCTACGAGGCAATGGAGCAGCCGGCACAGGCACTGAAACTGTATCAGACAATCAAGACGAAGTATCCGGCATCGCAGGAGGCTTCAACGATTGAGGAGTATATAGCACGCGTTACAAAATAACGCTGCTGATAAAGGGTGAATTCCAGAGTGGCCAAATGGGGCAGACTGTAAATCTGCTGTCTCTCGACTTCGGTGGTTCGAATCCATCTTCACCCACAAAAAAAGGAAGCTTGAACGGCTTCCTTTTTTTTGTTGTATGTGTCAGTTGAACAATTTCCTGATTAAGTCCTCACGCCCTATGCGGCGCAGCTCTGCTATTATAGCGTGCCGCTTGTCTGGCTCATACCAGAAGAAGAACTGTCGTTGCGCCAGTTTCTCCCTTGCGCTATGCGCGCAATAGACAGGCTTCATTGTATAGGGATTGATGCCTGTGCTGAATATCTCCGTGCTGAGAGTCATAGGCGTTGGCGTGAAGTCCTGTATCTGTTCCAGGTGGAAATTCAATCGTTTGGTGATTACTGCCAGCTCAGCCATGTCCTGTTCTGAGCAACCTGGGTGGCTGCTGATGAAGTAGGGGATGAGCTGCTGCCTGAGGCCGCATTTGCGGTTGATATCCTCAAACTCCTTGTTGAACTGCTCGAACTGTCTGAATGACGGTTTCCTCATAATGCTCAGCACGCTGTCTGATGTGTGCTCGGGCGCCACTTTCAGCCTGCCGCTCACGTGATTCTCTATCAGTTGTCTGGTGTAGTCTCTGTGTGATTTGTCAGTGTGCTCATCGCCACTGTCGTGAAGGAGTATGTCATAACGGATTCCACTGCCGATGCAGATTTTCCTCACTCCGGGAACGGCTGCGGCCGCACGGTACAGGCTTGTAAGCTGGCTGAGGTCTGTGTTGAGATTAGGACATACTCTGGGGTGCAGGCAGGTGGGCCGTTTGCATTTTCTGCAAAGTTCCCTGTCCTTTCCGCCAAGTCCGTACATATTTGCGGAAGGCCCTCCCAGGTCAGAGATGTATCCCTTGAAGTCCTCCATACGGGTTATGGCCTGCACTTCTTTGATAATGCTCTCCTTGCTGCGGCTCACAATCTGCTTGCCCTGATGTGCGGATATGGTACAGAATGCGCATCCGCCGAAGCAGCCTCTGTGAATGGTTACGGAATGGCGTATCATCTCGTATGCGGGGATACGCTTTCCTGCATATCTTGGATGTGGCAGCCGGGTGTACGGCAGGTCATATATGGCATCAAGCTCTTGAGTTGACATCGGCTCATAGGGAGGGTTGATTACTATGTACCTGTCATCGTCCTGCTGGATAATCCGTGACGAGAGTATCTTGTTTGATTCCTCCTCAATGACTCTGAAATTCTCTGCCTGCGCCTCTTTGCTTTTTATACACTCGCTGAAGCTGTGGAGTACCTTGTCCTCTGGTTTTATACCCTCCGGGATATCTCTGCTGATGAATCCTATCTGAGGCTGGGTGGCAATCTCCTCCGGATGCCCACGCCTGATGGCATCGGCTATGGCGACAATAGGCTTCTCTCCCATGCCATAGACCAGCCAGTCTGCCTTGCTGTCAACCAGAATACTGTGCATAATCTTATCCTGCCAGTAGTCATAGTGGCTTAGCCGGCGCATGGAGGCCTCGATACCTCCCAGAACTACGGGTACGTCGGGAAAGAGTTTTTTTAATGCCTGAGTATAGACTATCGATGGGTATTCCGGTCTTCCTGAGTGCCGGCCGTCGGGGGTGTAGGCATCTTCTGAGCGAAGCCTCTTTCCGGCGGTGTATTTGTTCACCATGGAATCCATAGTGCCCGCGGTGACACCGAAAAAGAGGGTAGGGCGCCCGAGCTTCTTGAAATCACGCAGGTCGTCCTGCCAGTTTGGCTGAGGCACGATGGCGACACGGAGTCCCTGCGCCTCAATCACACGTCCTATGACGGCGGTTCCGAATGACGGATGGTCAACGTATGCGTCTCCGCTGAAAAGTATTACGTCAAGCTGCTCCCAGCCAAGACGCTCGCACTCCTTTTTTGTGGTAGGAAGCCAGAGTGGGCGCATTGTGTTACTCCTGCGGCAGAGCCGGCTGGTTCTCAGAATACCACTTGTCATATAGGGCAATCAGCTTCTCCAGACCGAAAGCCTTCATATCCTTGTGATATATTACATCAATGCACAGGTCAATAAGGTTCTTGTCTGTGCCTGCTGTTGTAAGCAGGGATCTGACATTGAGCCTGAGTTTCTCCAGTACAGACTCGGAAACAATGCCGTTGCTGTCTATCAGGCCCAGAAACAGAGAGTATTCACTTATTGTCCTGAGGTTGTCGTCTGATACCTCAATCCACCTTGATGCTGATTTGTTGGCTTGTATTCTGCTCATAATTGTAGATGTTATTCTTCTGTAAGATATGTGATAAGTGAGGACATTACCTTTGTCCTTGGCTTGTCTCCTTTTATGCTCTCTATAGGGAATCCTAAAGTGACGGAGCCGCCTTTGCCGCTCTTCTCGGCCACGCCTGCGCAGAAACGGCTGTCGGAATATGCGAATATGGCCATTGAGTTGCCGGATGGCTCAAGTATCTCAGGATGCGAGAGCCTGTATGTCTCGCCGTCATACTCTGTCGTAAGGTTGAAAGTGTCGCCCAGTCCTTTGACGCTTGTCTCGCCGCCATCCTTTATGGAACCGTTCCATTTGAATCTGAGAACACTGTTTGCGAATGAGCGTCCGTCGCTTGTGCCGTACAGGTCGGAGCCGGTGAACGAGCCGCTTATGATCAGCTTGCCTCCATTCTCGCGATAATCAGTTACCATTGCTCTGAATACCGGCGGGAAGGTGCTGTAGTCCTGTCCCATTATCGTATCGTTTGCCGTGTGTCTCTGCAATCCCAGAATGATGTCTGCGATGGGGTAGTCAGACAATGATATCAGGCTATCCTCCAATGCCTCGCGGCTGCACGATATGAAAGAGTACTCTTTTCCCGAGGCAATAGCGGTGCCGTGGATATATGGGTAGTTGAACTCGTTTCCCTTTACTATGATGCCGTCCAGCTCATCACCGCTGAATCCAAGCTCATCCTCTGTATCGGCCAGTCTGGCATTGGCGCGGTCGAATACCTTCTGGATACCGCATAGGATGGGTGATTCCATATACTGTACGCCTGCATCGGCCTCAATGTCAAAACCGAGGCGGGTGTCAGACTCAATTGTCTCAGGTCCGGAGAGCCTTTGAAATCCGTTTACTATGAGTACCGTGCCCTTGCTGCGACGTGTGATGCAGGCTGACAGTGTCTCGGAAGGCATACTCTGTCCTCCGCCGTTCGCCGCGGTTACCTTGAAGCTGTAGACGTGCCCGTAATCGGGAACGAACTCGTAATATGGATGGCGTACGGCTATTCCGTTGTCAAATGCAAGTCCGTCAATGCTGGTATATACAATATAACCGTCTGGCCTGGCCGATGGCTCCACAGGGTCAAGTACCGGATTCCAACTTAATCTCAGGCTTCCTGACTCCTTGTTCTCCTTTATCATGAAGTGATCCACGGGGAGTGGCTGAACCGTGTATTGACGGCCGTGCATTGAGGTTACGTATTTCAGTATGGATTTGTATATGGAGCGCGATACGACAAACCTGAATCTCGGGTCAAACGCATACTTCATATCGTAGAAGTTCTGGTGTGACAGCAATTCCAGCAGTGTTGACGGCATCTGAGGCTCGCGTGTCTCACAATAATTGTCGTCGAGTACTCCTCTGACGGTCCAGGCGCGTCCTGTAGCGGCAGTGATGTCACGTCTCAGGCCTGTCAATACCTGGTCGGCCAGGTCGCGTGAGACATCGCGCGAGAGCCCGGTGCCAAGTATTCCGCCTTTCTTCTGGGTGGTGCATATTCCAAGAGAGCCCACTATGCTGTCTCCAAGACGTACTCCGGCATCTGTGTGAAGTGCCAGGTACAGCTCTATGGGAACGTTGTCTCCTCTCTCTGCTGGATTATATACGGAGCCTCCGGAAAGCCAGTTGGTCATCCTGGGACGAGACTGAATGTCCTCGTTGTAGTCATCTTTGCCATCGTATTTCAGGAATACGGAGTCTGGAGCGCCGTTGAACCTGGTGTAATACCGGGCGCCTTCCAGATATCTGGCCTTGCCGCTTGCCTTATCTCCGCGCTTCTCATCGCCATATCCTCCACCCAGCCGGACAGCGTCGGCGCATACTATTCCTTGCCCGGAACTGATATTGTCAAGCATCACCATACCTTGCTGGCTGCGGCCTTTCTCAAAATAGAAAGTACCCAGATAGACCCAGGTGCCACCTCCAATCTGCTGATTCACGCGGAATATCGTCTCTCCTCCTTTGTGATACACAACATATCTGGCATCCGTGATGCTCTGGCTGAAAGACTTGTATGTCACATATACCGCATACCTGCCGCTTTGGGGAATCTCCGGTGTCCAGGTGGCCGATGCGTAATCAGAGGTTTTTCCTGTACCTGTATGTACGTATCTTACAGTAGCCGAGCTGTCTGTGGCTATCTTTCCCTGACGTTTGGTGAAACCGTTTGATTTCAGGGTCTTCCATTTGTTGCCTTTGGAGCTGCTCTCCTGATATGTCTTGCGCCCTGACTGGTCATCTGCGATTACGGACTGCGTCTGCCAGTCACGCTCGCGCATTGAGGTGACTACGGCACCTGCATTCTCAAGCATTGGTATCAGGTAGGGATAAACGAATGATTGCGTGAGAAGGTCCTCGCGGGTACACCAGAGAGAGGGCCTCTGCCATTTCCATATCTGTCTCTCCCTGTTGTCAAAATAATAGCCGTGGCTGGGAGTCACAGCCAGATGAACTCCGCTCAAGCCCCGGTTTGCAGTGTATGCTGAGGACTCATCGGTAACCCATGGCGCTCCTGTGTAGCGTATGTCATTCCAAAACAGTGACTGGTCTGAGAATTCACGCAAACGGTTTGGAACAAGGTCTGAGATGTTCTTGTTATTGCTTAGTATGACTATCTTGTAGTCCCTGTATTCAGAAGGCAGGACTTTCCTTAAATCCCTCTCTATGCCGTCAATGATGGATTTACGGAACTGCTGTCGCGCGAAATTATCACTCAGTGTGATGGTTATGCTCTTGCTCCTGCTGCTGATGCTGGTCTTCTTGACGGAGACGGTGCGGATGTCGGTGTCGCACTCGTATTTGCTGAAATAGCTGACAATACGTGCCTTTGCCGTTCCCTCGTTCCCCTGCGCCTGTATGCTCTGCGATGATATTACAGACAACAGGACTGCCAGTAATACTGATAGTCTTTTACCCATAAGAACAGATTTGCGGTACCTGTTATCTCGCGCCAAGCTTCTCTATCTTGCCTATCAGCTCCTCAATCTTCTTGTTGAAGTCCGAGTAGAACGCACGATAGTATGCCTTTGCGGCCATTCCCGGCTCTGTGTGGCTGATACGGCAGGTGAAATCCTCATCGGCCTCAATCAGTTCCGATATGATGGAGTCAACCGTTTCCTTGTCTGTTCCCGGAACGTACTCTCTGCGGATGAGACACTCGGTGAGAAGCTCGCTGATAATGCAGCTCACGTTTTTCTTCAAATCCTTTCTGCTTGCCATAGTCGTAGCTGTTATGGTTTTTACTGAACACAAAAATAGGTAAAAGTTTGCTCACTTCTGCTTTTTTGGCGAAATTTGCACTATCAGAATGAATCCAAATTTATTAACAGGTATAGAAATGAAAAGTGCTTTACAAATCGCTCGTGCCGCCTATCAGCCAAAACTTCCTAAGGCTTTGCGTGGCGCTCTGAAGGCTGTTGAGGGTGCCCCCACACAGTCAGTGGCAGATCAGGAAGAGGTTAAGAGACTGTTCCCCAACACATACGGCATGCCGTATCTGCGCTTTGAGGTTGCTCAGGGCGAGTCTTTTAAGAAAAGCATCAATGCCGGCGTAATCCTTTCCGGCGGACAGGCTCCTGGCGGCCACAATGTGATTGCCGGTCTGTTTGACGGCCTCAAGGCCCTGAACAAGGATAATAAGCTGTATGGCTTCCTTCTGGGTCCTGGAGGTCTGGTTGACCACAATTATGTTGAGCTGACTGCCGATATCATTGATGAGTACCGCAATACAGGCGGTTTTGACATCATCGGCTCAGGCCGTACCAAACTTGAGAAGAAGGATCAGTTTGACAAGGGTCTGGAGATTCTGAAGGAGCTTGATATCAAGGCTCTGGTAATTATCGGCGGTGATGACTCCAATACAAATGCCTGCGTTCTGGCAGAGTACTACAAGGCTATCAATGCCGCTGTTCAGGTAATAGGCTGCCCGAAGACCATCGACGGCGATCTGAAGAACTCCGAGATTGAGACCTCTTTTGGCTTCGATACCGCTACCAAGGTGTATTCTGAGGTTATCGGAAACATTGAGCGTGACTGCAACTCAGCAAAGAAGTACTGGCATTTCATCAAATTGATGGGCCGTAGCGCGAGCCACGTGACTCTGGAGTGCGCCCTGCAGACGCAGCCGAACATCACCCTTATCGGTGAGGAGGTTGAGGCAAAGAACCAGACTCTGGATGATATAGTGAATTACATCGCAGGTGTTGTGGCTGAGCGTGCGTCACGCGGCCTGAATTACGGTATCGTTCTGGTTCCGGAGGGACTGATTGAGTTCATTCCTGCCATAAAGAAGCTTATCTCAGAGCTGAATGACCTTATCGCCGCCAATCAGGCTGAGTTTGACCAGATCAGCGCAGACGAGAAGATCGCATATATCGCATCTCACCTGTCTGCTGTCAATGCGGCTATTTTCAACAGCCTTCCCGCAGGCGTAAGCCGTCAGCTTGCTCTTGAGCGTGACCCGCACGGAAACGTTCAGGTCTCACTTATTGAGACTGAGCAGCTTCTTGCCGATATGGTAGCCGTGAAGCTGGCTGAGTGGAAGAAGGAGGGTAAGTTCAATGGTAAGTTCGGTACACAGCATCACTTCTTCGGATATGAGGGCCGTTGCGCCGCTCCGTCTAATTTTGACGCTGACTACTGCTATAGCCTTGGCTACAACGCATCAATGCTGATTGCCGCCGGCAAGACCGGTTATATGTCATCAATAAAGAATACCGTGGCTCCTGCCGATGAGTGGATTGCCGGTGGTATTCCTATCACAATGATGATGAATATGGAGAAGCGTAACGGTGAGATGAAGCCTGTTATCCGCAAGGCTCTGGTTGAGCTGGACGGCGCTCCGTTCAAGGAGTTCGCATCACACCGCGAGGAGTGGGCCCGTGAGACATCGTTCGTTTATCCTGGCCCTATCCAGTACTTTGGCCCGTCAGAGGTATGCGATCAGCCTACCAAGACATTGAAACTGGAGCATAAGTGACCAAGACTGGAAATTCGTCATCCGGTAAGAAAAGAGGGTCTTCCAAACGGCCATCGGCTAAAGGAAGACCCTCTTCCTCTTTAAGTGGCGGAAAGAGAAAGGAAAAGTCCAGAGCCAGGCGCAAGAGCACTTCCGTAGTGGAGAAGGATATTCCATTGTGGGCTCACTGGACAGCTACCGTCTCTTTCGCGTTGCTTATGGGGCTGGGGGCTTATTTCCTGCTTATCAGACCGTACGCATACCGATGGAAACCCTGCTATGGCACAAAAGAATATGAGGTGTGTATGCCGGGTGGCATGGAGTTGTACGGTATAGATGTATCGCATCATCAGGGACTTATTGACTGGAGCCGTGTGTCTGAGTGCTCCGGTAATGAGTATCCCTTGAGGTTTGTCTTTATCAAGGCGACCGAGGGAGGAAATTTCAAGGACGAGAATTATGATTATAATATAGAGGAGGCCAGAAAGTCGGGGCTGTCCTGTGGCTCATATCTTTTTTACAATCCATCCACGCCTCCAGAGCTTCAGGCCGGTTTCTTCATTCACAATGTATCGCTGCGTGCCGGTGACCTTCCGCCCGTGCTGGATGTTGAGAAGCACGGAGATTCCCGTGAGGAATTCCAAAGAGATATTCTGAAATGCGTTGCCATTCTTGAGAGTTATTATGGAGTCAAGCCGGTGATATATACATCTTACAAGTTTAAAAAGAGATACCTTGACACACCTGAGTTGAACGGATATCCGTTTTGGATGGCACACTATTATGTGGAGAAGCCGGATAATGACGCCGCATGGACCTTGTGGCAGTTTACAGACCGCGGACGTGTGAGCGGTATTGACGGATATACGGATCTGAACGCATTTAACGGCACTATGAGTGATTTCAGAAAACTCCTGGCCGTGCGCGATGTGGATAGAAAGGCCGAATGACCTGAAATAGGGGTTTTCCCCTCTTTTTTTAGGAATTTTCCCCACATCAGGATAATTCTCCATATTTATATTTGCAGTGGAATAATCCGAAACCTTAAAAGTTTGAGTTATGAGAAAGTCTGTATTTCTTTTTGTGGCAGTGCTGGTATCCGCAAGTCTCTCCGCACAGAGAAACGATATCTATTCCAGCAGGCCGGCTACCTCAGCAGTGACAGCAACGACTGCTCCTGTGGTATCGGCACAACCGGTAGCCTCATCGTCCACAATGATGGACGTTGATGCGTACAATCGTCGTTATAGTAATTCCACAGCTGGCGGCACTATGTATGATGACGGCATGATACACGATACAGTGTATGTCGATACCGGCTATGCCCAAGGCTATTCCGATGCATCAGATGACTATGAGTATGCCATCCGCATGGCAAGATTCCATGGTCCTTGCCTCAGGCTTTTCACAAGTCGTCTCTACTGGGATCTGGCCTACACAATCTTTGACCCGTGGTACTATGACCCGTGGTACGATCCTTGGTTCTATGGCGGTCCCTGGTATAGCGGATGGTATTCCTGGCCTTCTTACTATGTTGGAATCGGAGTAGTAGGCGGATGGTATTATGGACCGTTCGGATCATACCTTCCGTCGTACTATGTGTATCCCGCAGGAAAACACTCGTATGCAACCAATGCCGGATTCGTTCCGAACCGGAAGCTCAATCCCTCCTGGGACCGGAAGCTTACAAATGGAGTTACCCGCTCAGCCGAGACACGCTATGCTATCAATAGCGTTGCTACTCAAAGCGTGAGAACCTCATCTCCAAGTGCCGGCAACCTGCGTCAGGCCACTTCGGTAGCCGCACGCACCTCCACCTCAAGGAGTGTCTCGTCGGATGGCTCAGTCCGTGTGGTTAGTCCGCAGTCATCAAGCCGTTCGTCCATAGCTAGCCGCAATGATGGAAAGACCAGTGTCTCAGGACGCTCAACGTCTTCTACAGTAACACGTAACCTGAATACAACGTCCAGCAGCACGGGAAGAACCTCATCCAATCCCAGAACAAGTTCTGTATCGTCCTCTTCCCGTAGCGTCAGCTCAGGGGCTACATATTCACGTCCCAGCAGCACAAGCCGCAGCTCCAGTGTGAGCTCTGCGATATCCTCAAACGTCAGCCGCAGCTCCTCATCATCAAGATCCAGCTCCTCTGTCTCTTCGTCGTCACGTGGCTATTCCTCATCAAGCGGCTCGTATTCGTCATCAGGCTCATCATACAGCAGCTCTAGTAGCCACTCATATAGCTCAGGCAGTTCAAGCAGTGGCTCATACAGCAGCTCACATAGCAGCGGCAGCGGTGGAGGCGGCAGCAGCTCGCGTGGTGGCAATATGGGTGGCGGACACCGTTGAGAGTGTGTGAGTGTCGTATTGTGAAACAGTTAATACAGATAATATGAGAGTAAGAGTATTTACAATATATGCCCTTCTCGTGGCAGCAATACCGGCGATGGCCCAGACTTCGTATGATGCCATCAAGGTTATGGGAGAGGATTTGAACGGAACCGCACGTTATGTGGCTATGGGTGGCGCGATGGGTGCTTTTGGCAGTGACATATCCGTCATTTCAAAGAATCCTGCCGGAATAGGTACTTTCGTTCAGAGTGACGCGAATATCACGCTTTCGTTCTCAGGGAGTGAGAACAAGCTGATGAACGGCGGCAAGCTTGGATGGGTGGATAATGTCTCATCTGATGCGGCAAAGTCCAGTACCGATATGAAGGTGGCTGTGAACAACGCTTCTTTCGTAATGGTATTCCCCGCATACAACTGCGGATCGCTCAAGAGTGTGAACGTTGGCTTCTCTTATCACCGTACGCGGGATTATGACAGGATGCTTCTTCGTAACGACGACTTCAAGGACAAAAAAGGAGCTGTTGTATTCCGCGATTTCTCCGACACTCAGAGAAACAGGGTGAATTCGTTTGATTTCAATATTTCCTTCAATCACTATGACTGTGTCTATTGGGGGTTGACGGTAGGCGCTTACAATTCCTATTATAACAGCACCGGATATTTCTACGATTACTATCCGTCTGGACAGCTGGGATACAAGGAGCCGGTTGACTACACGTCTGTTGACCGTGCGTTTACGATGAACGGTTACGGGTGGAATCTGAAGACGGGTGTGATTGTCAGACCTATGGCCGGTGGCCTGAGGGCCGGCCTCTCCATATCGACTCCTACATTCTATCGTCTGAGTGCGGCCTATACGGATTATCTGTATGCACGTGGCGGTGAGAAACTGGATGGAACTATTTTCAACAGGGATGCTGATTTCCATCTTACCACTCCTTGGACGTTGAATGCCAGCCTGGGCTACAGCAGCGGTCGTAGCGCCATAGGAATGGAGTATGAGTATAATATATCAAACTCAACGTCAATGAGTATCAGCAGTCAGCAGATACTTACTCAATGCGCGGATATCCATTACAAACCTTATTCTGTCATAAGAGTAGGATATGAGACAAATATCTCCAAAATCAGTCTGAGATGCGGATACAATTACACTTTCTCAAGATTCTGGGATGACTCGAGAAAATATCTGGGTACCAGGAATAAGTATACGAATGAATTCATTGGCGATACCAATCTGAATGGGGATAGAAGTGATTTTGAGTTTGAGAACATTCACGATGCCCATACCGCTACTGCCGGTATTGGTTACTGCAGTGCTCCAAGTGCCAATGGCTCGCAAGTATATGTGGACGCTGCCTATATGCTGAATATTCAGAACAGCGACTTCAGTATGGGTGAGTATGATGATGAGCCTTTTGCCAAATACCGTACGCTGACACATAAGGTATTTGTTACATTCGGAGTATCATTCTAAGTAAGCAATAGTATTTATTTAAATGTATTAGGGGAAATCCGGGCAATGGCTCAGATTTTCCCTAATATTTTATCCATAACCCAGTTTGTGGTTGTGGCGCTTGTTCCGTCGCAGGTGCAGGTTGACTTGCCGTTCAGATGGTCAACGACTGATTGAACCAAAGGAAACTGAACGTGGGTAGGGTTCGGAATGTCAAACTCGGTCCTTCCATATTCGTTATGAAGAGCTATTGGCTGAAAAGTGAATATGGAGAAACATATCATACCTTTGTCGCCAATCACCTCAATGCGATCCTCTTTTGCGGACTCGTCGGCCACAAAACACCAGGAGCCTGAGCCGATTAGTCCGTCCTCAAATTTGAAGCAGGCACTCACACTGTCTTCAGCCTTATATAGTCCGGCTCTGTTTGTGCTTACGCCGCTGGCTTCCAGAATGCATCCGAAAAGAAACTGTAGCATATCAATCTGGTGCGGTGCAAGATCGTAGAAGTAGCCTCCTCCTGAGATGTCTGGTATGACGCGCCATGGCAGGTCTGTACTCTTGTAGTCAAGTTCCTTGGGTGGTTGGGCAAAGCGTACCTGAACATTGATGACCTTTCCTATCTCAGGCAACAAATCCTTTACTTTCTCAAAGTAGGGAAGATATCTACGGTAGTATGCCACAAAGCAAGGCACTCCTGTCTCCTCGGATATTCGGTTGATTCTAAGACACTCCTGGTAACTGGCGGCCATAGGCTTCTCTATATAGACCGGCTTTCCCGCCTTCATTGACATAACCGCGTAGGTGGCGTGTGATGATGGAGGAGTAGCAATATATACCGCATCTACGTCCGGGTCATTGATAAGCTCCAGGGCATCTGTGTACCATTTTCCTATCTTATGCCTTTCGGCGTATGATGCGGCCTTTGCGGCATCCCTGCTCATTACAGCCTCGATGGCTGAGCCGTCAGCAAGTCCGAAAGCCGGACCGCTTTTTTTCTCGGTTACCTCACCGCATCCTATGAATCCCCACCTTATCATAATGTTGTCAATCAAAAAAAGTCCAACTGAGTCCGAACCGGAACATACGCGGATTCATAGGGTAGTGTGGTGCCCAGAATGGCGCGCCCATACCTGACATACCGGAATTGACGTGGCTGAGCATAACGTAGAATCTCACTCCACGCAGTACGCAGTTCAGATATACATCTATAAGAGGATAGTTGCCGACTTTAACCTTGCTTGCCTCGTTCTGTGTGTGGAAAAGACCTGCCGCAGGTGAATAATCCGGCGCATAGTACTCTGAAAACCAGGTGGCATCGGCACCGAACTCAATCTGAAGTCTCTTGGCATATAGAAACTTCAGATAAAGATTTGTGTAGATATTCAGTGCTGGAAGCGGCAGTGCTGTCTGATTGCTGGAGTATTGCCAGGTGACGCTGTTGTCCCAATGAAGCGGTCCAAGCTTGAAATCCTGGTAGAGCGTGGCATCGATTACCTGAATGCCGGAACTCTCCTGATCCACAATAATATTGTTGAGAACATGACCCGACTCATTCCTGATTCCGTTGTCAAGCAGATAAGCGTAGTTGCTGATGTTGGATATTCCTGCAATTAGCCTTGTACGCCATTTATCTATGTGCACCTCTCCCTCTGCACGCATTGTAATCTCCTTGCCCAGATCCTTATCCCACCAGTAATGACGTGAATGAAAATGTCTTATATAGTAGTCTGGTGTAGTACCTGACATCCTGACTCTTGCTGTGAGGCCTGCGGCCTGTCTCATAAGATTGAATTTGAGGTCGATGTTGCCACGCAGGTCAAAATCACCGAATGCTTTTCCGGCCAGAACCGTCTGAGCCATGAGACCAAGGTTAAGGTTCTTTCCCGTCTCGCGTTGAATTGAGCCTCCAATTACAATGTTGAACTCATTCTCGCGCCTCTGATACTCAGTCCTGGCGGCATCCTGTAACGTGTCTGACATCGTGTAGCTGCGTAACTCGTATCTTGCAAAAAGCCTGAGACCCGCCACTGCCCACTTGCTGAACCCCTCGTTCATATTCAGGCTGACCGTGTTGTCCAGATAGAATGTATGGAAAGGATCAATTGAGTCGTTTTTGAGCCAGAATTCCTGATAATGGCTGGCTGGCGTCCTGTAATAGATGAATTCCCTTTTCAGGAATCCGAACTCTGTGGTATTGGCAACGGTGCCAAGCTCGCGGTGTCTGGTCCTTGTGATGACGGTGTCTCCTATACTGTCTGTCGTCTCGTACGTGTTGCGTAATATGAGGCTTTGCGCGATAATGAACTGGTTTCGTCTGATGCTGTTCCAATTGTCGCTGAATTTGACAGGTATCTCCTCCGGCTCGTACTGCTTTTTTCCTTCGGCCATCATCTCTGGTCTGGAAATATAATCATCGCTCTCTATTCCGCCATTCTCTGATAATTTTATCTCATCGGTATTGAAACTGACGTGAGCATTATATACATCGCCGTGATAATATCCGTATATGCGGGTGTCAAACAACGATGTGGCCTGATTGGCATAGCGCCCACGTCCATAGATGTAATCCATATTCAGGCCAATACCGAATCTCTTTCCGAAGTTGGCGGCAAAATATCCTTTCAGGTGGTCATCTCCGTTGCGCTTGTCTCCTCCGCTGAAATACGTAAGGTTCAGATGAGGAGTCTTGGTGTCGGTGAACCTGAAATCTGTAGGGTTATTGATAAAATGGTCCAATGGAGCGTCAAAGATGAAGAACCTGTAATCGCTCCTCTCTCTGAAAAGCCTAGAGAGCCTGGGCGATCCAAGATTACCCAAATGGCTGTTTGTGAATCTCTCTCCCTCGGTCTTATGCGCGTTCTGGAAAAGGTATTGGAGAGTGTCAGGACTGATGAGATCCATAAGTCCGGTATTGGGATTCATTCTCCATTGCGTAAAGTCTTTAGGGACCTCGCGCTGGACAACAGTGGAGTCTCTTGTCGGTGTGTCATTCAGGTTGCCTTCATATAGATTGCTTTCAAAACCGTCTTGATTCTGCGACAACTGTCTTTGGGCGCTTGCCGGGGAATTGAGAACAAATAAACAAGCCAAAACCGCAATGCCGGTTTTGAGGGTATGGATATGGGTTTTGGCTAAAAGGCTGGACATTACTGATTGTTGTTATTGAATCAGCCGTAACAGATATTCTGTTACCTTTAAAAATAAAGAGATGCCGCACACAATGTAGAATGGCATCGGACTGTATCCTGTAAGGTAAATCACAAACAGGATGGCGGAGACAGCCGCACCGCAAAGGAACACTTTGTTAAGAATCTCCCTTGCCTTTATTACAGGAGATGTTGCGGCTGCGCTGCCTTTGCGCCGTTTTATGCCGGATACCTCTCCGCGGATATCGTATGCGGCCCTGCGGTCCATATCCGACAGGACCTGATATGCCTCCGTGATGGAATCGTAAATCTTTTTTGATTCAGAGTCTGTATGCCCGTTTTCAGGCGAGCAGCCTGCGGAAAGCCTCTTGTATGCGCTCTCTATCTCACTCTCAGTCGCGCTTTCGTCTAATCCTAATATGGAGTAGTAGTCTCTCGCCATCATTCCACGCTCTCAAAACAGATGGTTGCGGCCTTTTGAATCTCCTCCGAGATGGAGTTGACAAGGTCGATTGTCTTGATGCGGAATTTTCCTGTGGATTTCAGCATCTTAGAGCCGCTTTTGTTAAATGATTCCTTGTCAGTAATCCATTCCTCGGCTGTGAAACTCATTCCACCTCCCTCGCGCTCCTCCTCGTAGGTGTAGCTGATGTCTGTGAAAGTAAGCTCGCAAGTACCGTCTTTAAAGAGTATGGTCAGCATGTAGCTTATTTTAGCCTCATCGGTAATGATTGCGGTCTTCTTGAAAGTCAAAGGCTCGGTTGATTTTATAGTAATGCTCTCGTTCTCACTCTCGCGTATCTTTCCTGAGAGTACGATAGGCTTTACATATCTTCCTTTTGCCCAGGACAGTATGGAATTATAGACATCTTCTATATCTGATGTGCGAAAATGAATATTGTCCTTGACAAAGACCACCTTACCATCCTGTGTCTTGACTGCGCCATATCCGTACGTGGGATCACTGGCGTTTTGTGCGAATGCCATTATTGTAATGACACTTGCCAGAAGTAGAAGATATAGTTTTTTCATAAATAGTAATTTTGACGCAAACATACATTTTTTTTTTGAAAGGAGGAAGCGATGGGGCAATACAAAAAGAGAAGGTGAACCACCTTCTCTTTTTATAATAGCGTTGCTGTCAGGCCAAATTACTTGGCTGCAGTCAAAGAAACCTTACGGAACTCCTTCATCAGTTTCTCAATCTCGAGGGAAGCCTTGCGTGCGCGGGTGCCTGCGGCCTTGTTGCCCTTCTCTAACTGTGAGTTTGCATCAGCGGCGAAAGCTGCGTATAGCTCGGCGGCCTTTTTCAGAATCTCTTCCATAATACAATTTAAATGGTTTATTGATAAATAAAAAACTTGTTCTGCGACAAAATTATAACAAATGCAAAATGACGCAAAGATTTTCAAACTTTTTTTTGCGAAAATGAGGAAAAAAGTTGTGGCTCAGTCAAAAAGTGATGAGTAGATGCCTCACAGGCTTTCATATCCCAATAAAATAGTTAACTTTGGGCGTTTGTAAGTCAACCATTGGATATGGTTGCGATTTTGAACAGTTGAAATGGATAATTATTATTGTGTCGCAGGCTTCTCTTTCAGATTAACTGCTCCTGATGGATATCTGGAGCCTGGTCTTCTCTGGAATTACAAGCCTTTTGCCCAAGAGGCTTCCGTGGAATCGGACCTTGCTTTTCATTGTGAGATTTGCGACGCTCTTCCTGATGGGACGGCAGAGCTGTATTATCACGATGAGCCAGAGGAGGATGATATGCCGAGGATTGATATTATGCGTCAGTCAGGCGGCTTTTTGTTTGTGATGTGTCCATCGGCACGCTCTAATCATATCTATAAGCTTTGGACCAGCTGCGATTTCTCAAGGGGAATGCTTCTCAAATGGGATGCCGGTGATGCTGGGAGGTTCCCGGTTGACAATGCGCTTATGCTTATGTTCGCATTGCGCACGGCATCAATGTCAACTCTTGAGATGCACGCCTCAGTAGTTGTGAGGGATGGCAGAGGATATCTTTTCCTGGGCAAAAGCGGAACCGGGAAGAGCACACACAGCCGTATGTGGCTGGAGAACATTCCACAGAGTTTTCTGTTGAATGATGACAATCCCGTGGTCCGGGTTATGGACGATGGTGAGGTGCGTGTCTTCGGCTCGCCCTGGAGCGGAAAGACTCCCTGCTATGTCAACCGTGACTGTAAGGTGGGAGGATTTGTGCGTATCAGGCAATATCCTGAGAATATCATTGAGCGTCAGGGCGTTCTGGAGTCTTATGCGTCATTATATACATCCTGTTCAGGAATGAAGATGAATAGCGGAATGGCCGATGACATTCACCGTACCATAGAGAAAGTCATAGATTCCGTACCCTGCTGGCTTCTTAAATGCCTTCCTGACGGTGATGCCGCCAGAGTATGTTTCAATAGTGTGAGATATGGAGACGATGGTGCTGCCGAATGAGGTGCTTCTGGGCGAGGTGTCCATACTGCTCGCAGAGGGAAAGAGCGTTATTCTAAGGACAAAGGGCAACAGCATGCTACCGTTTATAAGAGGTAGCCGGGATAGCGTGGAGCTGCTTAAAAGGGCCAATGTGCTGGAAAATGATATTGTGCTTGCGCGTCTTGCCGATGGCCGGTATGTGCTTCATCGTGTAATAGACATTGACGGAGAGTCAGTCACGCTTATGGGTGACGGCAACATACGTGGAACCGAGAGTTGTGATATAAGCGGCGTGTGCGGTACGGCTGTCTCTATTATAAAGGATAATGGCCGCAATATAGATTGTCAGAGCAAGGGTTTTATACGCAAGGTGAGGATTTGGCGTAGGATGCTGCCTCTAAGAAGATATTTGTTGTGGATATATAGAAAGTTACTGAAAATAAAGTGAGAAGATATGAGAATCAAGGAAGGTTTTAAAATGAGGTCTCTTTTGAAAGAGTATGTGGTAACGGCAGAGGGCTCAGGACAGGTTAATTTCAACAAGATAATAGCATTGAATCAGACTGCCGCTTTCTTGTGGGAAAAAGTATCCGGAAGGGACTTCAATGAGAGTGAGCTGGTCAGTCTCCTGCTGGAGGAGTACGATGTCACTGAGGATGTGGCCTCGGCTGATGTCTGCAATCTGGTCTTGAAGTGGCGTGAGGCTGGCCTCATTGACGATTGATGTAGTCTTTTATGGAACAGGGCAGCTTTAAGAAAAGTATGACGGGGTTGTGGCAGCTGGCCAGGCCTGACTCGTGGCGTATCATCATACGTTGTCTTACCGGTATGCTTAATATTGCCGCCTCCTTGCTTTTCGTATGGCTGAGCAAGTCGCTGGTTGATATAGCAAGCGGTGATTCCGATGCCTCGCTGCCTGTCTATGTGGCGACTCTGATAGGAGTGATGCTGGTGCAGTTCGGCACTAATCTGTTCGCATCGTATTATGAGGGTGTAATAACGGTCCGCGCTACCTCGGAAATGCGCTCGATGGTTTTTGAGCGTGTTATGAGAAGCCGGTGGGATGGCCGTGAGGCTTTTCACAGCGGGGATATGGTAAACCGTATGGAGGAGGATATTCAGGTGGTGGTGGATCTGATATGCTCGCGCTTTCCTGATATCATCATCACACTGATGTATCTCATTGCATCGTCGCTGTATCTTTTGTCCCTTTCACCCGGACTTATGTGGCTTCTGGTCGGGCTGATGTGTGTGGCTGTGCTTTGCAGTAAACTCTATTTCAAGACAATAAGGAGACTGACGCAGGCGATACGACAGAAAGAGAGTGAGGTTCAGGGATTCATTCAGGAGAATATACTGCATCGGGTTGTGGCGCTTACCTTGAGCGGAGTGGGGAACGTGTTGGAAAGAATGAGCCGTAGTCAGGAGGAGGTGGTCGGGCTTACCACCAGACGCCTGCGCTGCGGTCTGATATCCAGAGGCTTTATGTCACTGGGCTTTGCCGCCGGTTACGCATCAGCATTCCTGTGGGGCATATTCGGAATACGCTCCGGCGCGGTGACATTCGGCGGAATGACGGCATTCCTTCAACTGGTAGGACGTGTTCAGACTCCTATATCAAATCTTAGCAGGCACGTTCCTGCATTCATACACGCACTTACCTCTGTTGACCGTGTCCTGGAGCTGACCGGACTCGCTCAGGAAAGCTATGGAAACCCCTCGTACATATCGGGAGTTCCCGGTATCTCTGTCGATAACGTGACATACCGCTATCCACAGCAGGAGAAGAGAGTCCTGGACTCATTCTCATTTGATTTCAAGCCAGGTTCCATTACGGCTATAATGGGTGAGACCGGTGCGGGTAAGAGTACGCTGATGCGTCTGATCCTGTCATTGTTGCATCCCGAGAATGGCGCAATCAGCCTATATAATGAAAATGGTGACAGGATTCCGGTGTCGGCAGATACACGTTGCAACTTTATGTATGTTCCGCAGGGAAACAGTCTTATGAGCGGAACTGTGAGGCAGAATTTCCTGATGGCTTGTCCTGATGCCACTGATGCTGAGATGACAGAGGCCCTGAAAACCGCAGAGGCGGGTTTTGTCCTGGAACTTCCGGACGGACTGGACACTTTGTGCGGGGAGGAGGGAACCGGTCTGAGCGAGGGACAGTCTCAAAGGATTGCCATAGCCAGGGCACTGCTTCATCCCGGCAGTATCCTTATTCTTGATGAATCCACATCGGCCCTTGATTCTGCTACCGAGCGCGCGGTTCTGGCGAATCTCCACAGCCGTTGCCGTGGAGTCAGGACTGTATTGTTCGTGTCTCATCGTGAGGCTGTCTCTGAATGGGCTGATATTGTATTACGCCTTTAACATCAAACGTGAGATGCGTCGTAATACCTTTATAGTCCTTGCTCTTCTGATGCTGGTATCGCCAACGATGACTTTGGCTCAAGGGTATATCTGCTCAGACCAAGGGACTCAGCTTCATTATATAAGGCGTTATGCCGGTAACGGAAAGGTTAAGTGGCGGCATACTATGACCATAGACAGGGTGACAATGCTCCCTGATGGAGCCAGGAGAATAGAATATGACTCTGATTTTAAGAAAGCCAATGGGAGACAGATGTATGGCGGTCCTGTAAGTTTGACATCCGATATTTTGTCTGATGGCACTGTCCGTATGAACGTCTCTCAGACAATGTTCTCGTTACTCAGAAATATATTTCCAAAAGCGGAAATAACAAACAGTGAGTGCGTCACCTCGTTGCCTTCCGTGATGCGTGCCGGAGATATTCTTCCCGACGTTGTGTCTGCAGTAGCGGCCCGGGGCGTTGAGTACAGAATGGCAGTGACCGGGCGCAAGGTAACGGGCACCGACACTGTCACGACACCTGCAGGCATATTCCCCTGCGTGGTCGTATCTGAGCATAAGGTTGAGAAGACCATTGGCTATAGTCGTGAGACTACGGCTCATACCTGGTACTGCGAAGGCATTGGAATGGTGCGTCACGATACATACGACAAAAATATGATTCTTGAGACAAGCGAGGTGCTGGAGAAAATTAGTAAACAATAACTGTGCGATTATGAGAGAATATATTGAGGCTAATAAAAATCGTTTTTTTGAGGAACTCTTCTCTATTCTAAGAATTCCTTCCATCAGTGCGAGGGCTGAGCATAAGAATGATATGTCGCGGTGTGCTGACCGTCTGGCCGGACTTTTGCTTGAGGCTGGCGCGGATAAGGCAGAGGTAATGCCAACATCAGGAAATCCTGTGGTGTATGGCTGCAAGATGCTCAATCCCTCATACAAGACAGTTCTGGTTTACGGCCATTATGACGTACAGCCGCCGGAACCGCTGGAGAAGTGGAATACTGATCCGTTTGAGCCGGTGATTCACGATGGCGCTATCTGGTGCCGTGGTGCCAATGATGACAAAGGACAGCTCTTCATGCACATCAAGGCTTTTGAGTTTCTGGTACGTACCGGAAAGCTGCGCCATAACGTCAAATTCATTTTTGAGGGTGAGGAGGAGATTGGCAGTCCCTCGCTGCCGGAATTCATACGCTGTAACCGTGAGCTTCTCAAGGCTGACATCTGCCTTGTGTCGGATACTACAATGATATCAGATAAGGTCCCTTCTATTAATTGCGGTATGCGTGGACTCGCGTATCTGGAATTGAAGGTAACCGGGCCGGACAAGGACTTGCACTCAGGCCATTACGGCGGTGCTGTAGCAAATCCTATCAATGTGCTTTGCGACATAATATCATCGTTGATTGATGAGAACGGCCGGATTACAGTGCCCGGCTTCTATGATAAAGTTGTGGAACTGTCGGACGAGGACCGCGAGATGCTCTCGCATGCGCCTTTTGATCTGGAGGAGTACAAGAGCTTCCTTAACATAAAGGAGGTGCGTGGCGAGGCCGGCTATACCACGATGGAGCGTACGGGAATACGTCCTTGCCTGGATGTCTGTGGAATATGGGGCGGATATACCGGCCAGGGTGCCAAGACCGTCCTGCCGTCCGAGGCCTATGCTAAAGTGTCCATGAGGCTTGTGCCGGACCAGCGTGCTGCGGATATTACGAGACTTTTCACTGAGCATATCCGAAATATAACTCCTCCATATGTCAGGGTTGATGTGACTCCTTACGAGGGCGGCGACGGTTTCCTGATACCAATCTCATCCGATGCCTATCAGGCTGCCTCAAAGGCAATGGAGAGCGTGTATGGAATAAAGCCTGTGCCTAGCCGCGGCGGTGGCAGCATCGCCATTCTGGCTGAGTTTCAGAAGGAGCTTGGCATTGACCCGCTTCTGATGGGCTTTGGCTTGGAACGAGATACGATTCATTCTCCTAATGAGAGTTTCCTTCTCAGGCATTTTTTTGCCGGAATGGAATCCATTGCGCTGTTTTATGACAATTATTGAGCAAATGCTTAAGAACCGGTTTTGAAAAGTTGTGCTTGTCAACGTTATTTCATAAATTTGTGTCTATTTACAGGTATTATTGATTATGACAATAAAGTTTGATCCGATTGCGGGAAAGACTGCGGAGATTATTGAGACATTGATGCAATCTGAGGATATGACAGACAATATGGAGCTTCAGTTCAAAATTCGTCTGTGTATAGAGGAGGTTGTGGAAAATATAGTCAGCTATGCCTACAAGGATGGCAACGGCTTTGTTGAGGTGGGTACCAGAATTGAGGATGGCGTGCTTGAGATATCGTTCAAGGACGCCGGCGTGAGGTTCAATCCGTTGGAGAAGGAGGATCCGGACATTACTCTGGCTATTGAGGACAGGCCAATAGGCGGTCTCGGAATCTTCCTTTGCAAGCAAATGATGGATGACATACGCTACACGTATGAGAATGGTGAGAACCGTTTGACAATGTATAAGAAAATCAGTTGAGAATGAGATCTGCCCGACTCATATTGCCTGCGCTTCTGCTGATGGTAACGCTGTCCGCGCCCGCACAGAACATCACTTTCGTGCCGCAATGGACTCCTCAATCACAGTTCGCTGGATTCTATGTGGCTTATGAGAAGGGCTTTTTCGCTGAGGAGGGGCTTGATGTGACAATACTTCATCCAGGTTTGCACTCTTCAGAGAGCGCTTTTGACATGCTTGAGTCCGGGCGTGCGCAGATTGCCGGTATGCAGACACTCCAGACAATTGTCAGCAGAAGCAAGGGAAAAAAGCTTGTCAATATAATGCAGGTGACTCAAAAGACAGGATTGTGCTGCGTGTCACACTCACCGATAAACTCCATATCGGATCTCGCAGGAAAGAGGCTGGGTAGATGGAAGATGGGATTTCATGAGATATGTGATATCCTTGCGGCCCGTGAGAATGTCGATGTCAGGTGGATTTCCTTTATTAATGGCATTAATCTGTTTGTCTATGGTGCTGTGGATGCTACCTTGTGCTTCTCTTACAGTGAGCTGATAAGGCTTGAGCTTGCTGTCGGTGACATCGCAGAGGAGAACATCCTACGCTTTTCCGAACAGGGATATGACATCCCTGAGGACGGACTTGTGGTGACTGAGGAATATTGGAGAGACCATCAGGATGATATTGATAAATTTGTACGTGCCTCGCGGCGAGGCTGGAACTGGGCCCGTGAGAATAAGGAGGAGGCATTGAGGATATCGCGCAAGTATGTTGATGAGGCGCACGTGATTACCAACAATGTCCTTGAGAGGCAGATGCTGGACGCGTATCTTGACCTTCAGGTGAATCCTCGCTCAGGTGTGGCTGATTTCTCGCCTATGCCAAAGGATGTCTTTGACAACATCGTTGACGATATGTATTCCACCGGTCTGATAGACAGGAAAGTTGAGTATAATGAACTGATAAGGCAATGAAGGAACGGAAGGTCTCTTTTGCAAAAAGGCTGAGCCGCAGTATTGTGGCCAGCATTACTTTGCTGCTTGTCATTATGCTCTTCATAATGGGGGTGTTGTCACATCTGATTATTGCCGATGTCTCTGAGAAGTCTGTGGCAAACATGCTTGAGGCATCGGTAAAGGAGATGGAGGAAAACCTGCGCTCGGCTGAGTCCGCGGTCCAGAATGTCGCGTGGGTGGCCCGGGAAAGTCTTGACAACAAGGATCATCTGTATTATATTACACGCCAGACGGTAATAAGCAATCCTTCTCTTGTAGGCTCTGCTGTCGCGCTCAGACCTGATTATTACCCAGGTGAGCATTTCTTCTCTCCCTATTCATACATAGATCCTGACACAGGCTCTGTGGTGACAATTCAGTTGGGAAATGAGGATTACGATTACTTCTATCTTGACTGGTATCAGATACCGGCATTGCTTGGCAAGCCAGTCTGGAGTGAGCCCTATTTTGATGAGGGCGGTGTCAATCAGGTGGTGGCAACCTACAGTTATCCTCTGATTGACTCAGACGGTGAGCTGCAGGGTGTTGTAACTGCCGATTTGTCACTTGAGGGCCTGGCTGAGATGATATCATCGGTAAAACCGTACGACAACTCGCAGATTATGATGATCAGCAGGAACGGATCATTCATCGCAACGGATATTGAAGGCATATCAACAGGAGAGACCTTGCTCTCTTACGCCAAAGAGACCGGCTCGGATGATGTGCTCAGGATAGCCCGGAAAATGCTGAACGGCGAGAAAGGTATGGAGCGCTACAATATAGGACAGGACATTATGTTCGCAGTCTTCAGCACATTGTCGAACGGCTGGTCAGTAAGCATTACCTGCTCGTATGATGAGGTCCTTAGGCGCAGCTCGCAAATGCATTTGTTCATTGCCATACTGGGCCTGATCTCTCTTGCCCTTCTCTTCCTTTTCTGCAAAAGAGCTATAAGTACGGCGGTAACTCCTATAATGGATTTCTCAAATGCCGCACGCAAGGTGGCGGATGGCGATTTTGATGCGGAATTACCTGAAATCAAGACCAGGGATGAGATTGGTCAGCTGAGAGACTCTTTCTCAGAGATGCAGTCGTCTCTGAAGACGTATATATCGGAGCTTCAGTCAACTACCGCAAAGAAGGAGAGGATGGAGAGCGAGCTGCATATCGCTCACGAGATACAAAGGGTGATGTCTCCGCAGAACTTCCCAAAGAACGACAAGGTGGATTTGTCTGCCATGGTGATTCCCGCGAGGGAAGTTGGAGGTGACTTGTATGATTTCTTGCTGTCAGACAATCTCCTGTTCTTCTCGGTGGGAGATGTCTCGGGAAAGGGCGTGCCTGCGGCTATGTTTATGGCGCTTACCTGCAGCTCACTGCGAATCACGTCATCACTTGGCTTGTCAATGTCTCAGAAGATAAACAAGGTAAACGATACCATCAGCAAGGATAATGCGACCGGTATGTTTGTGACCTTGTTTGCCGGAAAACTTGATCTCAATACAGGTGAGATGACTTATTGTAACTGCGGCCATAATCCGATGGTGGTTGTCGAGCCTGGACGAAAGCCATACTATCTTGAGCAGAAAGCCAATCTCACGATAGGCGTGTGGGAGGGCTTTGATTATCAGGAGCAGAAAGTGACATTCCCTGCTGGCACGATACTTGTACTCTATACTGACGGAGTAACAGAGGCGGAGAGAGATGACAAGGTTCAATATGGCGAGGAGCGATTGCTTGAGTGGGCTTCCGGAATCTCTTGTGAGTCAGAGGCCGGAAGTATCGCCGACAGCCTTTTGAACAGCGTCAGGGAATTCACATGTGGCAATGAGCAAAATGATGATATAACGATAATGATTATAAAATTTTAATATTGACGAACTATGAATGTAACTATTAATCAGGAGGGTAACAAGTACGATGTTGTACTTGAGGGCAGACTTGATACTACAAATGTAGAGCAGTTCCAGAAAGATATCGCTCCTCTTATGGCAAGTGGGAAGTCTGAGATTGAGCTTGACTGCACTGAGATGGAATATACCTCCAGCCAGGGACTCCGTATGTTTCTGATGCTTCAGAAATATGTGAACCAGCAGGGTGGGAGTATGGTAATGAGGAATATGCGTCCTCAGGTGAAGGAGGTGTTCGACATCACCGGCTTCTCAAGCATCATTAAGATTATCTGATAATGCCCGGTCCGGCTTTTTAATAGCCGGATGAATATTCTGTTATGGAGGACAGCGTAGAGAAATACGGACTGGACCTGCATTGTACGATGATTCTGGAAGAGTATCGTACAGTGTGGTCAACGTGTCACAAAATCAAGGATGTGGTTCTGAATGCCATACGTCAGGCTCTTGATAATAATGGCATTTTTGTAACCGCGGTGGAGGGACGCGTCAAGACAGAGCAGAGTCTGGCAGGTAAGCTTGAGCATAAAGGTCAGAAATACTCTTCCATATATGACATAACGGACATTGTCGGTACCAGGGTCATTACTTACTACACAGAAGATGTGGATAAGATATCCGCCCTGGTGGAGGGATTGTTCGATGTTGACTGGGAGAACTCGGTGGATAAGCGCAAGATGCTTCAGCTTGACCGTTTCGGCTACCTGTCACTTCATTATATTTGCAGGATTCCGGAATCACTCTATTCAGATCCTGAATACCCGGAACTTAACAAAATCCGCTTCGAGATTCAGATGCGCACCACACTGCAACACATGTGGGCTCAGATTTATCACGATATAGGGTATAAGTCCGGAATAGAGATTCCTGTGGAGTATCTGCGCAATCTCAACAGACTGGCGGGAATGCTGGAGCTGGCTGACGATGAGTTCAGCCGCATTCGTGTCTCTTTGACAGATTACCGCAGGAAGGTTACCGAACTGGTGGCAAGCGGTAATTTCGAGGAGGTCTCGCTCAATGGCGACTCATTTGACAATTACCTCAAGCTTAAGCCATTTGACAAGCTGAACCGCAGGATAGCCGCTATAAATCAGGCTGAGATACACGAGACATCGCTGAAACCATATTTGAAAGTATTCAGGAATCAGCTTCAGTTCCATACGCTTGGAGATATCGAGCGAATGATCAAGGACAATAGTGATGATGCCTTCCAGCTTGCCACAATGCAGATTGGCGGCACTGACCTTGACATTATATCTTCAGTCGTGGCAGTTCAGAACCTGTGCATCGTTTATATACTGAAGAAAGGCTTGGGGGTTATGGGACTGGTATGGATGTTTGAGTCTCTGAACGGAGAGTCTCCGTATAATCAGGAACGGGCATCAAGGATTTTCGACAAGGCCTCGCATCTGCCTTTTATGAAGAACGTATAAGTTTGCGGATTAATCAAGACTATTATGGCAAGGACAATCAAAGTACAGTGTATCAATACAGGAAAGGAACTGTTCGTTCCAAACGGCATCAGTCTTATGGAGGTTGCCGAGCAAATTGAGGGGGAACTTGGCTTTTCTCCTATCGTTGCAAAGGTAAACAACCGGATGGAGTGTATGAGTATGGAGCTTTACCACCCGAAACAGGTAGAGTTCGTGTCTGTCGATTCCTATGACGGCCGTCACGTGTACATCCCTACTTTGGTCTTTGTCGTAGCATCTGCTTTTGAGGAACTATATCCGGAAGGCTCATTCAAGCTGACACACATCTCAGCCGGAGATATGTTCTGCACATATTCCACAGCGGGCGAGGAAGGTTATGAGCAAGATGTGGAGAAGGTCATATCCTCACTGGTGGAACGTGTCAGAAAGATCTGCGAGGCCGATATCCCGATAGAGCTTGTTGAGGATGAGACAGCTGTCGTGGTGGAGAAATTCCGTAAGGCTGGTAGAAACGATATAGTGATGCTCCTGGACAACTATCACGACTTGTATGCGTCATATTACAAGATGGGGCAGCATATTGAGTACTCATACGTGCCACTCGCTTTCTCTACCAGATATATTTCCGATTTTCAGATAAAGCCTTGCGAGGGCGGGCTTATGATATCCGTTCCCGAGCATTACGAGTCGGCCTGGAATGGTCAGGTGGTTATCCCGTCACAAGAGCTTGAGGTCTGCCGCGAGAGTGCGGAATGGAACAAGAGAATGCACGCGTCAAATGTAGGCGAGATTAACGCAAACTGTATGGGACGCCGTGGAAGCGGATGGCTTATTAAGGTCGCAGAGTCATTGCAGGAGAGAAAAATCTCGCAGATAGCCGAGGCTATCGCTGCCTCAGGCAAGCGCATTGTCCTGATTGCCGGTCCGTCATCTTCGGGTAAGACCACATTCAGCAAGCGCCTTGAGGTGGCCTTGGAGACTATCGGACGTGAGTCTTATCCTGTCTCTCTGGATGATTTCTTTGTGAATCGCGTGGAGACTCCGCGCGATGCCGAGGGTAAATATGATTATGAGTGCCTGGAGGCTCTTGATGTCAGACTGTTCAACAGATGCCTTAAATCTTTGCTGAATGCAGAGCCTGTGGACTTGCCTACATACAATTTCGTGACAGGCGAGAAAGAGTATCGTCAGAACAACAGACAGGTATCAATACCAGGCTGCACATTTATCATTGAGGGACTTCACGGCTTGAATCCGAAGCTTCTGACTGAGATAGAGCCAGAGCAGACTTTCCGGATATATGTATCGCCTATGACATCTCTCTCGCTTGATGACCACGTGAGAATCTCAGCTACTGACAATCGTCTTATGCGCCGTATCTCACGCGACGCCGTACAGCGAAACCGTACCGCCCGCGACACATTGTCCTGCTGGGGCAGTGTCCGTGCCGGTGAGATAAAGTGGATACTTCCATACCGGGAGAATGCCGATGTGTTCTTCAATACAGCCCTTGTATATGAGATTGCGGTTATCAAGCCCTTTGTGGAGGATCTGCTGCGCGAGGTTCCGCAGAATTGTCCGGAGTATGCCGAGGCGAAGCGCCTGATAAATATGCTCAGTTACCTTGTGCCGCTTAGCGACAAGGAGATACCTCCAACCTCCATTATCCGTGAGTTTGTGGGAGGCAGCAGCTTCCGTTATTGATATTCCTTGTTTATTCTTTGGTGTAGGCAAGGAACTCGTTGCGTACCTGCGCGCTGTTGCGGAATGCGCCAGTCAGGTATGTCGATGTCATCGTACCGCTTTTCCTTACGCCACGGCTCTCCTTGCACATGTGGCGGCCTTTCATCATAAGGGCCATTCCACGTGGCGGATACTCCGAGCCGAGAGCCTCGGTAAGCATCTGGACTACATCGTAAACGAGTCTTTCCTGCACCTGAAGGCGTGATGAGCAGTAGTCAACAACCCTGCCTATTTTGGAGAGACCGAGAATACGGCCTTTGGGATGGGGAATATAGGCGAACCAGTACTCTCCGAAAAAGGTGCGGCAATGATGCTCGCACACAGAGTAGAACGTACCGGTGTCAACCACCATATTATCGTATATGATGCCATCCTGACCGTTAGGGAAAGTGGTGATTACAGGCTTCTCGTCGGGATTATATCCACGGAATATCTCCTTGAACATACGGAGCATCCTGTCCGGTGTCTCCTTCAAACCCTCGCGCTCTGGATTCTCACCAATGTATTCCAGCAACTCTTTGATGTCTTGTCTTGCCTTTTCCTCGCTGATCATATCTCCTCGTCCTCGTATATTGCCATATTGTTCTCACTCTCCTGCACATCAACCCTGTAGCACCCTTCAATCTGATCGTGTATCCACTTGGCCATATTCTCCGATGTGGGGTTGAATGGCAGTTTCTCATTCAGGTCCGTATGGTCAAGAAATCCGTGGATTCTCTTCTTGATCTCAGTGAAATCAACCACCATTCCATCGTCATTCAGAGTCTTGCTCTTGCAATAGACGGTAACCTGGAAGTTGTGACCGTGCAGTGTCTCACACTTGCTCTGATGGTCCAGGGTCAGCTGATGGCTGGCCGATATCTCCATTTTCTTGATTACTCTGTACATCTTTTATCGTAGATTATGGCTCCGTCGCATATAACGGTCGTAATACAGTCTGACGACGCGGCGTAAACCCAGTTGGCAATAAGGTTGTGGCAGGGCCTCATTCTGAAGTCATTCATATCAACAAGGATACAGTCTGCTATCTTGCCCTCGGCTATGATGCCTGCGTCTATGCCGAATGCCTCTGCTCCGTTGCGGGTGGCCCAACGCAGAATCTCCTGTGCCGGCAAGCACTCAACATCACCGTTGACCTTTGATAGAAGCGCTGCAAATTTCATCTCCTCGCGCATATCCAGATTGTTGTTCGATGCCGCGCCATCCGTTGCCAGAGTTATCCTTACTCCCGATGCCATAGCGTCTCTGTATGGGAAAATACCGCTTCCAAGCTTCATGTTCGAGCACGGACAGTGCGATACTGTTACGCCTCTCTCTGCCAGAATGTCCCATTCCTCGCGGTCCACCCACACACAATGTGCGGCGGTCACGTCCGGTCCCAGGAAACCGATGGAGTCCAGATATCTTACCGGCGACATTCCGAAACGCCTGACGCAGGTGTCAACCTCCTCCCTGGTCTCTGATATATGGATGTTCAGCAAAGCCCCGTTGTCGCGTGCCGCCTTTGCCGCCGCTTTCAGCGACTCGGCGCTGTTTGTATAGATGGCGTGGGGCGCCACTGCCAGACGGACTTTGCCGTTGGATGAGGCGTTCCACTGAGCCAGCTCCCTGATGTATGCGTCAATGTTTCCTGCGGTATGCTGGAAAAATGTCTCCGCCACAATGGCGCGCATACCGGCCTTTACCGCTACCTGTGCTGTCTTTGTGGAGTTGAAATACATATCGTAGTATCCTACGGTACCCGTCCTGACCATCTCCTCAACTGCCATGGCGGTGCCGTCGCACATATCATCGGCTGTCATCTTTGCCTCAAAAGGCCAGATGTACTCATTCAGCCATTTCTGCAGGGCCATATCGTCGGCATAGCCGCGCAACAGGTTCATAGGAGAGTGGGCGTGGGTGTTGTAGAACGCAGGCAGGATCGCTTTCCCTTCCGCATCTATTACGGTATCGGCCTGGGCTCCGTCTGGAACACCGATCGCCTTTATGACGTTGCCTTCAATCAATATGTCGCGCTTTACATTGTCGTGCAGCACGTTTTTAATGAGCAGACTCTTTTTCATACTGCAAAATTAGGTAAAAATAGCGGTTATTTGTATGTTTGCGTATCGAAGGATTCAATTACAATTTAAAATACATCTGCTTTATGAGAAAATCCGCATTATTGCTGGCATTGGCCGTTCTTGCTCCAGCGTGTGCCTCCGCGGCGAAGTTCATCAGTCTGAAAGTCATAGACAAAGAGTATCTGATGGTACAGATACGCGATGGCGAGATCCGTTATCGTGATGACGGCACCGGCCCGAGCGCATATCTTGGTCATTCTTTTGCCGAGGGTGATGATACCTTGAAAGTTTTCGGTACCCGTCTTGACGCCGAAGCCTCCGTGCTGCCTGCCGGATGGAAAATATCATCGGCGGATGACAAAAGCTTCGGCACCGTTACTCCGCTTGCTGTCTCGCGCAAGTCAAAGCCCATGCAGGTTGACCACACACTTGCCAGCGAGCTTGACCACTGGCTTTTCCTGAAACTGCCAAAGGCCATGCGCCAGGGATGTACATATACTGTGACAATTCCTGAGGGCGCCCATTCTGACAAGAGCAGCTGTCAGGTGCTTTTCGATGTCAACAAGTCACAGTCTGAGGCTGTTCACGTAAACATTATCGGCTATACTCCGGACCAGCCCGTCAAGGCCGCTGATCTCTATCTGTGGCTCGGTGACGGCGGCCAGCGTGACTACACCGCATTCCAGGGCAAGAAGGTCTGGCTCTATAATGTCAATACCGGCAAGCGTACCCAGGTAGGGCAGGTGGCTTTCTGGAAATCGCAGTCGGAATATACCAACGAGGCCAACAGAAAGAACGATACCGGCTCGGATGTATGGAACATTGATTTCAAGTGCTCCACTCCCGGTCGTTACCGTCTGGTTGTTGAGGATGTGGGCTGCAGTATGGATTTTGACATAAAGAACGATGTCTATTTTGAGCCATACCGCTATTCCGTACGGGGCTACTACTATATGCGTCTGGGTGAGGTGCCGAATCCTGCGGTATCTCCTGTCCCACGTCAGCCGGCATTCATTCCTGAGGTTGACCCCGTAGGCTTCACTGTCTATAAGACAGATTTGCAGCCCTGGTCACCTGAGTGGAGGCGCATCGGCGGCGATGTGTGGGACGAGCCTCATTTCAAGCCGGCCCTGCAGTCTGCGTTCTGGAAGCATCGTCTGCCGGGAAATCCCGTGAATACAGAGGTGAAGGGCGGTCATAGCGACGCCTTTGACTGGGACCGTCATCTGGCTCACGTAAGCAATATCTATGACCTTCTGCTGCCATATTTCCTTACAAACGGCAGAATAAACGAGGACAACCTTGGCATAGCCGAGAGCGGCAACGGCATCCCTGATATAATAGATGAGGCACGCAATGAGGTGGATTTCTTCCTCAGCATCCGCGATGGCGAGGGCTACAGCCAGGGAGTCACCAACCCGTCAAAGGAGTGGACCATTATGTTCCAGGCGGGTTGTACCACAATCGCGGCGTGGGCCAATGCCGCCAACTGCGCTATGCTGGCTGAGTGTCTCAGGATTGCGGGGAATGAGGAGCTTTGCAAGTATTACACCGACGAGGCCATCAAGGCATACCGCTACGCCAGCCGTCAGGAGAACCAGCAGCTTAACGACTCGCAAGGCATTGGCGACGGTAATATGAAAGGCAACGATTTCCGTCAGATGGCAGCCGCATACCTGTATAACGTGACAGGTGAGCGCGAGTGGGAGGATGTAATGGCAGAGCTCAGTTTGGTCAAAGGACCGGACTCAAAGATATGGAACCAGCGTGCCGGCTATCAGATATGGGGCACGGCGGCATACCTGAATTGTCCGCAGGAGCGCCATTATCCTGAGTTGTATGAGAATATGAAAAAGAGCGTGATGCTTGAGGCTGAGACAAACCACGTAAGCAAAAGTGCCCTGCGCCCGTCACGACGTACCACCAACGACTCCCGCTGGCAGACTTCCGAGAACCTTCAGCTTGTAATGATGGCGCACTTCATAGCCACCGACAAGACAACTAGACTCAGACTGGAGAAGGCAATGTATATTGATGCAGACTGGTGCTTTGGCCGCAATCCGAGCAACACAGTTGAGATGACAGGCCTTGGCGAGCGTCATATAACCGACTGCTACACAACAGGCCGCAACGATGGTGTTCCCGGCTCACATCCCGGTCAGACTCCATTCAACGGCACAGAGACCTGGTCACGTGGCGATGGCGGCGATGCACAGATACTGCTCAAACGCTGCTATCCCGCCTGGAATGAGGGCTGGCCAAGCCAGGAGTCGTTCTTCAACCAGCGTTATATGTGGGTGAACGGTGAGTTTACACCGCGTGAGACAATGCGTGGCAAGATGGCTCTCCTAGGCTATCTGTACGGCATAAGGAAATAAAGTTTTTTCATAACTTCGCGTCCAAAATAAAGTAATAAATATGAGAATCCGTAATTTGTTTCTGATGGCGGCAACTGTAATGATTGCAGCCTGCAATGCTCCTCAGGCTGGCAAGAAGTCTGTAATAGTGTATTATTCCCAGACCGGTACAACGGCAAAAGTGGCTGAGCAGTTCATTGCCAACGTCAATGCCGATGTCATTGAGCTGAAGTGCGAGGTGCCTTATCCCGATGACTATCAGGCCACAATCGCAGAATCACGTGACGAGTGCATGAACTCCACGGGCCGTGCCCTGGTTCAGGCAAAGTTCGACCTTGCTCAGTACGATACAGTTTACATAGGCTATCCTATCTGGTACGGCACATACGCCCCGCCAATTGTCACATTCGTAAAAGAGAATGACCTTGCCGGCAAGAATGTAGTACTTTTTTGCACATACGGCAGCGGTGGCCGTCTGGCCAGCGAGCGCAATTTCAAGGCCCTCTGTCCTGAGGCCAATGTGATCGGCTCGTACGGAGTGTCCGGCCGCAAGGTTGATCTGGAACAAGACGAGGTCAAGGCTTTCATCGAGGGTCTTGGAAATCCGCAGCAGCAGTTGCTGGGTGGTTTCTCAGAGCCCCGTGACCTTACGGAAGAGGACTGGGCTGTCTTCAATAAGGCCACCGAGGAGTACGGCTACCTGCATCTGCGACCCATCAGTGTAAGCACACAGGTGGTTGCCGGCCTCAACTATAACTTCACCTGCAGCAGCGCCGGCCCCGCCGGCCAGGAGTCAACCTGCCAGGTGCTCATCTTCAAGCCGCTTCAGGGCGACCCGTACCTGAAGAGCGTGGAGCGCTGAGAAGAGTTTTCCCCCAGGTCAGGGGGACAAGATACCTTGACCCGCTTTTTGTTTGATTCTGTATTGCCTGAAAGAGTGATCTGATAGGAACTGGGTCAAGGTACCTGTCCCCCTTGACCCGGTCGTTCCGGACAACTGAATTTCAGAATGTATTTTGCTTTGTGTTAAAAGTTTTTGTACCTTTGCGCCCCTAAAACATTTTATGCCATTAATAAAGACAACCCAATTTAATAAAAGCAAAGCAATCATGCAAATGAAGAAAAAACAGTATCTGTCACCTAAAACAAAGGTGGTAAGGATGCAGCAGACAGGAATTATCTGCGCAAGTTTTCAAAGTAATGGACAGACCGAACAGTACGAAGAAGGAAGTACTGAAGGTTGGTATTGACCCTTAAACCAGACTGAAGACAATGAAGAAATACTTTTTTATGGCTATGGCTGCGATAGCAGCGCTCAGCAGTTGTTCGCGCGACAACGAATTTGAACAGATTCAGGCAGACAGTCAGGGCCTGGTGTTTACTGCCACAATGGAGAACAGCGAAGCTACACGCGCCACTCTCGATGACACAAAACGTGCTGCATGGGAAGCTGGCGACCAGATAAGCATCAACGGCAAGAAATACTCTGCGCAGGGTGCAGGTACTACCACTACCTTCAAGGCTGACGGTGAGGGAGCAACCGGCGAAACATACAACGCTTATTTCCCTGCCGACCTCTACGACGGAACTACTGCCACTCTCCCTACCACACAGACCTATAAGGATGGCAAGTTCAACATGCCTATGTATGCCAGCAGCACCACCACCGAACTTGAATTCAAGAACCTCTGCGCAGTACTGGCAATAAAGGTCTCAAATACAACAGGCTACAGAGAGTATGTGAAATCCATCAAGGTGACGTCTGACAAGGTGATGAACGGCACATTCACCGTAATAGACAACAAGGCAGTCATGGGCACTGACGGCAGCAACGCAGTGGTGCTGAAAAGTTATGATGTTGTAACAATCAGAGACAAAGAAAGTATAGTGTTCTACATCGCCATCCCTGCACAGGAATACCAGTACCTGAACATCTTCCTCTCTGCCGACGGCAAGACATACACACAGGCAATGGCAACAAAGAAGGCCGACGGTCTTGGCTTAATCGCACGCAGCAAGATATTCAACATCGACTATAAGAAGAATGCAACGAAGATGTGGGCAGGCAACCTCTTCATTGCTGACTGCAACGTGGGTGCAACATCGTTAACTGGC
>CALDKD010000037.1 GCA_937898885.1 uncultured Bacteroidales bacterium | reverse complement strand
TTCGAGCCCCACCGCCCGCACGAAATAAGCCGGTTATGCCGGCTTTTTTCGTTGCGGGCGGCGGGGCCCTTTTTGATGGGGCTCTGCCCCATAACGCCCCCGGCGGCCTTTTCGCCTTTCCGTGTTTTTGCAAAACACCCGGCCCGGCCGGCGCTCTGATGAGCGCATGAACCTCCCTGCCGTCGGGTCCTCCGAAGCCCATTGTCTTCGTTAGTTGATATCGGGGTAGTTTTAAGCGAAAATTCCCCCAATTTGCATAATTGCAGGCAATTCGGGGGAATATCAAAGGAAAATTACCCGTGATTAACCTTTGCTACCAAATAATGAATGCAGTACATCGGTATCCAATCGCAACATTCTGTGGATTTGCTTAAGTGACGCATTGTACTCATAGTGCATAACCTTTGCAATGCTGATTTTAGCGTGGGAAGGTATCTGAGACGGATTGGCTGTTCCGAACTCTTGCTTGCATTTCACACAAATTGCCGCATACAGTTCTTCCTCCGTGTATGAGATGCTTTCCCCAATCTCCTTTGCAATCTCTTTATTGCTCTCGATGTTTTTGCTCAACATATAGAAATAGTGAACCGCATCGCGGAACAGACTTTCCCCCATTTCAATATTACAAAAAGAAAAAGGGGTGAATATTCCATCCAGGATTCTCAATCCCTTGAGATCGTCTGATATATGAGAGTGTGTTATTGAACGGCGATCCTTGATTGTAGATAAAGTGGCAGATTCCATGAACCGCTTTCTTGAGTCAGGATTGAAATAGCATACATTTGCTCCCCAAGGATATGAAAATGGTGTGAAACAGTCATTTACCAGAAATCCATTTCTATTATCATAGATCAGAACATTTCTTGCATCCGAAAGGTTGTTTAACAATCTGATTCCCGGATTGAATGCTTTCCAGTTGATAGACCTTCCAGCGTCATCTGCCATACGTCTCAAGTACTTTTTTATCTGTTCGAACATCATTCGCAGGCTTGGCTCTTCACATGCCGCCATAATATGCAGGTGGTTTGTCATAAGTTCAAAAGTCAATATCTCAACGTCAGGGAAGCACTTTGCCGAAATAGCCATGATGCCCATACCAACATGGAACTCCGCATCATTCCTGAATATGATTTCAAAGTTTTCCGGAGTCCAAAGATGGTAACATGTTTCTATCTTGTTGAAACACTGAAGGCATCTGTTCTCTTTAAGGGAATATTCATTCATCGCTGTTTTCTTCCTGCTCTTCTTCGTACATTTCTTTCATAGCAATTTCATTGCACAGCCATTTGCCGTACCATTTCATACATATGTCAGGTAACTCGATTATTTTTTCTTCCGGGAAATCTCCTTCACGTGGGCCGTCGGCACATTCCATTCTCATCAGAAGAGCTATTGCACGTGTATATTTGTCTACCAGATTACCCCGCTCACTTTTTGTCAGAGGCCGAAGAAGAATTATGTCATCAGTATCTGGAATTCCTGTATGTGCAAGCATATGGCTCCCAGTGTACACGCCAACCACATACTCATTTTTCCACGGAAGTGCTATCTCCTCGCTCTTATCTTCCCGGAATTGTTCTGGATGTATCAGTATTTCCAGCTTGTCTTCAAGGTCGTAAATCATCACATTTCTTGCGATTCTATTGGCACCGATGCGTTCAAGCTTTCTCTTGTATTCCGATGACCATCTGCACTCTTTTGCCATCCATTCTGCCAACTTTGCCTTTTCGGTTTTCAGTTCCTGGTCTATATTCAATCCAAGAAGCATTTTGTCCGGCACATCCTCGGATACCTTGGCCTTTATTCTTTTCCTTTTCTCTACGAACATATCCAATGCATCTTTCCAAAGTGGATTATCATTGACATCACAACTGAAAAGTCCCCTAGCATAACTCGAGGAAGCATAGACATGATGCATAATCCCCACAACCATTTCATCATAGTTTCTTGATCTTGACATGACCCTGAACGAATGTGCAACAACAGCTGTCCTGGATTTGTCCCAATCCGAAGAAGTCATACTTAAAATTTCAATACACTGACCCAATTCACTCATAATGCTAATTTTTTACGAACTGATGTGATCGGTCAAGACCATTATCAATTCCAGATTAAACAAAATATTACCAGTAAGTGATGCACAATAGCGGGAAAAGGGCGTCAGATACCCGGTCAGAGTGACCTGCAGAGCTTGCTAATACATAAATCAAAGCTGCTGCGCATCTATATGTTGGCAAGGTAAATAATATTCTGCAAAATTGAAAGGACGGGGGAAAAACAATGAAAAATTACCCATGATTACTCCCTTCAGGGCCCCCTGCGTCGCTTCGCTCCGAACATTGCATTGCTGGCCGGCTGCGACTGCATCTAAGGACGTAGTTTTAAGTTTCGCAATGTATATTCGTGAAACATTATAGCTGAATTGTTGTATGATAATGAAACTCTGCTTATCTTTGCATTATGCAGAAAAGGGAAAGTAATATTGTTGATATCGACGAGATGATGAACGAGAGATTCGGTGCAGTTGGCACTGAATCCAGGAACGAATTCAGAAAAGAAGCATACAACTATTGTGTGGGTCAGTTGATTCTTGAGGCCAGGAAACAGGAGTCCATGACGCAAGCCGAGCTTGCGGAGAAGATAGGAGCTGACAAGTCTTATATCTCCCGTATAGAGAAAGGGCAGATTGAGCCCGGCGCAAGTACTTTTCTGAGGATTATCGAGGCCCTGGGACTCCGTTTTGAGATTGTGAAGCCCATGACTTATGCATTGCATGCGGGCAATGTATCCGGATATCTCTCGGATGTCAGGGCTCAGACTTACGGCAGTCCGAAGAAAGCTGCTAAAACTTCCGAATAGGTTCGATATTCCCGCTGGGATATTTCGAGTAACTTGGCGGCTGCGGACATTGAGTGCTATATGATCTAGTATTGTATTGGCTATTATTGTGACTCCGGAATATCAGAATAATGATGTTTTTTATTACATAAATGACATTCTTATATAAGCACTTGAGTATCAGTGTATTAACAATGCTGCATTTGGCATCTTCCTTCGAATGTCTTATTGTAAAACAATAAATTGTCATGGATATATGTAACAAATAATATTCCATGGCTCTATCTGAAAAATTGAACTTTGCTTAAATTTGGTATCGCATTTAAATATTAAGGCCTTTATATGCAAATTTGATTACCATCTGACTGATATAGAGATATGAGATTCCCGAAAGTCACTATATTGTTTTTGCTTCCATGCGCATTGGCGTTAGGTTGTTCAAGAAATATGGTTGGCGCAAAGCTCGCCGATGTGGATTCATATATTCAAGAGTATCCTGACAGCGCCCTTACGGTATTGGAGTCATTGGACAGGGCAGACTTGGTGACCCCAAATCAGAAGGCCATGTTTTCCCTGCTGTATGCCATGGCGTTGGACAAGAATTACATCGACACTACCGATATTCAGATTATCCAGCCGGCATTGTCTTACTTTACAAGAAAAGATCGGCGGTCAATGGAGGCGAACTACTATGCCGGGCGCATCTATATAAACGGCGGCGATTATTCCAATGCCCTCATCCATTATAATACTGCACTTGAAAAAGTTGCTCCGGATGATTATAAGTATCAGGGGCTGATATATTACTCTATCGGAAATGCTTACCTCTTCTCTTTCAGTTTCAAGGAGGAACTGACTTTTCACAAAAAAGCTTTAGAGGCATTCCAGGCGCTGGGAGATTCTCATTATATAGACCTTGCCACGTTTGGCGTAGCGAATGCATATCACAACAATCGCGATTTCCACGCTGCAGACAGCCTTTATCATGGGATTTGTGCATCCGGCGACAGCCTGCGACCTGTTGCTCTATCCTCTATGGTCGCGCTTGCAGACAACTATCTGAAATCCGGTGATTTCAATGACGAATGTGTCAGATCTCTTATTGAAACCGCTCTAGAACATGGGCGCGGATTAAGGTTGGAAGAATATTATGAATATGCATATGTGTTGTCCAGATTGGGAGAATGCAATAAGGCTGAAAGCATTCTTCATTCTCTGGCAGTTTATCCGGACACCTACACATCTCTATGGTGGCGGTATAAGATAGAGTTGGAGAAAGGGAACTACAAGGAGGCTGAGGAACTGCTTGAGGCGAGCATCGAACTTCAGAACCTGGAAGTCCGAGAGAAACTCACCCAGTCGGTATTCAAATCGCAGTCCGAATATTATCGTTATGCGATGCTTTCCACAAAGCAGAAGCAGACCATCCTGCATCAGAGATTCTTGCTTGTTTCGGCACTTTTCGTCCTGGCTCTATCCGCTTTTGTACTCATATACAAGAGAAGAAAGCGTATTTTCCAAGATGAAAAAGAGAAATTGCTTTTAGCTTTAGAGGAATCAGAGAATATGCTTCAAATTATCAGCGATGATTCGCGGCAGTTGCTAGAGGAAGAACATGAGTCCCATAGGGAAAAAGTATTGGAACTCCAGAAAATGTACGCATCTCTCTATCAGAAGCAGTTCTCCGCTATCGGAAGATATTATGATGCGTCTTATCTTGGAAATCCGGAAAGAGCTTCGCAAAAAATGGTCAGGAATGTAACCTCCGAAATTAACAGTATCCTTGCCGAGATATCGACTCTTTCAAATGATCAGCATAAGTTTGAAGAACGCATCAACAAGGATGCGGATAATATTATCGCCAAGATTCGGAGCGACTATCCGAAGTTTACCGAATCAGATATTCGTTTCATATGTTACATTGTGGTTGGGTTCGATGCGACTACAATCTCTGTTCTGATGAACATTACAGGTGAGAATGCCCGTGTAAAGCGTTACCGTATCAGGCACCGGCTCCTAAACAATTCCGGTCCAAACGCCGGACTATATCGGATTTGGTTTGAATAATTTCGTTACAGCCATAGGGGGGCGTAAGTTGCTGTATTGCAGCGATTTACGCATATGTTGATTTCTGTGGTACTTAGGAGAACTCTTAAAATATCCTGATAATCAACAAATTATCTTGTTTGAAAATACAAAATAGTGTAACGGCCAGATACTTCTGAATAAATAGAGGGACGGATAATATATTCTATTTTTGGGCAACCACTAAATATCCACTTGATGAAAATTTATGAAATAAAAAAGGATACTTGGCTTGGCATTTTGTTCTTTGCCGTAATATGTTTTATATCCTGCACCGGTGGGAAGGAGACCGTCAGGACCTCGCTCGCAACGCAGTTCTGGTCTATGGACGGCATTTCCACCCAAAAGTCCACAATCGATCTGGACGGCGAACTTAATTTCTGCATATCGGTGCTCAGCGAAGGCGAAAGCGTAGCATATATCTTTGACAAGGACAAGATGAGGTTTGACGATCTGTGCAGACGTTACGGCGACACCGCGTACTCCGACAAGTATTCTGGCAAGATACTGTCAGTAGGATGGTTTGGCTCCCGTTTTGATGACCATTGCAGTTTCCCTGCCGAGCCGCTCGGCAGCGTGTCGCTGACCTGCGAGGAACCTTGGGACGACGCTCATCCCGCCGGGGCATCCCTTGCCGACATCGCGTGCGTCACGGCGTTTACCGCAATGCCGTATATCAGCGGGGGCTACCAGAGATATGACTGGTGGGGGAATGAGCAGTCTGACCGCTTTATGGCGATGCAGGAGAAGGACCTTCGCTATCATGACAGCCGCTACTATCCAATAGACACAATGCTTGAGGACTTGACTTCGGACGACTGCTACCTGATGTGGCATGACAAATATATTTGCAAAATTTTGGTCCCCTGCGACTCGTCACACAAAGACAAGCACCTGAAGGTGTGCGTCACAGATGCCAACGACAGACAATTCTCTGCAACAGTGAAAGTTGTCCTGAACTAAAACGATAGGAAATCGATGAAAAGGATAGTTCTCGCATTGATCGCTTCTGCGCTCCTTCTCTCTTGTGGAAAACCGGGAAAGGGGGGTGAGGACCCTAACGCGGTTAAGATAGATTTCTCCGTTGTAGAAGCTGTGGATGTGGACAAGTTCTCCGCCGTATTGAACGGTGCCGTCAACATCACGAACGCCACTACAAGCGCCAAGGCCTGCTTCTACTATTCCGAAACGGAAGGCAGCGCCAAGAACCTGAAGTCTTCAGGAACCAGGGTGTACGCTGGTGACTTCTCCAAGGATGGAGGTGAATTCAGCGTACAACTGAAGGACCTTTCCTTCGGAACCACCTACTATTATGTGGCTGCCGTCACAGTGGACAAGCAGGAGGTGTTTGGTGATGTGCAGTCCTTCACAACCGTCAAGCCCGGAAAATGTCCTGCCGGTGCGGTTGACCTCGGCCTGAGCGTTCATTGGGCGACATGTAATCTAGGCTCGTCAACGCCGGAAGGCTACGGTGACTACTATGCCTGGGGCGCGACCGAACCGTGGTATGAGGACGGATACGCATATTCATCCCCTACTGTATGGAAGCCCGGCAGGGAAGATGGATATTGGTGGCCCAACGCCCCATTCAACGGAGGTGCCAACGCGTATGATTCCGAGTACTGGAACGCCCACAAGTTGGAATGCGTTGATGCGAACGGGGTGCTCCTTCCTGAGAACGATGCGGCGCACGTCATTCTTGGAGGGCGCTGGAGGATGCCCACAGAGGAAGAGATAGACGAGTTGCTTGCCAACTGCGACTATAGGCCTTATACCCTGAACGGCGTGTTCGGACTGCTCCTAACCAGCAAGAGGAACGGGGAAAACTTGTTTCTTCCGGCAGCTGACAACCGAACTTTTGCGCTAATGCCTCATAATTTTGACTGTTGTTTCTACTGGTCTTCAACACTTGTTTCTGCTGATCCTTTCTTTGGCGCAACATTAGCGGTTCAACTCTTGGCTAATCTGTTCAGGGGAATAATAGAAAGCGACACTACTCAGCGTTGTTATGGAAATTCCATCAGGCCGGTAGTGGATTAGACTATAATGATGTGTTTCATCACATTATTGTTGCAAAAGTTCCCCGTTTCCAAATAACTTGGAAAGACCATTGTCAATTCCAGATTAAACTAATAATACCAGTAGTTGATGCACAATAGCGGGAAAAGGGCGTCAGATACCCGGTCAGAGTGACCTGCAGAGCTTGCTAATACATAAATCAAAGCTGCTGCGCATCTATGTGCGGCAATGTAGACATTATTCTGATTAAGACAAAGAATGGGGGAATAATCATGAAATAATTTCCCGAATTGCGTATCCTGAAATTGCTTGGTGGCTGCTGACATTGAGAATAGTGATGTATTTTATTACATAAATGTCTGCATTGCAGACCGGCGTCGGGCGGGCCGCTGATGCGGCCTTCGGGCCGATTCGACCATTCTGTTGATTGGCATTCTTTAGTAGTATCTAGGTATGTTAATGTACTGGCCCCAATAGAACGGCTCTTCAATGATACGCTTTTGCTGCTGTCCTTGCCGGATCAGTAGCGTATTGTTATATGGATTAGATGCTAGAATCTTAATTATTTGAAAATCAGTATGATAGAAATGAAATATTTAGATTGTGTTTTATGCGTTTTGTGTGTTAAATGTTATATTTGTCCTTAACAAATTGCGATATTATGAACCGTATAGTTAGATGCTTATTCTATTCTTCTATTATCTGTTTAACTATATTTTGGGGGTGTAATGATTCAACGCCATCATTGCTTGAGGATTTTGATCTTCTAGTCCAGGATGAGCCCGATAGCGCTTATTTATTGCTCAGGTCATTCGACCGATCATTGCTGCATTCTGATGAAGATAAAGCGCATTTTTCTTTGCTATATTCAATAGCTCTTGATAAAGAGTATATTGATGTCTCAGAAGACTCTCTTATCAATGTTGCGGTGAACCATTACGGAAAGGAGTTGAGCCGAAACGCTTTTTTATCATGGTATTATCAAGGGCGTGTATACGAGAACGCCAAAAGATATGAGGATGCAATGAAGTCGTATATCAAGGCGGAATCAATACCTGAATCGTTAGTTGACCCTTTGTATCTAGCGAAACTTCATTTCGGAAAAGGAAGGGTATATAACTATTCATTTGATAAACCGTCCGCGTTGGAAGAAGCGAAGGCTTCCGCCAAATATTCGTTGGCGGCCGGACATATGAACAATTATGCCCGTGCAGTATTGGACCAAGCTGGTTTCTACTGTGTCACTGGTGATCTCGAGCACTCTGATTATGCCAAAGCGGACAGCTGTTTGAACATAGTCAAATCCTTGTGGCCACAGATAAGCGACCAAAGAAAGAATAATTGGTATTCAACGAGGATATCATCTCTTGTCTGCAGGAACGACGTTCATGAGATGGAACTCATGATCGCCGAGTATCTTGATTTCATGTCTTCATCTCCAGAGAAAGTGGAATGGATGACTTTGGCCACAGCATATAAGTCAATGGGGGATCTTCACTCAATGAAGGATGCTCTGGACCGTGGTGTCAGATATGGTCTGGATTCCGGCAAAGAAGCAGCCGCCTATCAATTGCTTCTAGCGGAGGCAAATGCTGGGCTAGGTCAGTTTGAGGATGCCTATAAGAACGAAGTTCGATATATTAAAATCATTGAGGATAGGGGATATGATGTTTTTCGTCACGATACAAAGTTTATTGAGGAAAGGTATTTGATCCAATTATCACAATCCAAAGCGAAGAACAGATTGCTGGGGATGGCTTTATTTGTGTTGTTGTTTGCCGTCATATCCTCGGCGCTTTCATATTTGTTATTCAAGCATAAAAAGGAGACATCTGAAACAAAGTTAAAGTTAATGGAATTGCAAGAGGAGTATGATGCATTGAACTCGCTTTCTATTCCTGATTCCGAAATTGACATGAAGGCATTGCCAGTTCTCGAAAGAAGAATGAGAACGCTGAAATCATTTTTGGCGAAGGATGAAAAGGCTGCGCTAGAACTTGACCGTCTTTTAGGAGACAGGACGGCTGTTTTGGAAAGCATAGGAATGATCTATGCAATTTATGCTCCGAAGTTTACCGAAGCCTTGATTGCAAAAGGACTGAGACCGTCAGAGGTAGGCTACTGTTGTTTGTTTCTGATGGGGTACAGCACAAAAGAGGCAGGAGAGTTCATCTGCTATTCTGGATACTATAATGTCAGTAGTAAGATTAGGGCGAAACTACAGATAGACCCTAATGCTTCAACACTTGCAAAATGGCTAAAACAACTATTCCATGATACTCAGGCATAATGGCCCTTTCGTTAGATTGGAACCAATGTGGATCAAAAGGCTTATGCATACCCATAGCTGCGTTCCTTTTGTCCAATGTATCAATTATTATCATATATTTACAACATGAAACACTATCACCTTATCGCTATTCTGTTGATGCTTTGCGTCCTTCCATCCTGTGAGAAAACTCCTGGGACCAAAGAAGAGCCTGTGGAGGATGAACCTGAGGTGTTCTCCATAGTGGGCAAATGGGGAATGCTGTCAGGAGAGACAGTGGATGTTGACGGGCAGGTATCAGTACAGGCAGAACTCAGCCCTTCTATGGTTGAAGCATACGGTAAATATTATCTGTTTATGGAATTCAACGAAGACGGGACTTTCGAACAGACAGACGTTCTGGAAAATAACCGTGTCACAGACGGTCTGTATACTTACGATGAAGAGTCAAGCGTGCTGTCATACAAATATGATGGCAATTGGACATATTATGAAGGGAAGTTGGAAATCAAGTCTGAAGAGTATATGACAATGACCACCGAATATGAGACAGGGTGGAAGAAGAGTCAGAATTTCCAGAGGATTATCGAGTAAAGTTAATTATCAGTAGTTATGAGAAAGATTGTATTTGTCATCTCCATCATGCTGGCTGTGCCGATGATGCTGTCTGCTCAGCAGAAAGAGAAATTGATAGTATCGAACCATTCTTTTTCTGCTCAGGTCATAGGCCTTCAGTACAGCTATGAACAGAGATTGGGAGGCAGTTTCTCCCTTATCGGAAGGCTTGGTATGGTGCCAAATGGCTTTTATCTATATAACGATCCCGGAGAGTTCAGTTTTTCGGCGTCCTGCACCCCGGCGGTAACACTTGAACCGCGTTTCTACACAAACGTCAAACGAAGAATCAACAAGGGCAAGTCGACATACAAGAATGCGGCCGACTTCGTGTCCATCAAGGTGGATTATCTCCTTGAGGAGGACTTGCTGATCACCCCGATGTATGGCATTCGCCGTACTTATGGCAAGCATTGGTTCGGAGAGTTCTCCGCCGGTGCAAAGCTGTCCGCCTCTTACGAATCCATCCTTCCGTACGCACAGTATCGCTTCGGGTTCGTGTTCTAATGGTTTAGAAGAAACGGGTAACTTTTGCAACAAACATTAAGCAAAAGGCATTCGCAAAAATTAACCCGTAGATTTTCACCTACGGGTTTTCTTATACCTTGTTTGTAGTTAACAGGTATATAGTTCCCAAAATAAATACCCCATCCCTATGTCCTTATTTAAAGAGCGTCATTTTGGACGTCGCCCATAGAAATGCCTTGCCCTGTTAGCTTCGTTTG
>CALDKD010000036.1 GCA_937898885.1 uncultured Bacteroidales bacterium | reverse complement strand
TACTCCTTGTATTCCGGACGGTCACCATAGTTCTTATTCTGCCGCAGTTCCAGACGGCGGGCGCCGCTGAACATCACCCACAGAATAAGGACATATCCCCATACTGAAATGATCCACTGCCACAGACTGTCAAGTGCGGTGAATCCGGACAGGAACACACCCGTCCACAGAAGGATCTCACCCAGATAATTCGGGCAGCGTACTATTCTGTAAATCCCTGTACGGCAGAATTCATTGGGATTCCTGCGCTTGAGCATCGACTTCTGAGCATCAGCCCATATTTCAAGTATAACACCGGCAAGGGCGATGAAAAATCCAACAATGGCACAAGTGTCGGGTGCCGAGCCGTTCTGTATGCGGAAGAAGACCGGGGCGAACTGCCCGATGAATAGTGTAACAACCATTATCCACAGAGTAACTTTGAAGCCCAGGCTGCGTTTGTTCGCATTCGCGTCGGTCTCTGGACGAAGAATCTTCCTGTATGACGCGCTTTTTATTTCCCTTACGAGCAGATAAATGCCGAGCCTGAGCCCATAGATGGCAAGAAGTACGCAGAATGCAATCCCCCATATTTCCATATCGCCCCAGAACAGGATCATTGTTGCCAACGCCATTCCGGCGATGGAGAAGGCATACCCTATTGAAAAGAAGTAAATAAAGTAAATGAAGCCCAGTGCTGCAATCAGTAGGGATATCAGGCAGACAATACCAAAGGCTGATGTGAAGGTTTCCATATAGTTTCTCTATTTCAATACTTAATCTTGAAGCAATCTCTTGACATTGCAAAGATACTCCAGTCAGTCGGGGTTGCAAAGCAATATGCCGGAATAGTGCATTTTTGGCTACGGGTACCAAACGCAATACGCTATTGCGCAATAATATACGCAACACTGAGTGAGCATCAGGCCAGGTAAGTCAAAAGAGCCGGAAAACGCATCCGAAAGCGTAACCAGGCGCAGATTGTAAGTATTTATCCGCAGAGCGATAAGCCATTCAGCACCGTAGTGTCTAAAAGGCCGATTTTATTTCTCTAGTTGGGTAGCAAAATTTATCCAACTGGGCAGCAAAAATCGGCTAGTTCAGAAAACATAGCCACACAAGCCTCATAGAGCAAAAGTTTGTACAGATTTTTCTTTAGTCAATACCACACCTTACCACCTTACCACCTTAACGCCTTACTACACCCGGCTTGCGGTGAGTCAGCAGGAACGAATCAGTAGGGACAGGTACCGGTGATTCAGTCTCTATCAGGTCTAATAATAAATAAATTATTTATTAATAATTATATATTAATATAACTACGCGCGCGCGAAATGAAGTTTATTACTGGTAATGCAGGAATATACCCAAAAACACAGAATACCTTACCGCGGTAAGGTGGTAAGGTAAGGTTTATAGCCGCTACTTGTTACAAAGTCATTTAAAATCTTCTGTTCCCATGCTTCCTGAATTTCCGGAAAGGTTATGTATCTAGGTGTTGTCCGTCTTCAAATTTGGTTAGGGGCGTAAACGAACTCAGTTTCGTCATCCCGAACAACGTCATCCGCCTGGATGTACACGTTTAACTGAAAATCTATGAAAGTAAAATTTAATGGGAGAGATGGCATATTCTCTATGGTTGGAAAATAATCGCTACCTTTGTGGGCGTATTATGAAACAGCTTTTTATTATCATGGCCCTGATTGTAACAGGCCTATGCTCCTGCAGCAACGGGAGCAAGATTGTGATACTTGCAGCGGAAGAGGGCGAGTACAACAAGTGTCGGGAGATTTTTCCCGAGATAGAATGCATAAGGACGGGGGTAGGCGCCGGCAATGTCATCAGAGCCTGCTGTAACCTTCCCAAAGGGACTCGCATCATCAACATCGGCTATGCCGGAAGCAACAATGTCGAAATAGGAACGGTATCCCTGGTGAGCGACACTTTCAGATACACTGACGGGAATTTTAAGTTCGATGACCACGCCAACCCGCTTCACCTCTCGGACGAAGGGCTTCCGTGTTATACAGGGAACAGTTTCTTTACAGAATCAGACAGGACAGAGCCCACGCTCTATGATATGGAGCTCAACTATATAGCATCCTTCTCGCCTCATCTCGAACTGGTTGCGGCGGTGAAAATCGTCAGTGACAACCTGAGTGTAGATGAATACCTGAACAATGCCAAACGGGAATCAGGAGTGCTGATAAGCGATGAAGTCTGGGCGAATGTAAGGCAGGCTGTGGAAACAGTATTGTCCCGGAATCAAGATAAAAAGAGATGAAATATAGAATTATCAATTCATTATTGATTGCATTCGCCTGCCTGATAGCATTTGGATGCGAGCCTATGGACAAGCCGGAAAAGCCGCTTGTTTACGGCTATCCGCAGGCCGAATATCACAAGGCGGGCTCCATACTGATGTACACTCCCGGTGCGGAACTCTTTGACGGAGTCATCCATCCGGATGCCGGATTGTATGAGACGTATTTTGACATCGACAAGGCCGCTGACGAGCACAGGAATTACATTGCTATGCTTGAAAAAGAAGGCTGCAGTGTCCATACTGTGACAAACACCCTGCTCTCAATGCCTCACGACCGTCTCCTCTCTCTTGCCGAACCGTCTATTACATACGATGTGAGCAATCTGGAGATGAGTGAGCGGGAAGCGCAGGCCCTGCATAAGCGTGAGGTCCTCGCCTCAATGAGCAATTCTGACCTGATACGCATCATAATCAACAGACCGACCGTCATACTCAAAAAGTCCGGCATCAACACCGGGTTCGAAGCTCAGTATGTGCACAATCCCCTGATGAATATGTATTTCCTCAGGGATCAGAGCATAACTACACCCAAGGGACATATAATGTGCAGGATGAATTCAACCCAAAGAGCACCCGAAGTTGACATCATCGAAGCTTGCTATGAGCAACTCGGCGAAGCTGCCATTTATCGGGTAAAAGGTGAGGACAGCCATCTGGAGGGTGGCGACTATATCCCATTCGGGACAATCAGCCTTATCGGCCAGGGGCTCAGAACCAACCAGAAGGCCATAGACGAGCTGCTTGGAAACAACTGCTTCGGGCACGATACGGTAGTGGTGGTGCGAGAGCGCTGGAAAGACCAGTATCAAATGCATCTTGACACCTATTTCAACGTGATTGACAAGGACTTGTGTACGATGTGCTTCAACCGCTACGATGCCAGGGATATAAGCGACATAAACTATCTGACGATGGATATGTATGTGCGCAGCCCCGGTCAGACGGATTACCGTCTGGACGAGGGATATTCCGGAAAAGGTTTCCGTGAATTCCTTGAGGCCAGAGGAGTGAAAATAATCCGCGTAAGCAAGGAGGACGCAGACCACTACGCCAATAACTTCCTCACCATCGATGCGCGTCACATTATGTCCGTGGCCGGACAGAGCAAGGACCTCGAAGCCGAGTATGCCAAATACGGTGTGCGCGTGGAATGGGTTCCGCTCGACAATCTCATCGGAGGATATGGTGCAGCCCACTGTATGACCCAAGTGCTAAACCGCGGTAAATAAACAATAACAGAAGTAATATGGCAGACATTTTAAACAAGGCGTTCGGATTTACTCCCGGTACGCACAAAATCAAGACAGAATTTGTGGCTGGATTCTCGACTTTTCTAACAATGGCTTATATCCTCGCCGTCAATCCTATGATCTTCGGCGCACTTCCCGATATGCCGAAAGGAGCGGTGTTTACTGCGACTGCTTTGGCCGCAGTGGTTTCCACGCTCGTTATGGCTTTTTATGCCAAAAAGCCATTTGCGCTTGCTCCGGGAATGGGTATGAATGCGTTCTTTGTGTATACTGTCTGCATATCGATGCATCAGACCTGGCAGTTCGCACTAACGGCCGTGCTGATAGAAGGAATCCTCTTTATTATTCTTTCAGCCACGAAGGCCAGGACATTGATAGTGAATTCCATTCCTGCAAGTCTCAAGAATGCCATCGGTGCCGGAATAGGTTTATTTATAGCCTTTATCGGTCTTCAGGGCTCCCAGATTGTGGTTGGCTCCTCTTCCACACTGGTGACAATCGGAGATATCAGTCAAGGTCCCGCCCTTCTGGCTATCATAGGCATCATCATTACCGGGATACTTCTGGTCCTCAAAGTTCGAGGCGGCATCTTGATTGGTATCCTTGCCACAACCATCATAGGACTCTTCATTAAAGATCCCGCCACAGGCGAAGCCATTACAAAATTCAACGGTTCTCTGGTCTCATACCCTGAGAGCATCAGCCCCATTTTCTGTAAATTCGAGTGGAACAGGGTATTGACGCTGGATATGTTCATAGTCGTGTTTACATTTCTGTTCAACGACATTTTCAATACAATAGGGACCGTAATCGGAGTTTCGCACAAGGCCGGATTTGTTGATGAGGAGGGAAACATTGACGGAATTGATCAGATATTTATGGCCGACGCAATCGGCACCGTCTTCGGAGCCGTCGCAGGAACTTCCACCACTACCACTTATGTTGAAAGTGCGGCCGGTGTGGCGGATGGCGGCCGGACCGGTCTGACCGCGTTCTTCACCGCATTGTTCTTTGCTGTCGCAATGCTGTTTTCAGGAGTTTTCCTTGCAGTTCCCTCGTCTGCAACGGCACCTGCGCTCATTCTGGTGGGAATGATGATGATGGAGCCCGTAGTCAAAATACATTGGACCGACTTCCGCGAAGCCATCCCCGCATTTCTCACGATAGCGGTTATGGTCTGCACCTACAGCATTGCGGACGGTATTCTGATTGGAAGCATCTCTTACGTGCTGTTGTATGCCTTTACAGGCAAGGCGAAGGACATATCAATCGCAATGTGGATTCTGTCCGCCTTGTTCATTCTCAAATATGTGCTGTTGTAATCCGCCTTCTCAGAAAACCCATTTTGCGCCGATACCGGCTGCGCCAGTTTCGCCATTTGCTTCGAGTTGCCCCGTTTGAGCGGTTTGGCCGTAGATGGTGAGCGAGTTGCCGTCGCCCGACACTTGAATACCTGCGTAACCCATGTATTCATCATCAACCCAATATCCCGTTGCCGTGAGTTTAGCACCATCGGCAAGGATGAGGTTGACATTACCGGCGCAGATGGCACCTTGCGAGAGTGTCACATTAGTGCCTGTAACGACATACCAGGTTTCAGTGCCAGCCGTACCCCATGTAACAGGAGTGGCAGCGTCCTCAACTACGGTAGCATCGACACTTGCGGTTTTCCACTCTTTGATTCCGCTGGTAGGGTCATCAGCGGTGTTATACACGGGGTAAAGATATTCGACCGTCTCTGCCCACATTCCTGTGCTCGCCATCAATATGGCTGCGAAAGGATGATGAAGAATATGGGACGTATGGTGAAATATATGGCTCCTCTGACCTTTATGGTGGAATATGCTTTGTTCGCTATGGGAACTGCAACGCCGCTGCTGCTTTCCGGCGCATTTTTCGTCGGTCTCGCCAATGGCATAGGTATGCCGTATCTGAATACTATCGCATCGATCAAAGGCGGCAAGGATGCAGCGACGACGGTTATGCCGCTGATATCGGCGGCAATGTATCTGGGACAGTTCACTTCGCCGTTGATTGTCAGCCCGATAAGCGAAACTGTTGGAGGAGCGAATTCTCCGTATCTGATAGGTGTTGCCATATCCGCTCTATTCCTGATTCAGGTATTTCTTTCAAGAAAATACCAAACGAACGAGGTCTGAAAAAAATAAATTTGTAATTTTGCTATATGGGTACGTCATGAAGACGTCGCCTTAACGCATTATAAATCAAATAATGAATAAGATTTACTTGGACATTCTGTCCAAAGCGGAGATGCTTGCTGAAGGCGTCTCAAAAAACGCGAAGGAACTCGCTTCGAAAAACATTCACATCAACACTGATGAGATTCTTTCCCTGAGAAAAGAGCTTGAATCTGCGGCTCAATTGCAGGAAGCTGCGGAGAAGCAATTGATTGATGCAAGGGAAAAGGCACACAGCGCTTTGTACGAGCTGAAGCAGTGTTGCCTGGAGGCCAAGCAGCCCATCAAACAGAAATACTTTGTAGACAGCTGGTCCCGCTTCGGCTTGACAGACAAACGTTAAAGCCATTCGACAAACGAGGATGACCAACACAGAATCAACGTTGGCCATCCTTTTTTCTACCATTCTTTTTCCATATATTATTTGGCTCAAATAGGTACTTTCACTCCCATTTATTGCAAAGCCAAACATACATCATTAGGCGGCTTAGTCATATCAGGAGGCTCCAGATATGGTGAGGGGCGTTAAAAGACTAAGTTTGATGAGATAGACGTAACTTGACTAATCTTTAACGATCTGCTGCTAAAAGACAAACATCCGTCCGTTATCAAAATCAAAAGCAACCGCTGAATTGAAGAATGGTATACCGAGGAAGCCCATATCTTTTATTGCGGTCATTTTCCCGGTCAGCCCGATAGAGATATCATTGTAATCTTGTCCGCAAACAGTGACGGCCTCTGCAAAGATGCCCTGTGCGACGATATTACCATTTGCATCACGAGCATCTTGAGGTATGATTTTCCCGTTCTTGATAGCTTTGCTGACGCTTCTGTGCTGGGTCATCAAGAAAACCAACATCGGATTTCCAAAATCCACAATAAGGTTCCCTTTGAGTACAACCTTGCTCTCTTGGGAGGAGATTGCAACCTTTGCCTTCACAATGGGAACTCCTGTTTTCTTGTCAAGATGCAACATATAGCACTTTTCGGTGTTCTCAGCAATCTCGCCTACTGACAGTCGGCCATTTGAGATGTCCACGGACACAGTCCTATGGCCAGACTCATCATAGAGGTTTTGGATAGGCAGGCTTATCCTTCCATCATAATCTTTTAGGATGAAGATGGGACCACAATATTTGTCCTGCCCTATTTGTAACTCTCCATCGGCCTTGTATGTGATCTCGTATAAGTTGTTGAGCATTCTTATTTTAGCTTGAGATGGCTCAAATGCCAGATCTCCCCCGGCCAAAGTCCTTTCATAGAAATCCTGACCTATCAACAGAGCTGGTATTCCAGATTCAACCATTATCTCCCGCTGTTCGCCACATATGTCAGCAGTCATGAACAGATGTCCATTATTGCTGTTCAATTTATAAGAATGAACATTCTGGCCAAACAAATTGGCACTGAACAATAGCATGAAAATGAATGATATGGTTTTTGCTTTCATTGTTGTGATGACTGATATATTCATAAAGTAATGGAAGAATCGCCGTATTACAAACACAAACAGATATGTATAGGCGGCTTAAGTCTGGCAGGTCGATGCCCTCAAACAGTACGGATGAGAAAACATCTTCCAGGAAAAATTCACCGGCACGACAAAGGAGCGTCCGGAACTTCCGATTTTTGTATGATGTGATTTTTCCGAAATCTGCGGAGACAAAATTACCGCTTACACATTCATAGAATTTGTAAGCATACAGGAGGTAATAGCTTACTAAATTAAGCATTCAGTTAACCTTACCACCTTACCACCTTAACGCCTTACTTTAGTCGGTTTTCACAGCGAATCAGTAGTCGGAGGATGCTGGCAATTCCGGAGTTGTTTTGACAGTGAAGTTCACTCCCAAAGCTGGCGTGCTAAAGAGCAGTCAGAACCCGATAAATGATGTACCCCAGGTAATTGCCAGCCGCATAGCCTACGATGCCGATTGCCAGACCTGCGGCAAGCACACGCTTGTTTCGCATGGCAGCCGCTATCATAGGAACGAATGGCGGTGAGCACACGAACGCCACGGAGCTGACCACCATAGTGTCTGAGTCAATGCGGAAAATCCACGCGAAGAGCACCTGCAGTATAAGTGATCCGAATATCACCAGTGTCAGGTAGCCAAGCAGTCCTACCCCACCCGAGAAGTCCAGATTCCCAAGGTTGGCCATTGATGCCACCACAATACTGAACACATAGATGCAGTACATGCCAACATCGTAGCTATATGGAAGCGTTCTCAGACTTGGTATGAACGATGCCGCTATGCTGAGCGTGGTGAGCGCCAGAATGAAGATTGTCATAAACGGCGCATTCGGGAAAAGCAGTGTGGCGCAGTATGCCAGACCACATATCAAGACTGTGATACCAATCAGCTTGAAAAGCGTGCCAATGCCTTTTTTGGTGCCCAGACCCTTGTACGGGTTAGCCTGCCCTGCCCCATCAACAGTATCGTTGTGCGATGTCTCGTTGCGCAGGAACCCACGGAACATCCTGATGCCGAACGCCACCAGAAACATCAGATAGACAAAGCTGATAACCATATCGTAGCCATTCAGAAGCAGATAGGTCTCGTCTGACACACCGAGCATAGTCTTCAATGCCGCCAGGTTGATGGTGCCTCCCGTATATACTCCGGTAAGCATGCCACCTATCTTTGCGGCACTGTCGCCAGCCATTCGGCTTGAGTCTATACCATCGGCAAACAGCAGATATCCAACCGCCACAGAGATGATTACCGCCGCTATGCCGGTAATGAGCGCAAGCAGCTGGCTGCGGGTCTCGCTGCGCTTGAACGTACAGCCAAGCAACATAAGGGGAATGGCAATGGGAACCATGGCGCTGCTCAGGATATCCTGCACGCCGGCCATCTGCTCAGGGAGCGATATCCCGGGAATCAGGCCGATATTGCCAATGATGATTCCCAGTACATACAATACAAGTACCGGTCCAATCTTGCCAAGCCATTTGAACTTGCGGCATAAAGCCAGGACACCGGCCGGAGCCAGCAGAAAGACCAGTACTATGATTATTGTATATACCATAAATGACTATTAATTAGCACAGAAACCGATACCTGCAAGAATTGAGAAAGCAAAGCTGGACATAACCAGAAGCGGCAGCATTTTGTCCAGCTCGCGGTCCTTTCTCTTCCACACGCCAATCAGGTGAAGCACGAACAAAGGCAACGTTATTAGATAAAGCCAGGATGTATTGCTCAATATGGTGTATATCAGCATACAGATCCATCCCAGGGCAATCAATACGGTCTGATATATACGGGCCCTCGTGCCGCCAAGCTTTATGGCCACAGTAGTACGTGTGGCGGCATCGGTCTTCATATCGCGTATGTTGTTCACATTCAGGACACCTACGCTGAAAAAACCTATGGCGGCTGTTGGCAGCAGCACTGCCCAGGAATAAACCTGATGCGCGCAAAGAATGTATCCGCCAAGCACAGTGGCAACGCCAAAGAAGATGAATACCGAGATATCGCCAAGCCCGCGGTAACCGTATGGGTTATTGCCAAGAGTATAGTGCATGGCCGCCCACAATGCCATTACGCCAAGAATAAGGAAGGCTATGGCTGGCAGGCTGAGAAGAGTGCCGAACGAGAACCATATCATCAGCGCTCCGAAAACAGCGCTTGCTATTGCAGAGCCCGCAATAAGCTTTTTCATTTCCGGAATGGTAAGACCGCCGTCCATAAGCGAATAGTGCATTCCCTGACGCTCATCAGCGCTGTCGGTACCGTGAAGAGTATCGCCAAGCTCATTGGACAGATTGCTCAATATCTGAAGCGATATGGTTGTAAGCGCAAGAAACAGGATAACCCTCCAGTCAACCTGTGTATATGAGACGGCAATGAATATGCCCATTATGATGCCGGCCAGCGAGAGAGGCAGTGTGCGCAGCCTCATTGACCTTATGCAATATTTCAGTTTCATATCTTAATAAGCTATGTAGCAGTAAACTATCGTCTATTTATTAAACAGTCTGAGCTCATATTGTCCGCACAAGGCCATACGGTCATCCTTGATGGCTATTGCGGCCAATATGTCATCGTGAAGAGAAATCAGATCAATAACAGGCTGAAGGTCCTCCACCCTCTTTATGCGGTTGGCGAATGCGGTGGCATAGCTGTCGGCCAGCATCACATCCTTACATATAATCATCACGGCATCGGCACGGCCAAAGCTCAGCGATGGCCCCACAGTGCCGCTTGAGGTGCAGATGCCAAGCGGAAACTCGCCGGAGGGAATGTGAAGCCCTACCTTGTCTGACAATGGAGACTGGCCGGCGAAGACCGCCACATCCATATCACACGCGCTTTGGGCATAAATGTCGCCACCGTTCTCAACAATCACCTCAGTGCAGCCATATTTGCTCTTCAAACGGACTGCGACATATTCGGCGAACGCTCCGGCCACTGCGCTCATAGGGCCAATGCCTGTACGGTGCGATACGGCGCTCATATGAAGCATCGTCTCCGGTGCGTACGGAGCCACATCGTATGGAACAAGCGAGCTCTTGAAATCTGGCTCCAGCAGGATATGAGCGTCCATCTGCCGGCGGAGCTCAACCGTCCACGCCAGGGCATCGTCCTGCATAGAAGACGAATAGGAGCCTCTATCGACTCCTATCCATAAATCGGACTCAAGGAACTTGACGCAGAATGCTCTACGCCCCTCGGCGGTGAGCTGACCGCGATACCGGCGTTCCTTATACTCCATACCGCTCAATCAGCGAACTCAGTGGTGAACAACTTGAGCGGACAAGCGGTTACACAAAGTTTGCAGACAATGCACTTGTCAGGCTGGAACACTATTTTCCAGTCCGGAGCCTGAATGGACAGGGCACCCGACAGGCAAGACGATGTGCAGGCTCCGCAACTGATGCAACGTGAGCCATCGTACTTAATCTTGCTCTCCAGCGGACTAACCTCCACTCCGCTCTTCTCCATATAATCAATGGCCTGACGGATATGACTCTCGTCTGCATCCAGCTCAAGCACCAGTTTTCCATTACGTCCGGCATCAATGTCAGCCTTGATGATGCTGACCATAATGTCGTACTTCTTTATCAGCTCGTATGTGAGTGAACGACCGGCTGAGCCTTCAGTAAATGTCACAACAACTTTCTTTACCATAGCTACTCAAATTGACTGATTACATATTCTCCTTCAGACCTTTCAGGCTGGTGCCTGCAGGCATGGGACGTACCGGAGCAGTAAGCTCAAACTCACCTTTCTCTATCCACTGCTTCAGGATGGCGGCTATCTGACGCGCCTTTGCCAGACTGGACAGGGGTGCCGTGTGAATCTTCTTTCCACGGAACTCAATCTCGCCACTGCGAAGCTGCTCATAGTTGACCTGGCCTATCAGCTTGCACTCATCGCCATAATCCTCTATGAATGTATCTATCTGGCTGTTGCGTATGGATACGCGGGCAGCCATATCCTCGTCAAGAATAGGGATTGGAACACCTACGCCAACGTACATAGTTACGCCATACTTCTCGAAGTATGCTCCACGCATGAACTCTGTGCTCATCTGGCGCATCTCACCCATAAGGGCAAGAGTGCGGGCGTTGCCCATAGGCACGCCATTGGCGTTAAGAGGCTTTGAGCAGTTGAACTGCGTGCCGTTCCATACCACATATCCGGGAGCGCCACACAGGAAGATGTGCGTGCCAAGACCTATTGTGCGGCAGTCAGGATCATTCAGCAGAGGTGACAACTCACCTGCTGAGCTGTATGATGCATTCCTGAGATGCGGCAGCAAGGTGCCCATATAAGTATAGAGTATGCGGTCTGAGGTATTCACGGCCACATTGTAGTTCTGATATGCGTTTCTTGGATTGCACAGGATAGCCTCATTGATAGTATCGAGCGATATCTTGGTCTTGATATGCTTGCGCGGATAGCAGTCAGTGCCCTTGCCCCAGGCCTCAAGCACTACTTCCTTTCCTGCGATAAGGTCCTCAATTATATGCGCGCCACCGTACTTGGGATTCTGCACATTGCAGTCAGTAGCTCCAACGAAGGTATCAACGGCCGCAAGACCTCCACTTACCGGCACGCCATTCAACTCAATCCGCTCCATACGGATTGGCGGGTTAGCGTGACCGAAATTCAAAAACGCGCCACTGGAGCACATAGCTCCGAATGTGGCAGTCGTTACCACATCCACCTTGTCAAGAATCTCCTTGGGCGACATCGTGCGGGCCATCTCAGACACCTCCTCGGCTGTCAGCACCACAGCCTTGCCCTTGCGGATTTTCTCGTTTATCTCCTCGTATGTCTTTGCCATTTTCTATAAAATTACTTTCCCAACAGTTCAAGTGCTATATCGCAGACATCGCCTACTGTCTTGAATGTATGCTGCATATCAAACCTGATACCGAGCTTGTTTTCAATTGCCATTGCGGTCAGCATCATTGAGAGTGAGTCCAATGCCAGATCCTCAACGAGCTTTGTATCATAGCTCACGTTACCCAGGTCCATATTAGGACGTACTACCTTGATAACCTCTTTCAGGGAATCAAAAACCTCTTCTCTTGTCATTTTCTCCTTATTTATACGGTCAGTGCCGTGTCAAAATCATACTCTGGCAACCTTCATACTGCCGGTACGCTTGAAATCCTCCTTGCGTACGCTCATCTTGCTGATGCGGTGTGTGGTAGGCAGCGTCTTGTTTACCTCATCCACAAGATTCCTCATAAAGGCCTCGATCTCCTCGTCAGACTTTCCTGCGAATGCCTGTGCCTGCGGCAGAATCTCAATGGTGATGCAAGGTGTGCCGTCTATGTCGCCCTCCTTTACCAAAGCGTCCTTTACGAAAGGACTTGCATAGAACGGCTCCTCAATCTCCTCCGGACTTACATTCTCTCCGTTGGCCAGAATGATCAGGTTCTTTATACGGCCTACTATATAAAGGAATCCGTCCTCATCAAAGCGGGCAAGGTCACCGGTACGGAGCCATCCGTCTGGCATCAAGGCCGCTGCGGTGTTCGCCTCGTCCTTATAGTAACCGGTAAATACATTGTCACCCTTAATCCAAAGCTCGCCATCCACAATCTTGGTCTCCTGCTCCGGATAAACCTTTCCAACTGATGTGGGATGAGTCTTGACATCACCGTTGCCGGATGTGAAGTTGGCTCCCTCTGTCATTCCATAGCCACCCAGAAGGGCAATGCCCATCTTGTCAAACTCGCTGATGAGACGTGGCGGAACATTTGCGGCGCCTGATATGATTGTCTTGAGCTGACCGCCCAGGAACTGAGGTCCATACAGTTTTGTGAGTCCGTTCAGGATATCGCAGATACCGGGAACCAGAACCAGACAGGTAGGCTTGATTACAGGCAGCTTGCCTATTGTTGCCTTCATATCCTCGCAAGAGAACCAAAGGGCTCCGGTATAGAGGACAGACATAGTACTGCGGATCATACCGAACACGTGGCTCAGCGGCAGCATGCCAATGTATCTGTGGCCGCAAAGCACGCTGCCAGGCATAAATGAGCCGTTGAATGAGCCTCGCATAAGCGAGCGGTGAGGCAGCATCGCGCCCTTTGGCGCTCCGGTAGTGCCACCGGTAAAGAATATGGCGGCAATCTCCTCTTTGTCAACAGGAGTTACAGGGGTTGCTGTATCGGCCATTGAGGTAGATGCAAGCACCTTAACGCCAAGACCCTCAAGCTGACCGCACAAAGGCTTGAGCTCATCGCGCACGAATATCGCCTCAACGTCAAAGCGACGGCAACTTCCCACTATCGCAGGCTCAGGGAGCGCTGATGGTAAGTTGATGGCAACCATTCCCGATGATGCCACTGCAAGGAACATCTCCACGGCATCGATGCTGTTGCGCTCAAATATCGCGATCTTGGCACCTCTCTTCAGCCCAAGTCCCGCGATTACAGTGCGGCGGCGTGCGATACGCTCACACATCTCCTTATAAGTATATGTAACGACTGTATCTGACAGAGCTGGCCTGTCGGCATACTGACTCTCAATCCAGGTAAGAAACTCCGGAACCGTAGGAATGTAGTTGAGCTGCTCTTTCTCGGCAGCCGGAATCATATCAAAAAAATAGTTTCCCATATCTGAAATTATTTTGTTATTTGCTTATAAATCTTTTGTATAACTGCGGCGGCGCATAAAATCGTGAGTCTCGTACAGACCGCCGAACATAGTCTGAACCTTTACGTTGTTCTCCAGCTGCGGGTTCATTATCATCTGCCTGATTCCACGCTTGATGCAATTCTTATGCAGATACTCAAGCAAAAGCACGCTTGCTCCCCTGCCCTGATACTCGGGCTTGATGCCAACCACAAGAGCCTCAAGGGTATCGTTTTTCCTGAGAGCCTTGAGCACACGCAGTATTCCGAACGGGAACAGGCGGCCTCTTGACTTCTTTACAGCCATTGAGAGCGTAGGAACGCAGAATCCGAAGCCTACCACATTGTCATCAGCATCAACCAGCATACACACAAAGTCCGGGTCAAGAATTGGCACGTATGTCTGCAGATAACGCCTTATCTGCTCGTCAGAGAATGGCGCATACTCATAAAGCTGTGCGAACGACTCGTTGATAAGGTGGAATGATTTCATACCATAGCGCTTGCACATCTCCTTCATAGACAGTCCTGTTACGGCGTGAATCCCGTATCGTTCCTCAACAAGACGCGCATACTGCATCATAGGCGGGAGCTCAGATGGTATCTCAAGCACTTTCTGAGTCCAGTCGGCATCCTTGGTGAATCCAAGCTGCCCTAGCAGATCATTATAATACGGATAATTGTAAATGCAGGTGAATGGCGAGAGATGCTCATAGCCCTCAACCAGCATTCCCTCCTTGTCAAAGTCGGTGAAGCCCAGAGGACCTTTTATCTTGGTCATACCCTTCTTGAGGCCCCAATCCTCAACGGCACCCACAAGCGCGCGTACAACCTCTATGTCATTTATGAAATCAATCCATCCGAAGCGGACGTTTCTCTCGTTCCATCTTTCATTGGCCTTGTTATTGATGATGCCTGCCACACGGCCTGCAATCTGCTTCTTCTCATCGAGAGCCAGGAAAAGAATGAACTCGCAATATTCCAGAGCAGAGTTCTTCTTGCTGAGCGTATCGTATTCATCACCCATAAGGGGCGGAACCCATTGCGGACAATCTTTGTATAATTTTTCCGGATAGGTAATGAACTGTCTTAATTGCCGTCCGGTCTTAACTTCTACAATAGTGACCATTTATTAGCAAAATTTGTGCGAAGTTACTAATTTTGCGCAAACATCGAACAATTATGAGCAAAATAACGGTTATCGGCACCGGCAATATGGGAGGTGCCTTGGTTAAGGGTTGGTGCAAGAGCAATTTAGACGCAAGCATCACTGTTGCAGATCTTAATACAGAGAGGTTAGCCGCATTCAAGGCAGAATATCCAAAGTTGAGCACCAGCACAGAGAATGCTGAGGCCGCGAGCGGGGCTGACATAATAGTAATGGTGGTAAAGCCCTGGCAGGTATGCGGAGTAGTCAGCGAGATAAGGCACTGCCTCTCCAAAGACACCATTCTCATATCAATAGCGGCAGGTGTCTCGCTTGACCAGCTGAGGCAGACGCTTGAGGGAAGCCAGATGCCGCATTTGTTCTATGTCATTCCCAACATTGCCGCAGAGTTCCGGGCCAGTATGACATTCATAGCGCCAGACCAGAATGTTCCACAGGACATCATCGCCAAGGTAAAGTCTCTGTTTGAGTACGTTGGCAGCGCGAAGGTATGCGATGAGAAACTCACCCACTCCGGTATGCTGATGGCCTCGTGCGGCCTGGCCTACATAATGCGCATAATCCGTGCGCAGACCGAGGCCGGTGTGGAGATGGGCTTCTATCCAAACGATGCCAAGGAGGTTGCAATGCAGACAATGCTCGGAGCCGTAGCCCTTCTGCAAGGCACCGGCGAGAACCCGGAGGCTGCGATAGACCGCGTGACCACCCCTGGCGGCTACACCATCAAAGGGCTCAACGAGATGGACCACTCCGGCCTGAACTCCGCCATCATCAAGGCTTTCAAGACGGGAATGAAGTAAGGCACACGAGACGGCAAGACTGCAATCAGAGGATATTGCTACGAAGACCGCAGTCAGAGGACGTTGCAACAAAGACCGCAGGCAGAGGACGTTGCAACAAAGACCGCAGGCAGAGGCTGTTCTGGGGCTAGGCTCTACGAAGCCTACTCCCTACGGAGCGAAATGTTAAAACGCGGAACTCGCTGACGCTCAAACAACCGCGTTTCCTAACGCATTTCGTTCCTACTCGCTTAACGGTTTCTCCGAGAGACGCCCCAGAGCAGTCTCTGCCTGCTCCGGAATTGCCTTAGAATGAGGAAATGAAGGGATACAAAAAAAGCAGCCTTTACAGCTGCTTGACATCTTTGAGCGGCAAACGAGACTCGAGCCCACGGTGTGGGCTTTCCGCGGTCCTCTTTTTAGTTCGCCACAGCGAACAGGGGGTCGCGAGTCCGGGTTCTGAAATGAAGGGATACAAAAAAAGCAGCCTTTACAGCTGCTTGACATCTTTGAGCGGCAAACGAGACTCGAACTCGCGACCCCGACCTTGGCAAGGTCGTGCTCTACCAACTGAGCTATTGCCGCAAAATTTCTTCAAAATTTTGTGCGATGACCTTTCGCGCCTCGGCATAAGAAAGCGAGCTTTCTTCTACTCTCGGCTTGTCGGTCATTGCCGCAGATTTTGGTGAAGAGAATGAGACTCGAACTCACACGACAATACTGTCACTACCCCCTCAAAGTAGCGCGTCTACCAATTCCGCCATCTCTCCAAATAGTGCCCAGCACAGGACTCGAACCTGCACACCTCGCGGCACACGCACCTGAAACGTGCGCGTCTACCAATTCCGCCAGCTGGGCGACTACACAATTTCAAAGAACTGTGAGCGGCAAACGAGACTCGAACTCGCGACCCCGACCTTGGCAAGGTCGTGCTCTACCAACTGAGCTATTGCCGCAAAATTTCTTCAAAATTTTGTGCGATGACCTTTCGCGCCTCGGCATAAGAAAGCGAGCTTACTTCTGCTCTCGGCTTGTCGGTCATTGCCGCATTGTTTCAAAGACCAGTGCTTTCCGTTGAAAGCGGTGCAAAGGTAATGCTTTTTGAGTTACGCGCAAACATTCCGGCAAGTTTTTTTCGCACAAAATTAAATTACCTTGAAATAACGGTAAAGCGGGCGAACTTGAGCAATAAGGTCTTCTCGCCTGCATTGCGGAACCTGATACGCGCCTTGCGGCCATCGCCCGAGCCTTCAACCGAGAGTACCTCTCCCTGACCAAAACGCTCATGGTCAATCATATCGCCTACTGCAAGAGGTATATCCGAGCCACCGTTTACAGTGGCATTAGAGCTACTGACCAGTGTTGATACCCGTTGCAGATTACGCGGACGGCTCTCAAAACGAGGCTTGGTATCGGAATCTGTATGTACAGATAAAGTCTTTGTCTCGAACGTTCTTGTAGGACGAGCCTCGAAATGGCGCTCCTGACTCATAGCAGGTCTTGACTTGAATGTACGGTTCGGGGAGAATTCCCCCATTGAGTCATCGTTTCCAAAAACATCGTCAAAGTCAATGTCGCGTGTAGTCAGTCTTGGACGTACGGCGGCACCAAGCAGATGCATCTCCAGATATCGCGGGTCTATATCCTTGAGAAAGCGGCTCGGCTCAGACATCTCAATATTGCCATAACGGAAACGGCATTTTGAGAACAGCAGCATACAATGCTTCTTTGCGCGTGTAACGGCAACGTAGAAGAGTCTGCGCTCCTCTTCCAGCTGGCGCTCATCGTCAACGCACATCTGGCTCGGAAAGAGATTGTCCTCCATACCAACCACGAAGACTGTATCGAACTCCAATCCTTTGGCCGCGTGAACCGTCATAAGCGTTATCTTACGGTCATCGCCCTCTTTGTCGTTATCCTGGTCTGTCAGCAACGATACCTCATTAAGGAAATCTGTAAGTGAGATATGCTCATCGCCCTCCTCCATCCGGCCACGGCAGAAACTGTCAACACCATTAAGAAGTTCCTGAACGTTGCCGAGACGCTCCTTGCCCTCAGGAGTGTGGTCTGTGGCAAGCTCACGCAGCAAGCCGCTGCCGTCAATTATGAACTTTGTCACATCGTAGGCATTGGCTGAGCCGGCCATCTGCGCGAAGCTCTCAATGAGGCCTGCGAATTGAGTAAGGCGGCCGGAAGTTCCGCTGTTGAAACCAAGGCCATAGCCGTCAAGATGGGTTATCACCCCCCAGAAGCTCACATTGTTCGCTGTTGCGGCCTCTGCTATGCGTCCCATAGTTGTGGCGCCTATGCCTCTTGCAGGAGTGTTGATGATTCTCTTCAACGCCTCCTCGTCATTGTGGTTCACGGTCAGGCGCAAATATGCTATTACATCCTTTACCTCCTTGCGTTGATAGAACGATAATGAGCCATATATTTTATAAGGTATGCCCTGGGTACGAAGCACCTCCTCGAAGACACGCGATTGCGCGTTGGTGCGATACAATACAGCAATGTCTCCATACTCCACGCCTTCACTTATATAGAGGTGGTGGATATTGTCGGCTACGGCATTTGCCTCAGCTATATCGGACTGTACCTGAATTACCTTTATCAGGCTGCCCTTCTCGTTCTCGGAGAAGACAGACTTGCGTATCTGATTGCGGTTCTTGTTGATAAGGCTGTTGGCAGCCTCTACGATTGTCTGCGTGGACCGGTAGTTCTGCTCCAGCTTGAATACCTTGGCATCTGGATAGAGTTTGGTGAACTTGAGCATATTGTCTATGTTGGCGCCACGGAAGGAATATATGCTTTGGGCATCATCGCCTACCACACACACCTGCTGATTCACACGCGTGAGCAGCCATACTATGCAGTGCTGGGCATAATTGGTATCCTGATACTCATCCACAAGCACATACTTGAACCTCTCCGCATAACGTTCCAGAATAGAGTCATTCTGCTTGAACAACAGGTATGTGTACAGAAGAAGGTCATCGAAATCCATAGCGTCGGCCTGATGGCACCGGTTCCAATACTTCTGATATATCTGCCCGCAAAGGCCTACATTCTTATACTGATCGTTTTTGAGGATATCGCCGTTCTGCATATAGTCCGCCGGAGTGTAAAGGCGGTTCTTGGCATTTGATATCCTGTTCTGAATGACATTCGGCTTATAAACCTTGTCATCCAGCTGCATCTCCTTGATGATGCTGCGGATAAGGCTCAGGGAATCAGCCTGGTCATACACCGTGAAATTCGATGTGAAACCTATTGCCTCTGCCTCTGCGTGCAGGATGCGGGAGAAAATACTATGGAAGGTACCCATCCACAGATAACGGGACCGACTCTCACCCACCATAAGCGCGATACGCTCTTTCATCTCACCGGCAGCCTTGTTGGTGAAAGTGAGCGCAAGGATAGACCACGGCTCCACTCCCATCTCAAGCAGATGCGCTATTCTGTAAGTAAGCACCCGCGTCTTGCCCGAGCCGGCACCGGCAATAACCATCTGCGGACCGTCAGTGTATGTCACCGCCGCAGCCTGGCTGCTGTTCAACTCATTCTCTATATCCAGCATTCCTCACACAGTTTTGACCGCTAAGTTACTTCAAATAGAGAAGAATAAGGCATACTGTTGAAAACTCATAAATGTATCTGCCCCTCACGGGCGCCACTTCGCTGTAACTCATATTGCCCGACTGGATTATTTATGCTACCTTTGAACTGTTTTTCAAGAGTACAATATGCATTTACCGACCGGAAAGTCTATAATTAAAGGAACTGTTCTTATTATGTTGCTGGCACTGTCGGGCAATGCCAAAGCTCAGTTCAATGATGACCCCACTGGGATGCCTGACACAGGGCTGTCATCAGGTACAGACGGGCTTGGTGCCGCAGACCACAGAAGCGATGACGCATTCCTGAGACGATATGCCAGGACAAACGACGCACAGCAACTGAGCCTTAGTCTGAACAGCAAGATCAGGCGCAAGCTGAATCTCAGTCTTGATCTGTATGGAAATGCAGGCGGTGGTGACTATGCCCCATTCTGGCTCACATCTAACAGGCAAGGCCTCTCTCCCGTCAACGCGTCAGGCATAATGCTTGATCTGGGAATGGATGGCGGGATGCGTCTGCCGAATCAATTCTATTTCAATTATGGAATCGATGTGGCCGTAGCCGCGAACTACCAGTCTGATTTTTACCTGCAGCAGATATATGTGGACGCCGGATACAAATGGTTTGACCTTTCCCTGGGAGCCAAGGAGCGTTGGGGAGAGCTTGTCAATCCACGGCTAAGCTCGGGCTCACTGACCTGGTCTGGCAACAGCCGCCCTATTCCACAGATAAGACTTGAGGTTCCGGAGTTTACCAGGCTGGGAATTCTGGGCAGGTGGTTTTCGCTGAAAGGCCATATAGCATACGGATGGTATCAGGACAATGACTGGAGGGCCAGGCAGGCTGCAAGATACTCAAACCCGCCACAATATACCGACCAGATCCTGCATCACGGCAAGTCTCTCTTCCTGAAGGTTGGCGATACGGAGCGTTTCCCTCTTGAGTTCACATTTGGCCTGGAAATGTACGCACAGTTTGGCGGTGTAAGGCACAATATGCGCACATCGGCATCAGACCCTGTCATTGAGACTTTCGAATACCCTCACAATCTCAAGACCTATCTTCAGGTTTTTCTGCCTGTAAACAAGCCGGGAATGCAGACCAAAGACAATGGAAACACAATGGGAAGCTGGCATTTGGCATTTGACCTGACATTTAATAAATGGAAATACAGACTATATTACGAGCACTTCTATGAAGACCACTCCTCAATGCTTGGAATTGAGAGCAAGGCAGATATGTCTGGTGAAAAAGGGCTGGTATTCTATGGCTTCAGACGAAACTGGCTCGACGGGCTTTTTGGCTTGGAGGTCAATGCGCCTGAAGGGATTCCGTTCAATAATATCGTTTTTGAGTTTCTTAATACCAAAGGACAATGCGGGCCTGTCTATAGATATCAGAACCCTGTCATCCTGGAAGGTGTAGATGGGCGCGATGATATGTATAACCACGAATTCTACAAGAGCTACAGTAACTACGGTTACTCAAACGGCTCACCGGTTCTCTACTCTCCAATCTACAACGAAGACGGAGACCTGTCATTCAAAAGCAACAGGGTAATAATGTTTCATTTAGGCATAGACGGAAACATATCGCCACGCCTGGAATACAGATTACTTGCCACACATACAACTCACTGGGGATGCTACAGTATTCCGTTTGAGAAGACCGCAAGCACTACATCAATGCTGATTGAATGCTTTTACCGCTTCGGCAACCAGACCGGATGGAGAGTTGGCCTTTCAGCAGCCGCCGACTTTGGAGCGTCCAGTCTGCCGGGAGAAAACAAAGGCTTAATGTTATCATTGTCAAAAACGTGGAGAATGTTATGAAAAAAAGGACCAGAGACATCATAGCGGCTTTTATCACCATATTGTCAGTATGGCTGCTCACCTCGTGCGCCAAAGTGTTTCCTAATGACAAGCTTGATTATTTATGGCGGCTGGACAAAGTATGTTATTCCAATTCCGGTACCGGTAATTACGAGGTGGAAAAGAGCGGAATATGGTATGCCTTTGCAAGAGACTTGGTCGAGATTCGTGACGGAGAGACAAATGGTCCTATTGGAGTATTGACGGACTATGGTGATTCCATCAAGATTGACTACTCAATGTATTGCGAGGTTGCAGAATACGATACAGAATCCTTGTTGAGATATCTGAACAACTGCGGTATTACAAGTCTGACCACTGTATTCAAGATAGAGTGGCAGGGCTGCAATATGATTCTCTCAAATAACGACACCAGACTGTTTTTCACGAAATGGTAAGCCAGGAAGCCCTCTCTCTGTTGTTTCCGTTATGGAATGCGGTCTTCCCACTGGAAGACACATTGTGGCGAGCATTCGTTGTATTGCTCATAATCCTTGCCGTACCTTTCCTGCTGAACCGTATCCGTTTTCCACAGATAGCGGGCTTGATCATCACAGGTATGCTGATGGGGTCAGGAGGATTTGACATATTGGAATCATCGGATGCATTGAGCTTCTTCAGTAGCGTAGGACTGCTGATGATTATGTTCTTTGCCGGACTCGGAATTGACATTGAGGAGATGAGACGCACGAAAGCCCTTGGCATTACATTCGGAGTGATTACATTTCTTATTCCCTGGCTAATATGTTTTGCTATAGGAACCTGCGCGTTGCATATGGATAAGACTGTGGCATCGATTATCTGTTGCGTGCTGGGATCACACACATTGATATCATACCCTATCATAAGCAGGCATGGACTCTCAAACAGAAAAAGTGTCGCCATCTCAGTCTCGGGAGCCCTTGTCGCCATCGTCTTAGCCCTGATTACCTATGCGTATGTACAGGCTTCCTCAGACCAGGACAAAACATTCAATATCTGGCATTTCATTATATATACGGCAATATATGTATCCATAGTCATATTTTTGTTTCCTGTTGTCATAGATTTCTTCTTCAAGAAATCGCGGAACAGTAACTCGCACTTCCTGTTCGTACTTATGATTCTGGCGTTAAGTTGTGGCATAGCATCTTTTGCCGGACTGGAAGGAATACTTGGGGCATTCCTGGCTGGAATCGTGTTTAACAGATACATACCCAAATCGTCGCCTCTGATGAACCGTCTGGATTTCATAGGCAACACTCTCTTTATCCCCACTTTCCTTTTTAATACCGGAATGTTGATAAGGCCAGACTCGCTGGTCGGGGATTCAAAAGCCACTGTTTGCTTTATTGTGCTATTCACAGCGGCGACCCTAGGCAAATGGATACCTGCCTACATCATACAAAAAGCAGGAAAAATGGAACGTGGTGACCGTATGATATTGTTCGGCCTGAGCGAGTCACACGCAGCCGGTGCCCTTGCGATCACAATGGGAGCTTACTCTGTGAACATACTGGATAATACGATGTTCGGAATAATTGTGCTGATTGTCTTGTTTTCCTGTATCGTCAGCAATATATTGACCGAAAGCGGATCGAGACTGATTCTGAAGTCCAACAGTCAATCCGGCAAAATTCTAAAGAATGAGAGTATTCTGGTCTGTTTCTCCGGGCCTGAGACCAGGCAGTCTTTAATGGATGCCTCATTGGCAATCCGTAATGCCAAAGGACGAGACGAATTGGTGGGACTTCACATTACCGTGGGTGGAGAGCACACATATAAATATATGTCTGGAGGCAAGGACATTCTTCTTGAGGCACAGAAACAAGCTGTTGCGGCAGAAGTACCATTCCAGATGCAGAACCGGGTGGGAAATAATATAACAGCCAGCATAACGCACGCTGCGGAGGAATTTGAGTCAACCCAGATTATTGCGGGCTTAACGGCGTCCAAGCACCTGACGGCCAGATATTACGAGAATATTATCCGTCCACTGGTTGACAATTGCAGCGTACAGCTTGTTTTTTTAAGGTTGACAATACCCATCAATACAATACAACGGATGATGGTTCTTGTTCCTGATCCGATTATTCTGGATTTCGGATTAAAGAAAAGCCTTGAGACTTTAAGACGACTCAGCTCATCAATCGGATGTGTTACAGACTTTTATGGAAAGAATGCCGCTATTGACACCGTAAGAGGATCAGGCAAGCCTGCCTCAACCGGAAGGACAAACTATTATCCAATGAGTGAGTCTGCGGATATGAATACGGTGATTCATAATGCCAATTCCGGCCACCTCCTGGTTTTAATGGGACAACGGGATTCAGAGACACACGCAGGCCGCTCATTCCTTCATCTCTACGAGCGCCTGCACCTGATGGAGAACAAATGCAGCATAATGATTATTTATCCGGAAAAAGAAGGCAGGCAAATAATCCAGTCGCTTCCATCAGCCAGAACTGACCGCGACTTACTTAAGCTTCTGAGAATCTGATTATGTCAGCGGCACAGCCTGTCGCGTACGAAAGAGACAATTCGTGAGCACGCCTTACCGTCACCATAAGGATTGGCAGCATGGGCCATTTTGCCATACTCCTCCTCATTGTCAAGCAACAGAGATACAGATTCTGTGATTTTCGTAAAATCCGCGCCAACAAGCTTGACTGTCCCTGCCTCTATAGCCTCAGGCCTCTCTGTTGTATTCCTCATTACCAGGACAGGCTTTCCCAGACCTGGTGCCTCTTCCTGAATTCCACCGCTGTCTGTAAGCACAATGTGGCAACTATTCATAAGAAGCACAAAGTCAAAATACCCAAGCGGATCTATCAAAAACAGGTTATCGGATTTGTCAACCTTCAATATCTCCTCCACAACGTTCCTTACATTTGGATTCATGTGTACCGGATATACGAAATCGACATCACTGTATTTGCGTGCCAGGAAATCTATCGCGCGACATATATCCTGGAATCCCTCTCCGAAATTCTCACGTCTATGCCCTGTGATGAGTACCAGCCTACGACCATCTCTCAACCGGCCTGTATCATATCCGGCATTCAACAGCTCAGTCTCCAACTGTTTTCTTAACCCGTCACAAGAGTTGATGACATCAACAACCTGATACAATGCATCTATCACAGTGTTTCCTGTAACAACTATTCTGTCAGCCGGTATGTTTTCTTTAAGAAGATTCTGACGACTCAACTCTGTAGGAGAAAAATCAAACGAGGCTATTCTGCCGGTTATCTGCCGGTTCATCTCCTCCGGCCACGGGCTGTAAATATCATAGGTACGAAGTCCAGCCTCTATGTGGCCTACAGGTATCTGCTCATAAAACGCAGCCATGGCCGCAGCCATTGATGTTGTGGTATCACCGTGAACAAGGACAAGATCCGGATGAATCTCCCTCAGCACTTTTCCCACACCGGTAAGAACCGATGTCGTAATGTCATACAGATTCTGGCCCGGATGCATAATCTCCAGATCCACATCAGGCACTATCTCAAACAGATTGAGCACCTGGTCAAGCATCTCACGGTGCTGCCCGGATACGCAGACATATGTCTCAAAGGAATCCTTATCATCTTTGAATGCCTTTACTAAAGGCGCCATCTTTATGGCCTCCGGTCTGGTACCGAAAACGAGCAGTATCCTTTTTTTTGTCATCTCAAGCTTTGGTTACGCCACAAAAATCCAGAACCCGCACATCGGACCTTGTTGAGACAAGACTCGCAAACTCACGATGATTTACAAGAAATACCACCAAATCAGATTTCTCGTATGCTTCTTTGTATGATGTAAGGACAAATGTATCGTGCGAAGACAAATTCGGCTCTGATACAAGCACGCTATCCTGTCCAAGCTTGCTCAACAACGTCTTGGCGATAGTCACAGCAGGACTTTCTCTCAAATCATCGATATTGGGTTTGAAGGCAAGTCCCATCAAAGCTACTGTAGGTTTTTTACCAGACTCTGCTGCAATGTCATAATATGCTGATAGAATCTGATTGATACACCACTCTGTCTTATGGATGTTCGTCTCGCGGGCCTGTCGCATAAAAGCAGTCTCCTCAGGATAGGAAGAGATAATGAAATACGGATCAACCGCTATACAATGTCCACCTACTCCACACCCTGGCTGAAGGATATTGACACGAGGATGCTTGTTTGCCAGTGAGATAAGCTCCCTTACATCTATTCCAGCCTTGGCACAGACTATTGAGAGCTCGTTCGCGAATGCTATCTGAGCGTCACGCGAGGCATTCTCCGTAAGCTTGCACATTTCCGCGGTCCTACAGTCTGTGGAATGAAGCTGTCCTTTGACAAAGACAGAGTAAAACTCCTTGGCCTTCTCTGTAGAGGCGGCATCAATTCCGCCAATTACCCTGTCATTATTAATCAACTCATGAAGGATATTTCCCGGCAGAACCCTTTCCGGACAATATGCGATATAAATCTTGCCTTTAAGCTCAGGACGCTCTGTGAAAACAATCTCAGACATACTCTCGGTGGTTCCGACAGGCGATGTTGACTCAATGACAAAAAGGTCTCCTTCCTTGAGCAATGGAATCACACTGCGGGTGGCATTCTCCACGAATGATATGTCTGGTTTATGTGTATCAGGTAAAAAAGGAGTCGGAACCACAATAAAATACGCATCAGATAAAACCGGTGCGTTGTATGCGTGAAGCATTCCAGACCTCACCACATCAACGAGAAGCTGATTAAGGTCGGGCTCTACAATATGTAATCTTCCGGCATTTGTCTCATCAACTATCCGGGTATTTATATCTGTTCCTGCTACCTCTATACCGTGAGACGCTGCTATTATCGCTGTTGGGAGTCCTATATATCCTAATCCTAAAAAACAAGCTCTCATTTCCTTCCTAAGATTTACCAAAATCTTTTATGAGCACAAAGATAAAGATTTTTTAGCAAAGCTGGAAACAAAAGGTAAAAAACGCAAAATTAGTCAACATCAACCTTTGTCATCAGCTTTTCAGGAAAGCATCAAGGCGGTTCATCTGAGCAGAGAAGGAAAACTCGCCAGAGGCGGCTTGGTAACAATGCTCAACCAGAGATGAATACTCATCATCGCTCATTGATATTATCTTACTGATATTCTCAGAGAGTGACTCATAGTCTCCAGGCGCGGAATTAAATCCCACGTCCAGACGGTTTACGATTCCTGCGCCCTCTCCCTCACCGCTGAACAAGACAGGAATACCAGCAGGCAGCAACTCATAGATCTTGGAAGGAACGGCGCCATAGATTGCCGCCGCCAAAGGAACCACCGACACATCATATTCATTCAGCAGTCCATTCACCTCAGATTTTGGGACAACTCCATGGTAAAATACATTCTCAGCACCACCGTCAATATAAGACTTGATGTTTTCCACCTGTCCGCCGCCGCCATATAGATGCATCTCTGCGCCAAGCTTCCTGAAATCGACAGACTGTATCAATGCGCTCACATTCTGGGCATATCCCAGCAAACCGGCATATACGATTCTCAACGGAGAATGACGATGCCTGGGCTTTCGCTGTACATTATCTGACGAGGGTTGGAGATTTCTATATATGAATGTACTCTTATCAGGAAACATTTCCTTTACATGGCTTACTATCTCCGAGGATTGACCTATTACACTATCAGACCGCGAATACAGGAACCTCTCCAGCCAGGCCATATATTTATATGACATCTGAGTCTTTCTCATAACGCCCATGGCCACAGCGGTCAATGGCCACAAATCTGACACATTAAGAACTACATTCTTCCTATACAACAATTTGAACAACACCATCGCGGATGCGGCCGATACTATTGTGGGAGTCTGTATTATTACCTTGTCATACGATTTTATACGTCTTATATGAAATGCGAAGCACCACAATGTAAAGGCGAAGGCAAACATTGACAACGCGCGTTTTATAGGCCTGTCTGATATGCTGGTGCAAGTCCAATAATGAAAGACCGTAATATCATCCAGGACCTCTTTTTTTGACAGCCGATGCCGATACCCTTCGTATATTCTATTCTGGGGATAGTTCGGCAGACAAGTCAGGACATCAACTTCATACCCCATATTATGCAAGCCCTTTGCCATATTGGTTATTCTGGCAGGAGCCGCTCCGATTTCCGGAGAATAATGAGATGAGACTATCAGTATCTTCATATAATATCTATAGCATTAATCAGCGAAAGAACACCCTGTTAGAATCACAAAAGCCCTATCCTTTCAAGGGTTTGCGGACAAAGCACATTTCTCACATCATATTCTTTTGCTTTCTCAATACAATAACGTCTCATATCCTCAATATAGTATTTGCTGTTGATAAAAGATTCCATCGCATTTTTAAGCTCCGCGCAATTATCATGCTCTATTATCACGCCTGTACGTCCCACATCAATCAGCTGGCTGTTGAAATGCCAGTCTGATGCTATTATCGGAAGCCCAGCGATAAAGGCATCGATGAGTACTCCGGGGAATCCCTCATTACGATAAAAAGTCGGGAAAAGGAAGACATCATTGTCTGCCAGGATACCATAGCCACCGGCGGAGGTAAGGTCAAGTATTCCATAGTATGTCACATTTGGCAAGTCCTCAACCTTCCTATTGAAATCCGCCTCGTAATCGCTGGCCACTTTTCCATAGAATGTAACCTCAAAGCGGCTCTGCAAACCAGCCTGATTCAATTCTCTGACACATTCAAGAATATGGTCACAACCCTTCGTCGGCTCTATTCTGGAAAGAAACGCGAATCTCACGATTCCCTGCTTTCCGCAATGGGTAACCTCATATACGGGTTTTGAGTTTGGAACGAACATTACATTGTCAAATCCAAGCCGTTGCAAGGTGTCAACCATATCCGGACTTTGAACAATGATCATTTTCAGAAAGCCGTAATAACGTCTCTCAAACTCTCCTCTCCTCATTTTCTCGTGGAATCCGCCTCCTACTACCCAATAGAACACGTTTTTCTTCAACCTCACATAATATAGGAACTTTATGAGTTGATAGGTATGCTCATCGCAAGCGGAAAGGATCACTTTGGCGTTTCTATTGAAGAGCAGTTGCCACAGCATTACAGCCATACACCACGGACGGTGTTTCCAGTCGTGGACATCAACAGGAATGACCTTGTCAAATATTGTCCTGAAATGGCGCAGGAACAACTGATTTTTCATTTTCTCTCCATTGTACGGAAAACGATGAAGATCAATATCGCCGATTAATATTACTTTGCCGCACTTCATTCTATATGCACATTATTTCTTTTCAGGAAGCTCTATCCACTCACCCAGACGGACATCGACATTCCAATCACTGAACGGACGCATTCCTGCCCAGTCATAGAAAGTCATCTCACCAAAATACACGTGACCGTCCACATTAAAAAAATCCACACGCAAAAACGGTACTCCGGTACTCAGTCTGGCAGCCAGGCTTTTCATCAGCTCAAAATTCCCAGGCTTCTCAAACTCATCAGCGCGTCTTGGATATCCATGATTTATATAGACAGGCTTGAAATCCATATCATAAAAATTCTCATAGACATTTCTGGACTTGACTGAGAAGTACATCAGCCGCGGCACTCCTCCGAAGCACCAGAACTTGTAGTCCTGCAGCTCCGTACCTGTATGATCATCCAGAAGTCTCTCTGCCAGGACACGGTGCGGTATATTCTTATACGGCCACTCACCGAATCCGTAAAAAAGATTACGATGCAGGAAATGCCAGATTACACAAGACATTTTTCCGGTTTCCATACCGGACTTATCGCGTACTATATATGTGCAGCAGCTGTTATGGGCGGTCTTCAGCACGAACTGCCCTGGCAGGGAATCGAAATCAATATCCTTAAACCTGCTCCAGACTCCATAACAAGGCACAACGTATTCACTGCCTATGCGCTCTGCCACAAATTCCTTGGCGCCATACTTATCGGCCATTATGGTGTAAACAGGATTCCTGTCATACAATTTCAGCCAATTGAGTTTCTCATTGAACGTTTTGGGATTATCCAGATTGATTTTCTTGCCGAAACGCAAATAGTACCTAAGCCCGATAAAGCCTCTCTCTCCCAATACAAGCATCAAAAGACGTAAAAATCCAAGTCTTGCAGACAGAAGCGGTTGTTTTACATACGGACTTTGAACAAAACCGGAATACCTTATTTTTGATATAATACTCATAACCAATAATCAGATTCAAGCTAAAGTAAGACTAACATCGCCTATATGCTTTTTATAATAAATAAGCAAAACAACAAAATATATAGTTGAGCTTGCCACATTTGTGATAAGCGCGCCTTCAATGTTCCATATCCAGACCAGGAAGATAAAGCCTGATACCTTGACCACACCGCAGGCAATGCTGCTTACAAGAATAGGCTTTCCCTGGCCGTGAGAACCCAGGAAGCGGTTCAGCATATCTCCTATTCCATGTATGCAGAAACCCACAGACATCCACGAGGCGTAAATCCCGACTTTATCATACTCTGGCTTATATAAGAATGATACCACCGGACGAATCGCTATGATGAAGCAGACACAAGACAAGACAGTCAGCAGTATTGTATTGCGCATGACAGACGCCGGTATCATTCTCTGTGTTGAGAACCTGCGGAAATACGTAGTGCCTATGATGCCAGGCAGATAAGCCAGCGGGTTAGTCAGATTCAATGCGAGTGTATAGAAACCCACATTGGATTTGTCATCATTGAAAAGACCGAGGGTTATTCCTGCGATATAGTTTGTAGCGACCATTGCCAGAGAGCCCAGATACAGCAGAAAGCCATAATTGCGATTCTCTTGATTCAACTCCTCAAATATGGTTTTCTGACCTTTGAACGACACCTTCGTAGAAAGGATGATTATCAACAGTACAATTGAATAAATGCCCCATTGGGCTATTATGATGTGCGAAGGAGACGCTCCCCATAAGCCATATATACAATTCGCAAACAGCACATAGATCAACGCAGGCAGAAGTCTTGCCATAGACAGGCGGAAAATGTGGTTGTCTCCTTGCGCTGTAGTGTTTATGTAATTCAGGAAAAGAGGATAAAAACATACCGGTACCGATACAAGGAATAGTGCATACATCTCCTTATGGGCGCTTAGTACATTCAAGGATTTATGCATATACGCCGCTGCCAGAATGCCCGCGATCAACAGCAGCGAGCAGGCGGCAAGGACAATAATCATAGCTCCACGGATACGCCGGCTTCTTGTCTCTTCCTGCGACAGAGCCAGCAAGCGGCTCCCCGACAGGAAATAGCCGAACAGCAGCAAAGAGGCTATAAACTGTATGATATTCTGAACGTACCTGACAGAGCCATAGTCATCAACATTCAACGTATCTGTATTGATTATTGATGCCACAAATCCCAGCACGACTCCCGCCACAGTCGCGCCATACAGCATCACCACCTGCCATTGCCGTTTTGAGACTCCCATATTCTATCGTCAACGTCTCATATATCCCCAGAAATCCTCACAGCTTATGCCGTATTTATGCCTGACATCTCTCATCAGTCTGTCCGTAAGCGAGACGGCAGACTTGAAAGAATCACATTCACGGGTAAAAACCATAAGGATTTTCGGATACATCAATAATTTCAAAAGAAGGAATTTGAGCTTACCGTAATATAGCCTGCAGCCTATCATCTTTCCCAGGTAAAACGAGTAGTGCTTGCCAACGTTGCCCTTGTCTTGAATCTTTTTTTGTGAGACACTTTCTTTGTGATATATAACCGCATTTGTCACACAAGCCATTTTGACTCCAAACTCCCGCATACGAAGTGAGAATTCAAAATCCTCCTCACCGAAGAAGAAACGGTCGCTCAAAAGATGATGGTTACTATCCAACAACTCTGGATAAAAGAACAAAGCGCAACCGGATATATAGGTAATAGGTATATATACTTTCTCCCTGACCTCACTCTCATCCGCATCAGGATAAAACCTCTCTCTTGAGCCAAATGTCAGCCTTCCGCCACACATCCATACCAGATTGTTCTCATAGAAATAGTTTATCCTGGGAGTAAGCGCCCTGTAATCCTGGTGTGTTTTCGAGAACTCCAGGATTTGTGTCAGGAAGCACGGATCAACCTCTGTATCATTATTCAACAGGAAATAGCTGTCGGGATTTAATGTATATGCATATTCCAGAGCTTTGTTGTTTCCTACGGCAAAACCATAGTTCCTATCCAGGGGAAGGATATGCACTGCCAGCTTGCCGTTATTCTGTACGTAATGACGCAGACGCTCAAGGGAATCATCCGACGAGTTGTTGTCAGCCACTACTACAAAGAAATCTCCCTCAGCCTTAGCCAACGACTCCAGGCAGGCTATGGTATCGGTCCAACCGTTCCAGTTAAGAAGAATTATAGCAGTCATAATGAAAGTTCTATACTTTTATGGCGAGGTGCCAGCATCCACTCACACAACCACAGCAACAAAGTGATGACAGGCATCTCAAACACAATCAGGCTGGCAAAGTACAAATCAAACCAGCTCATGAAAAGCAGTATGCAGTTAAAAAAATATATGGTGTAAACGTATATATTGCTGAACCTTGCCATAGCAAGCTTGAGCATATACATCAGGGTGCTCAGGAAAAGGATATACAGAACAAACTGAATTGCATTGGAATTGATGTACAAGGTGCCGAATAATGTGCGGACATTAGTCAAGGTGATACCGGTATTGAAATACAGCGGATTCAACGGATTCACCATTTCTCCGTCTCCCGTGAAATGCCTGAACAGATTCACCACTTGCGCTATTATCATCTCGAAATCACCGCCGGCATCAGGAAAGCCTCTTTCCATATCCATACTCAGCCCCAGTGTGCCGCTTGTCAGATAATGGAAAAAGTGCCCGAACAGGAATTCCATGAACTCACTGCTTACTCCTCTTTTCTGCACAAAAAGAATAGAGAGGCCATACGATATGAAGAACACTGCGAAAGCCCCGATAATCACGTATGCCATCAGCTTGAGCGTAACTCTCAATCTCCCGGTATATATACGCATGGCAAGTCCGGCAAGACACGGTATGATAGTCCAACCCTTAACCTGATTGATAAGGCTTACTATTACCAGCAGTACGACAATAAGCCATAGCCACCAATGAGTACGGTCCGCATAATACACAGACATAATCAATATGGGAATGGTAAGCTGGCGCAATTGTCCCCAGATGCCTCCACCGCTGAATTCCTCGCCAAAACTGTCTGATCCGAAATCCTCTGCTGAGGATCCCGACATCTGTCTGAGGTGATAGAGGAATGCCACACAACAGAAAAGTCCTATCCAGAGCACTATCGGTGGCATTTCATTGTTCTCTAAAGGCCTGACTGTCTGGATACCGGACTTATTGGCCACATATCCTAGCGTCAGACTCGGTATCGCAAACAGCGCGATACCTACAATCCATAATATTATACTGGGATAGTAAAATTCCACAAAGCCGAACTTGCTGCCAGCCACCAGCAAAGTCACTACCAGCACTGCGGTATATGGCAACATCACAAAGCTTAAAGGAGTATATATGGTTTTCCAACTTAATTTCTCAAGGTACAGCAAAAGTGCCACCTCAACGAAAAGGCACAAAACAGTCAGAGAATCAAGAACAGGACCCATACTTATTTCTGTCAACCTCACTCACGGAGACCATTATCCCTACCTTCCAATAGACGGTCTTTGATGATAAACCAGCAAGACGTTCCAAAAAACGCAAGGAATACGAACAACAGTCCCATCATCATCTTTTTCGGAGCTGAGGCTTTGAACGGCACGACCGGTGGCTGCATCACCACACAAACCGGGGTCTGTTCCTGTACTTTTGCCTTTGAGATCTCATATTGTGAAGAAATCTGGTCATATATGTTATAGGCAAGATTCTGCTCGTTCTCCAAGCGGTTCAGCTCAATCTGATGCTGCATTCTGACCAGTCCCTGGTGTTGGTCTGCATACAATGCGTATTTACTTTGGGCATCGTAATACTTCTGTTTGGAATCATTGTACACCAGTTCCATATACTCCAGATCCTTGCGTGCCTTAGCAGACCTGTATCTCACAATATAGTTCTGAAGGTTATCCGACACAGCCTGCGCCACATCAGCGGCTATGGCCGGATCCTGCATAGTGACGCCGAGCGATATCACACTGGTGCCTTTATCCACATCAACACTGATTTTCTTACTTAGCGACTTCATTATGGTCTGCTGTCTTCTGGTAAGATGCCTGCTGTCCAGCACAGAAGTCGGAACAATGGTATCGACAGGATTTGATTTCAACTTCTGAATCATCTTGCCTGGAGCTCCCAATATCTTCTCCCACCAGGGAGTACGCTGATATGAGCGAAGATAATGATAAAGATCCGTGTCTATCGGCTCCTTTTTATATGAGCCTTGCACAGGCAACGACATCAGCTCGCACAGGAAAGGCGTTGACTCAACTATTTGCGGATACAATTCCGGATACAAGGCATCCTCGCCTCCTCCCAGGCTCAAATCCACACCTGCCATAGAGGCCAATGAGCTCAGGCCACCTGACAGTCCCGACATTGAGGATGCCAGCTCAGGAGCCAGCACGACCTCAGAGGTATATTCTTTAGGAATGCTATATGCGATTATTATGGACAGGATGCCACCTATTACGCAATTTATAATAATACGTTTCCTCTTGGACCAGAGTAAAAGGATTATCCCTACTATATCAATGTTGCCACCTTTCTCCTCATTCATATCGGTATGGTTTACTTGAACAGATTCAACAAAGCGATAACGACCGTAGCCAGCGATGCCGATGTGGAGCTGAGGCTGAGTATCTCGCTCGTACTCATTCCCTCGCGCTCAGACTTGGCCGGTACAATTATCTCGCAACCAGGCTGAATCAGCTTGCCGGAATGCTTTCTGGCCTTTGCCACGGTTCCGTTCATATATATTACGTACGCCCTGCTCTTTCGCGCATCCTCGCTGTATCCACCGGCCTTGTCTATGTAATACATCAGATTCTTGCCTTTCTGATACGATACGGTATTGGAGTACATCACCTGACCGTTCATTTTCACAGTGTTGGAGAACTCCGGAACAATCAGACGGTCACCGTCACGAAGGAAAATATCCTCAGTACCACCTGGGTCCTCCATAGCTGCGGCAAGATTGATACCCACATAGAAAGTGTTTGCCATATCAACCACGTCCATACTGAGAGAGTCGTTTTTGGTAAGCAGTTTGGTAATGTCCTTCAGACGAAGCTTCTCGTCGTCCGTCATCTTGCGCTCAAGACGGGCTCCAGACGGATATGCCTCAGACGTGAACAGTCCCGAGCGTGTGACAAGATCACTCAGACGCTCGCCTTTCGTGGAAAGCGAATAGTATCCGGGGAACATAACCTCGCCCTCAATCTGGACACGACGGTTGTCGGCATATCCCGGACTGCGGCGTACATAGACCTCATCAAACGGATTTAGGGTGAATGTCTCATCGCCAATCCTCAAGTCCTTGTCTATGCTGAATGAGAAAGTGGTTGAGATGTCATCACTCGACTCAAGCGACTCATTGTCGCGCATACGGCGCACCACATCAATCTTTGCAATTGACGCCGCATCGGTAAGGCCACCCGCCTGAAGGATAATGTCCTCAATGTGAGTGTTCTCAGCGTAAGCATATACGCCAGGGAACTGAACTTCTCCAAACACGCTGAATGTAGGCTCCTCGCGCATATCAAACAGACTTGGTACATACAGGATATCGTTATTCCGGATTTGCTCGTCGGCAAATCCGCCAGGATAGCCACTCAAGTCAACCGCCTTGTTGACCAGAGTCTTGTCAGGATTGGTGCGGTTAAGCAACGCGCGTGTCAGAAAGGCATCCTCGCGGAAACCACCCGCAGCCTCAATAAGGTCGCTCAAAGTATTGATGCCCTCACCAACCTGGAACATTCCCGGATGATTGACCGCGCCACGCACCTCCGCCATATTCGAGTATGTGACCATAATGGAATCCACATATACCGAATCTCCGTCAGTCATGATGAAGCTGTCCATACGGTCTGAGGAGACAGTGAAGATGCTGCGCTGGATATCGCCCATACGGGTAACACGGACATCCTTGCGGTAGGCGTCAGACACCATTCCTCCGGCATACTCCAGAAGTTTGGCCAGACTCTCATTCTGGCTCATCTCGTAGAACATCGGGCGTCTGATACGGCCATCGATATTCACAAGACAACTAATCGGCGCCACCATAACCACATCGTTGTCGGCAAGTCTGATATCACTTGAGATATTTCCGTTCATCAGATAATCGTAAAGGTCAATAGACGCGATCTGACGGTTTGCGCGATATACCTTTATTGCCCTGAGAGTACCTATCTCACTGACACCTCCGGCCATATACAGAGCATTGAACACTGTACCGAAAGAAGACATCTGATATGAGCCGGGATACATAACCTCACCCATGACATTAACGAGAATCGAGCGGTTCTGGCCAAGAGAGAGCTGTATATGCGACTCGGACTCACCGTCATTCAGGCCTGAGTAAATCTGGCTGAACACACGTTTCAGATGCTTGTCGGCCTCCTGAACAGTAAGACCATTCAGATAGACCGGTCCGATGTTGTCAACGATGATGCTTCCATCCGGTGAGATTGTCTCCTGGATTGTGGTCTGCGAGGCGCCCCAGATATCTATAATAACCTCATCGCCCGGGCCAAGGGTGTAGTTCTTTGGAGTTGCAAGATTATTGCCTGGCTGAAACGTGAGATTATCGCTTTTGAAAAGATTGTGTCCGAAAATCTCTTTCTTCGGCATGAGCGACTGTCTCAACAGATACAGGGAGTCTGTGAACAGGAACATAGACTCATCGTACATCATCTGAAGACGCTCCTGCTCGTTTGCCCTTGAGTCCTGCAGAGTCTGATCCTGCGATTTAATCAGATTCAGAGTCTTTTCTGAATAGTAATCCGGGTTCTTGGTAAACTGGCTCTGATTCCTTGAGCGTGTTATGTTCTGTGTAGAGCCATCGGAAAGGGTGTTGCCAAGAATACCGGAGGCATTGCTCTTGTTGTATTTCTCGCGCATCTTCTGCAACTGCTGGATAGTCACGCCCCTCCGGCTCAAATCCATCACAATCTGCTCCTGCGGGACGCCCTTTTCCTGCTGCTCAGCTATATACTGGATGATTTTGTCCTCACTCATCTGGGCAAACGCCTGTGGAGCCGCCAGCAACAGCATCAGTAACGAAATCAAACTTTTTCTTCTCATACGTCAAAAGGTATGCGGTTATGCTTTTATATTATATCATTACAACGTAAAGACGCGCGCATTATTGCATGCGCGGCTCTTTTTTGGTTCTTTGCGGCCAAATAAGCGGAAAGCATTGTATTTGTCACTACTTTGCATTAATTTCGCGAACAACTGACGGGCTATCGCCACCAGCGCAAAAAACGGCGCAAAGGTAAGCCTTTTATTTAATATATAAAATTAATAATGTTACAATAGATGAACGCATTTGTTTTTCCGGGACAGGGAGCCCAAAAGCCGGGAATGGGCAAGGATTTGTATGATCAGTACGAATGGGCAAAGGAGTTGTTCGGTCAAGCCGACCAGATAATGGGAATGAGTATCTCAGACATTATGTTCAATGGTACTGAGGAGGACCTTCTGCGGACAGACATAACCCAGCCGGCGGTGTTCATACACTCAGTGGCGGTAGCACGCTCACTCGGCGACGATTTCAAGCCCGACATGGTAGCCGGACACTCGCTCGGCGAGTACTCTGCCCTGACAGCATCCGGTGTCCTGTCATTTGAGGATGGCCTCAGGCTTGTATGCGCCCGTGCCAGAGCAATGCAGAAATGCTGTGAGAAAATTCCAGGCACAATGGCTGCAATCATCGCTCTGGACGATGACAAGATTGCGGCGGTATGCGACGAGCTCAATGCCAAGGGACTTGTGGTGGTACCGGCCAACTTCAACAGCCCTGGACAGGTTGTGATCTCCGGCTCGCTTGAGGCCATCGAGGCTGCCCGTCCGCTGATGATTGAGGCAGGCGCCAAGAGAGCGTTGCCGCTTACCGTCGGGGGAGCATTCCACTCACCTCTGATGACTCCGGCAAAGGAAGAGCTTCAGGAAGCGATAGACAAGACTACGTTCAACAAAGGCATCTGTCCGATATACCAGAATGTTGACGCGCTTCCACACACTGACCCGGCAGAGATACGGCAGAATCTGATTACTCAGCTCAACTCACCTGTCCGTTGGACGCAAAGTGTCCTTAATATGATTTCCGATGGCGCGGAGGAGTTCACGGAATGTGGTCCCGGCACAGTACTCACCGGCCTTATCAGCCGCATCCGCAAGTCATTGGGATGAGCAGAATAGTAATATGGCAGGTTTTCACCCGTCTGTTCGGCAATGAGCGCGACGGAGTTCTCAGACAGGACGGAAGCATATCGGAGAACGGATGCGGCAAACTCAACTCTTACACGAACGATGTCCTGAGGTATTTCAAGAATCAGGGAGCCACACATTTGTGGCTGACAGGACTCATAGCACACGCGTCCAAGACTGACTATACTGAATATGGGATACCGGCATCGCATCCTGCCACGGTGAAAGGCAACGCCGGCTCACCTTATGCGATACGTGACTATTACGACATCGACCCTGACCTTGCCGTATCAGTACCAAAACGCGCGCAGGAATTCAACGCTCTTGTCAAAAGAATTCACGCAAACGGACTGCACCTGATAATGGATTTCGTGCCCAATCACGTTGCAAGGGAATATCATTCAGTCAAGGCGCCGAAAAGAGTGACGGATCTCGGCTCTGCAGATGACACATCGCAGGCGTTCTCCGCAATGAACAATTTCTACTACATTCCATCACAGGAACTGGCAGGAGAGCACGACTGGAAAGGCTATACCGAGAATCCGGCAAAAGCCACAGGCAATGACAAATTCTCAGCATATCCCTCGGAATGCGACTGGTACGAGACTGTAAAACTTAATTACGGAGTGAACTATTCAAACGGAGCGCGCGTCTTTGACCCAAGACCTGACACCTGGGAAAAGATGACAGACATACTGTTGTTCTGGGCGAGGAAAGGAGTTGACGGCTTCCGTTGCGATATGGCCGAGATGGTGCCGGTGGATTTCTGGCACTATGCGATTAAAAAGGTAAGAAGCAAGTATCCCGACATAATCTTCATTGCCGAGATTTACAATCCGGGAGCATATCAGTCCTACACAGAGTATGGAGGATTCGATTACATATATGACAAGGTCGGGCTTTACGATACACTCCGCGCGATAACAACAGGCAAGGAATCTGCCACGGCAATTACCCGTTGCTGGCAACAGACAGGCAGGTGCGGCAGCAGAATGTTGCACTTTTTGGAAAACCACGACGAGCAGCGGATAGCATCTGATTTCTTCGCAGGTGATGCCTTGAAGGGACGTGCGCCTATGATTGTATCTGCCTGTATGGATAGCTGTCCGGTTATGGTCTATGCCGGGCAAGAGCTTGGAGAGCGTGGAATGGATGCCGAGGGATTCAGTGGCACAGATGGTCGTAGCACTATTTTTGATTATTGGAGGCCAGATACACTGAACCGTTTATACAATCACGGAAAGGTTGATGGAACTCTCCTGTCAGAAAAGGAGAAATCACTTCAGACATTCTACTCCACTCTTCTCTCAATCTGCCAAAATGAGAAATCCATCTTTGAGGGAAAGTTCTTCGATCTGATGTATGTCAACCCGGCGTCACCGGTTTTCAATGCTCATAAGCAATACGCTTTCCTGCGCTCATATCAGGATGACCTTATGCTGATAGTGGCGAACTTTGACGACAAGCCAGCGTTAAGCAGCATAGTCATACCGCAACACGCATTTGATTATTTGGAGTTGCAGACTATGGACAGCTGCACATATACAGACTTGCTCTCAGATAACAAAATACAGGGAAGCCTGAATCCAGACTCCCCTGTAACTGTCAACCTTCCGGCAAGCGGAGGTGTAATCCTGAAAATCAGAAAGAATATTTAGCAGAGAGCATCACACGGTTGTTGCTCACGTTGTGAGTATCAGACACGCGTCCGTTGCTCTCTATTTTCTTTCCGTATGCGGTGGTTGTCATCTCATACTCCAGACCGAACGTGAAGTTTCCCACAAGATACTCTATCTGAGGACATACACGGTAGATAAGGTCAATGTTGTTGTCCTTGCCTCCGTAAACCCACAGCAGGTTCTTGCCATTATCGTTGAGAATAAGGTCCTTGTCTGCACCAAGATTCTTCATAAAGCCCAGGAAGAGTCCTGCGCGCCAAGTGCGTCCGTATGATGCGAACACCCACGATGATGTGGCTTTCAGAGGAGCATACTCGTATGAGCCGTCGCTGTTGATCGCAGATACGCCATAACCCGTTGCAAGGTTCAGGTGTGACATATTGTAGCCATACAGAGACTTTGCCTTGATTGAGAAGGCAGCGTGGCTGTAGGACATCTGCAGCATTGCAGCCCACTGGCTGAATCTCTCGCTGATCTTCAGGCCGTAATCGTTGACTTTGCGAGGGCTGAGCTGAAGCCAGTCAAATCCTGCCTCAACATTGAACCCGCCTGTCTTACCGGAAATGCCGAACCAGAGCTCAGGCACGTTCGAGTTGCGGAAATACTGAAATGTCTTTCCGTCAGGACCTGTAGAAGAGCCTGACTGATACTGATATATCGCGGCACCGGTAAGAGTCACGCTTTTTTTGTCGTTAAGGAAGCAGTCAAAGCGAAGCATCGGGCTACGGTTCAGCGCATTGAACGGTGAGCCGATGGCGATGTTGATTGTACCCGGCATAAGGTCGGTACACATAGGATGGCCTGTCTGGCCGAAAGTAAGACGGCTCTTATCCCAGTCAAAACGGATAAATGCCTGACGCAGGAAGAATGTCATTCCACTTGCGGAGAAATCGCCCTCAATCTGGGCGCTGGGTGTAGCATTAAGTATCTCAGGTCCCTTTACTGTAACTCCAAGTCTGGTGATAATGGAAATCATAGATGAGTTAAAGTCCTCATTCATATCCTCGCCTTTGCTGTTATAGCTGTTGTCCTTGGGGAAGAAATTCAAAAGGCCATCTACAGCCTGATATTCAGCACGGTCCTGCCAATACATCTGATTGGCCACAAAGCCATACAATGAGACATCAACCTTCTTGTCAGCACCCATCATCGCTGTGCAGAGCAATGCCGCTACAGCAGTAAGAAAAAACTTTTTCATATTCATTGTTAATTGAAAACAGTCTTGTATAACGCGCAATACTCTATATGAGCGTCTGTATCAGCCAGCTCACTTAATGACTTGCCAAGCTCATCATAGTACCAGGCATAGTCCAGCTTGCCTTCCGGGGCATGGAAGCGATTCCAGAGCTCATCGCCTATTTGTCTGTAATCGTGCGCGATGGCGCGCATATTGGAGAGCTTGTCTCCCATAGCCACAATCTTGGCATCGCGCGATGCGGACGCGAGCCTTGAGAGTGAGAACATTCTGCGGGCTCTCCAGCTCTCGCTCTCAGTCTGACCGGCGGGAACCTCCACGGTCTCGGAATCAACCAGTCTGGCTATGCGCTCGCCGAACAGGTCACGTACCTGATCAACTGTCACATCGGTATCTTCCACCGTATCGTGCAATGCGGCGGCCGCCAGCAACTCAGGATCGTTGGTAATTGAGGCCACAATCTCCATAGCCTCAAGAACGTGAATAACGTACGGAAAGCCCTTGCCTCTGCGCTCGGTATTGGCGTGTGCGTCAACTGCGAACTTAATTGCCTTATCAACCAGTTCTGTATTCAAATACTTGTTTGCCATAATATATTCGTTATTATCCGTAAGATTATCAGTATCGCCAGTCGCGCACGTTGAACTCACTCTCTATGCGGTTCTCAACATCGTCGGGAAGAGCAGGAAAGAAATCTATGCCTGTTATGCGCTCAACCTCGTCAACAGACATAGCGCAATCGGCCATCATCTGGCGTGAGTCATCGTTCTGATATATGAACCCGATAGTCTTGTACTCTCCGTTCATCTTAGCCAGCAGTACTTTGAAAAACGCATCGGGAACCACAACGTCATTGCGGCCAATGGTACGCGGGTTGGACGATGTGATGACCGGACCGCACACTATGCAGATGCTGCCATACTTGCGGGCCAGCTGACGGCAACGGCTCTCCAGATACTCCCAGTCGCCGGCATTCAGGGCGTTGGTCTGCGGACACATATTAACAAGATAGTTGCTCTCATCTATGGCCTGCTTACTCCACTTCATATCGCCTACCGGTGCCATATGACCGTGGGTATAGCCGGAATTCACATAATCACGGTTATCGGCCTGCTCTCCCTTCAGAGACGGATCCTCAGAATAATTGCGGTAAGTCTCCAAATCGCCATTCATCTCCTCAGCGGTCAGTTCCCATGCAACCCAGTTTGGAATCAGTGTCTCCTGATTGTAGCACGAGGTATAGCCGATATGGCGCAATATCACATCGTCTGCAGAATATGCGGGAATCTCAAGACCGTCCGCAGTATCAAAGTCCGATGATGACGCACTTACACCTGTACTATCAGCCAGATCATCAACAATTGCCTTATGAGAGCCGGTTGTGAGCCACCAGACTGCGAGCAGTACGATAAATACAGCCGCGAAAACACGTTTTACTCCTTTGCCCGGTTTACCTTTATTACTCATATTCTATTTAGTATGCTATTCTGAGACAATCGGTCCGATTTATCTTTCTCAGCTGAAGATAATGGTTTTGTTATTGAATGTAAGGACCTTGCGCTCAACGTGCTTCTTAACGGCGCGAGACAGCACAATCTTCTCAAGGTCCTGTCCCTTAAGCGCCAGGCTGTCTGGAGTGTCCTTGTGCGTAATGCGCACCACATCCTGCTCAATAATCGGGCCAGCGTCAAGCTCCGCCGTCACATAGTGGCTTGTGGCTCCTACAATCTTCACTCCACGCTGATAAGCCTGATGATAGGGCTTGGCGCCCACAAAAGCCGGAAGGAATGAGTGATGAATATTGATGATGTTGTGCGGGTACTTAGCTATCATATCATCGCTGATAATCTGCATATAGCGTGCCAGCACTATGAAATCAATCCTCTCGCGCTCCAGCAGCTCCATCTCGGCTGCCTCCACCTCAGCCTTGTTTGAATGGTCCTTATTGATGCTCCATACATAATAAGGGATGCCGAACTGCTCCGCCACATAGCGCAAATCCTCGTGATTGCTCACAATGCAAGGAATCTCAACATCCATCTCACCGGCATTGTATCGTGCCAGGAGGTCATACAGACAGTGGCTCATCTTGCTTACGAATATGGCCATACGTGGCTTCTTCTCAGAGAAATAGATATTGAACTCTATGTCGTATCTGCTGCTGTAGAGGGTCTTGAAATACTCGGCGATTTTCTCCTGCGGAATAAGGAAACCGTCAAGCTCCCACTCTATTCTCATAAAGAACATCTTATCTACAGTATCCACATACTGGTCAAGATATACAATGTTTCCATTGTTGTCTGTAATGAACTTTGTAAGCTCAGCGATGATGCCCAGCTTATCAGGGCAGTGCAGCAATAATATAGCGGTTTTCATAACGGCCGCGAATTTACACAATTATTCAATAAAAACGTCCGCTCCGGGCTGTTCAATCGGAGCGGACGTTTTCATTTGGTACGGATAATATCAGTAATTTGGGCTCATTTCCGAATCATTCTCCTCCTTGAGAACCGTTGACAGTCTTATGTCTGAGGCCGATGAGGCTGCCATAAACTTATACTCACCGCTCTCCATACACCATTTGCCGGTATCCTCGTTGAACGAGTAAAGATCCTGTTTGCCAAGCCTGATGCCCACAGTCTCTGTCTTTCCAGGCTCAATGATTCCGGTCTTCGCAAAGGCGCGAAGCTCCTTGAGGGGTTTGGCAAGCCTCTCCTGAGGGGCTGACACATATATCTGGACAACCTCACGCCCGCCTACAGAACCGGTATTTGTCACATCAAGTGTAATATTGTACCCTGATTCACCGTCGGCCTTCTCCACTTTGAGATTGTCATACTGGAATGTGGTGTAGCTAAGGCCATAGCCGAAAGGATAAAGCGGCTCAATTCCGTTCTTGTCATAGTAGCGGTAGCCCACATAGATATCCTCCTCATAACGTACCGCACGGTCTGAACCCTCAGACAGAGGGAAATTGGCGGCTGAGGACTGCTCGGCGTATGTCCTTGTGATTGATACCGGCAGCTTGCCCGAAGGATTGACCTTGCCCGTAAGCACATCGGCAATGGCGTTTCCAGCCTCCTGTCCTGGCAGCCAGGCGTGCAGTATGGCATCGGGAATTGTATTCCATCCAGCCATATCCACAATGGAGCCCATATTCATCACTACGACAAATTTCTTTCCCACGGCGTGGAATGCCGACGCTATCATACTGATGTTGTCCATCTCGGTCTTACTCAGCCAGTAGTCGCCCTCGCGAAGCTCACGGTCAGCACCCTCGCCGGCTATGCGGCTTAGGGTATAGACGGCAATATCACTCTCTGCCGCAGCCTTTGCCAGAGCCTTGCGGTCAAGCTCAATCTCCGGCACTACAGGCACCACCCACATAAACTCGGCTCCCTCGGGCTTGTTCCGGCGGATGTTCTCGCGATATAAGGCCGCGATATCACTGTTCAGCTCATAGCCGGCATTGGCAAGCCCCTCATCCAGACTGACCTTATACTTGCGGTTCACATTGCCACTGCCTGAGCCACCCACGTAAGTATCGTACGATGCGTTGCCAAAAGCGGCAATTCTCCTTACGCCTGCATTGAGAGGCAATGTGCCGTCATTCTCCATAAGCACCATTCCCTGAGACGCAGTCTGGCGTACCAAAGCCTTGTGACCCTCAAGATCCGGCTTGTTGGAATACTCATAGCCCTTGAACGACGGTGTCTTCAACGTAACCTCAAGAATATTGGCAATAGCCTTATCCAGCAAAGCCATATCCAGACTTCCGTCATTGATGGCATTGACTATGTCGTCCTCCTGATGCTGTGTGCCGGGCATAAGCATATCGTTACCGGCGGCAATCTGACGGGCACCATTCTCCTCGGCCCACCAGTCTGTCATAACAAAACCGTCAAAGCCCCACTCGTCCCTCAGCACTTTATTTATCAGCCACTCGTTCTCCGAGGCGAAGACTCCGTTGATGCGGTTGTACGATGTCATCACCGTCCACGGATGTGCCTCCCTGACTGCAATCTCAAAGCCCCTCAGGTAAATCTCGCGCATGGCACGCTCGCTGACCTGCGCGTCAATGCCGTTACGCATCGTCTCCTGGCTGTTCACCGCAAAGTGCTTGAGCGCCACGCCCACATCGTTGGACTGTACGCCATTGATGTATGCGGCTGCTATACGGCCTGTGAGAAGCGGGTCTTCCGAGTAGTACTCAAAGTTACGGCCGCACAACGGATTACGGTGTATGTTGATGGCAGGAGCCAGCAGATAGTCAACTCCATACTCCCTTACCTCGTTGCCCATTGCCTCAGTTATCCGGCGGACCATATCCACATCCCAGCTGGCTGCCAGGAGCGTTCCTGTAGGGAATGCCGTACAGTAGTACTCAGCTGTATCGCTGTCGCGATGCGGCTGAATCCTGAGGCCTGCAGGCCCATCGGCAAACTCCATCACAGGTATGTTCAGGCGTGGAATACAGTACGACTCAGCCGCCGTACCGCTTACCCTGCCCCTCGTGAATGCAGTAGGCACATTGCCCTCCGGCTGTTGCCCGGACTGCTGTGCAAGACGCTTGCTCTCCTCGTGAACCGGACGTACAATTGTTCCGGGAGGCGATGGAGGTGGTGTGTTGTAACCTCTGTTGGTGCCGGTAACCATCTGGACCTTCTCATCCAGAGTCATCGCACCAATCACTTTCTCAACAGACTGCCTGCCCAGTTGCGGATCTCCGCAGGAGGCAGTCAGGATAGTCAGTCCAGCCATAGTGGTCAGTAATAAATGTCTGTTCATAATAATTGTTTAAACCATATTGTGCAAATATATGTACAATAATTCGTACAGTAACACGAATAGCCGGAAAATGCCATTAAATGCGATATGCAAATAGTTAGTATGGTAATTTGACGCTATGTATGGTTGTATGTTAATGGAGTTTATTCTGACTTCCTTATGTATCTGACTCTACGTTCTTCAATGATTCGCTTGTATATTCTGCGCACACGATCTTCGTGGAAGAACGAGTTGGCAATGAGAGTGTCCACTTCTGGTGGGAATTCCATGAACTGGTCAAGAATCTTTGTAACACGCTTTTCGCTGATACCGATGTGAATGCCAAAGCGTTTGAAATCAAGACGGCAAGGATGACCAGTGCACTCAAATACGTCGCTCTTCTCTATAGCAGGTGACAGATCACCTTTCAGAGCAAGGTCATTACCTTCTATATGAATAAACATACACAGGTTGGTCATCCGTTGTAAAGCAGAGTCCGTTCTGTGCAGTATCAATGCCATATACCTGTGATGCTATCTGCATCGTAAGATGTTCATTTGCCGGAATCTGTTTGCGTAGATAAATTCTGTCAAGTGGCGCTGGCTTAAGAATGTACGTGCTGCGTTCTCCTGCCTTTGCTATTCGAATCTTTCCGTTTTCAAGGATAGCAGGAAATTTCTCCTGAGCTCCAGAAATAGACAGTAAGTATTAACCGAGTCAACCTCACTTACAAATAGGGCTCTAAGTAGTCAACCAAAATCGTTAAACTACACACGCTCGTTTCGTTTCATTATTTGAAACGAAAAAAATATAGTTAGAGAAATTTCGTTTCATTATTTGAAATGAAATGAGCGAGGCTTAGGCAATGTACGGGCTTACGCTCAAGGTTGTCCGGAAGGACCTTGCGTGAAGGCTTGTTCTCGGAATGACGCTTGGCGGCATCGGCCCTCCTGCGCTCGCGGAGCTTCCTGGCCTTTGCCTGCCAGTGATAGAACCTGCATTCCTCTATGCCTTCGTCGGAACAGAACTTCCGAACAGTCTTGCAACTCTCCAGAAACTTCTGGTAGATGGGCCTGAAATCGTCAATCTTCCACATAACTTCTTTGGATCAAAAATATCCGCGAAGTTAGCGGGCCTGATTTAGGCGTGAAATACGTAGTTCAGCGAATGCTTACGCACGTGCAATAAAGCCTCAATCAAAACGAAGTGTTGAATTTTTTCAAGTACGTTCGTTATGCCCGCAAAGTTAATCCAGAATAATGACTTTTGCCGTGGAGTTATCCATACACGATACACCTACAGGAACGCCTGAGCCAATTATCGTACCATCGGCGATAAAGTACTTGCGGCCCTCATACTCTATGTAGTCACCAGTGGCAGTTCCCTCTGTAATGTCAACAGCGGCAGCCAGATGACCAGGATAATATACAAGAACGCAATTCAGCCCGATGATGTCGCGTACAAGACGGGTAAGCAGTATGCTGCGGTCCTCACAATCGCAATATGGATAGTACATTGACTCCTCTGGGAAGAAGGCCCTGTCACAACCCCATACCACATCATCATATTCATACTCAAAGCCTGTCTGAATCCAGTTTAATATCTTGTTCACGGCTGTCAGCTGATCACACCCATCTACCGCTTTTCTGATCTGCGGATAGACCTGACTGCGCAGATTCTCACTTACCGGAGCATTGGCGTACATTGCCCATCTTGTAAGCATATTATCACCAATCATAGAAGTGGGATACGATGAGTAGAAATCAAGTATGCCTTTGTCTGCGGTCATAGAGATGTTCATATCGTCATCACAAGTTGACTTATGAACTGTGGCAGTGGCTGATGAGGATGCGAAATCCTGCTGCTCCAATATCTGAAGCGACAACGGTCTCTCCTGCGGATACCTCTGCGCGCAAATATGCATCGTGCCATCCTGTTTTGTAAGCGGATAGTAGCGTTTGCCATCTATCTCGTAATACACCCAGTTGTATATGAGATGCTCCGATGCCACCAGCAAACACAACTTCTTGTCCAAGAAGGCGAGACGCATCTCGTACCCGGTCTGGCAATAGATATATGCCGCAAGTAATACAGACTCATTAGTGCCTGCTCCGAACAGTTGCTCTGACATCTGCTGAAGCATCATCAGGTATGCCCAGTCGCACAGATGCAGATTGTCACGTATCTGTATGCAGTCATATACAAGGTTTGTGTATTTTCTTTTAGAAAGCTCTATCCAGGCATTCGCCACTTGTGCCTCAGATACACGTCGTAACTGAAACAGGTCAGACCGGTCAACACGCACGGTGAACTCCTTTCCATAGAAAGAGAAAGTGTGCCTCATCATATCGGTATTTACCGGGTGTTTGCCTGATGGCTGTTCCGCGACCTCCTCAATAGGGTCAACAGGGTTCGGCCGTTGTCTTATAATCTTTGGCAGATGAATTACATCTTCAATGAAAACGGCCAGAGAAGCGGTGGCAGGGGCCGCCATCGCATCACCCTTCTTTACCACGACAGGAGCCACCTCCTCATCCTTCGGCAGAGGCACCTCTGGACTTGAATTGAATGGTTTCCAGGCCTCGCGCATAAAATCAGCATATTCCTCGTTGCGCTTACGTCTGAATTCCTCAAACTCAGTCTCTTTCTCTTCTTTGAACGCACTGAACTCACCCTCTATCCTGGCCTTGAAGTCATCAAACGAATCCTGCGCCACGACTCCAGCTGGCAATAAGCATACGGTGAGCAAAAATAACCTGCTGATTCTCATAACAATTTACTTTAGGTGCATTGATCGCCAGGAATCAGACAGACTGTTTGACGAGTTCGTTGTTGGAGTCTGTCCCTTGCGGAGACGTAACTGTGGGGCAGTACGTGTGACATTCGATAATATTCTGTCGGACAATTCTCCCAACGTGATATTGCCACCGGTGTCCTGTATCTCCTTAAGCAAGCAATATGTGAATAATCCGTGTCCCTGCTCTGTATAGCCCTGGGCTGTCTCATTGCCTTGGGCTGCCGAGAACACCACTACATTTCCCTCGTTAATAGAAGACTCCTGAGGAACAATCTCTACTCCGCGCAATCCCTCATTAACGCTCTCATCGTTTCTGTTCAAGCCGCTGAAGCAAGCGTCAAGGAACAAACATACCTGACCAAACGACATATCACCAAGCTGGGCATACAAATCATCAAGCGCTATTCCCCTCTGTGGCTTTGTGCCACGAACATCGGTAGGAAGCAGGTAAGCTCTGTTCTTATCGTCTACGTCAGGTACTCCGTGTCCTGCGTAATAAACAATAATCTTCTTATCTAAAGGATTCTCTATAGACTTCAGCCATTCAAACTCATCCTCAAGAATCATCTGTTTCGTAGCATCCTCGCATACGTGAATGTTCTCAGACGGTATTCCCAGCGTCTTGTTGCAGTAATCGGCGAAAACCCTTGCGTCGTGAATGGCATATGGGACGTCTGGAGCGAATCTGTAATTCTGATTTCCCAGAACCAACGCGTACGTTGACTGTTTTATCTGATACGATTCTGGAATATCTGTATCTACGCCGGATGTGGCCTCGTCGTAATTCACATCAACGGTAGTACTCCCATTATATTTCTCTACAGCCTCTCTGGCAATTCCATACCTGTTGCTGTTTGCGGTATTAATATATGCCGGCAACTTCTTTATCTCAGCATTGCACAATGTGTGCCTTATTCCGTTCTTCGTATTGACTTCTGAGGCGAAAGTATAATGACCAATTACTGATGTCGTACTGATGGATATCTGCGTTATTCCATCGCAGGACAAATATGCCTGATCCTCCACACGGCACTGATCAGGTATCGTAACTGATGAGAGTGACTTGCAGTTTGCGAAAGCTATCGTCTCGATTTTCTGCAACCCGAAAGGCAACGAGATATTGCGCAAACGAGTACAATTAAGGAATGCGCCCCATCCTATCTCGGTAACGCCATAGCTGGAAAACTCAACGTCAAGAAGCTCATCGCAATTCGCAAATGCGCACGAGCCTATACGACTTATTCCCTCACCGATTCTGACTCTTCGTACAGGCAGTTTCTTTTTTACCCAGGGAGCTACATCATTCAAAGTATAATCCTCTATCGCAACAGGCATAAACTCTGTCACTTTAGTAACATTCGTGATGCTCAGAGTATAGCCGTCAAACGACCATGTCACGTTTTTTCCACACTTACCCTCATCAAGCACAATGTTCTGTGAGAATGCAGGCAACTGACATAATACAGCTGCAATGATTATAAACAGATTTTTTTTCATATACCCCTTTGTTAAATGACAGACTTACTATTTGAGACGGAAATTGATATAGATCATATTCGTATTTATAGCCGCGGAATAATCAGCATCGCCATATACTTGTTTGGACAACGACATATAATTTAGTTTCCCAGAACGATGCTCATAGCCGATTCCTATGGATTTCCAGGAAATATTAGCGCCATAGCTGGTATAAAGTCCGTGTCCGAAATCAGCTTTGAAATCATCAGAGATAGTCTTGTCTCCGCCTGTGGAAATGTCCTTACCGGAATCATTGATTATGTATAAGATTGACGCACAATAGCCAACGTGATAATAGAAATTGAACTTAAAATAATCAAGTCCGTTCTTTTTTATCGGGACAAATGGAGCGAAAGTGATTGAAGGACCTAATGCCATACTATAGTCCGCCTCCAGTTTACTCAGCTTCCAGGCGCGTTTATAGTATCTTGAACTTCCTGCGATATAAGTGTCCGCACTGTTGTATGAGGCATTCGGAAATGCTGAGTAGTGGTTGACGGAGAGGTCGAAAGGTGTATAATCCAAATTAAAGGAAATCATCTTGGCTATAGGTTTCTTATGCAGCTTATGATTCTTTCCGGCCTGAATGGACACACCCCAGTCGGCATTAAACACCAATCCTTTCAAATCATTTTCTCCGGAGAGAGATGGAGGTACGGTTATCTCAAACGACGATTCCTTATGATACATCAGATTAAAATAACCGGCCCGCTGCCACACCTCACCTAAATGCGTGTTGTAGTCATTTCTTGACACCACATTGTTCTGCACGTCAATAATGTCCTGCAACGATGTCACGGCTGTGGTATCCTCCTCCAAGTCAAAAATCAGATCCGACATCACCGACGGCTCGTCTGTCTGAGCAAAACCCGCCACGCCAACCAACACAGACAGGACGGAATAAATAAGTCTCTTGTTCATATACTGTGAATTAATATTCTACAAAAAAAGAATTATAGTCAAAAATTACTTTGAGATTACAATTTTATACTCCTCTACCTGGAAGTCCTTATCCTGCGCGCGACATTTCTGTACCCACGAATAGAATTTCTCGCAAGATACCGTCGGAACGGATACCTTGCTTCCACTGCGGTCTGTAATCGCTATTGAGAACTCGTTTTTAGAGAACACTACAATAACATTGTTTATTTCCTGATCTCCGGAGCAACTCATCTGATACTCATCTACGTGCGGATTGGGGTCAACACTTCTGTTGAAGAATATATATTGCTGATTATGCCTTATCGGGACAGCCTTTCCCTCATCGCGTTTGTAAGGCAGCAGACAAGCTACATTGGTTAAATCATCCAGGAATACAGCCACATATCCGTTAATCGGAGACTTGAAACTTAAATACAGGTTATTGCCCGTCTTAAACCCGTCATCCTCAAACTTAAGGTCTATGCCATTACGCAGAACGTGTACATCCAAATCCGTATGTGACCTGTCAAGCTCTCTGGCAAGACCATTGACCGTGCACTTAATACAAATGCCATTGTCATAGAAGCTGCGCTCAAACTCCGGCTCTCCAATGGTCTCAATCCATTCGCCCTTGACATTACCGGTATTATAGGCGTTGAAACTATCAGAGTCATTGCTGACAGATGACACCGTCATCTGCGATATGTTCGTACCGAACCCATTCTCCAGCGCATTGATCTTCGCAAGTCTGAGAGCCTCATTCAAAGCCTCATTGTAACTCATATCGCCGGGTGCATAATATGAATAAGTGCCGGTAACTCTGACCGTACGGTTTTTCTGAGCCACCGCACATTGGGCGATTATCAATAATGCACAGAGCAGGGACAATCGTATGGATTGCTTGTGAGGCATTTGTTTATCTGCCATAATCACAACAAGATAAAATGCTTAAAGCGTGCTTTTTTTCGCCATCGCGTCATTCAGCAACTTATCCAGCATATCCTCCGACACAGATGACTCGTTAAGCATATTCATCTTGAGTTTGTTTACTATTTCCTGTTTGTCGCATGCTATCCTTACCCTGACCTCGTAATTACCATCCCTCATTCTGTATGTGGTGACTACAGGAATAAGGTTGGTCAGGCTCTCATTCACAAGAGTCTTGACCTTCTCCGACAGTTTCTCAACCGCCATATTCTCTGAATCAGACAGCTTCTGACTCTCCTTACTTGTAGTAATCGAGCCTACTATCTGGGTCTCAAGCATACCTGCGATATCATACTTGCACTGCTCACGCGCATCCGTATAGGCCATATTATAGGTCTTGCCGGTGGCCATTCCCGTATGAGCGATATAACGGGGCACTTGTGTCCCGTAGATGTTTGTCATAAGGAGATTAGAGTAAATCTCACTCTCAGTATATTGCCTCTCAAGTGGTTTCTCGCCAGACATAACCTTCCAGCCATCCTTGATATCGGCTTTCGCCTGTTTTTTAGCACTCTTTGAGTCTTTCGCAGATGAGAGCTTGACATATAAATCATTCGTCTCCAACTGTGACTTTACTGTCTGTTTTACACTCTGAGAGAAAGATGGCGCTGACAAAAGGGCGGCGATCATCAAAAACACGAAACGTTTCATACTTATAATATTTAATAATTAGTACCACTTTGTCACTTTACTTGGAGTAACACCGATAAAACTAGTCTGGGGCATTCCTACATCAGACCCTATGAAAGTGGGGTCACACACATAATACCGCTTGTTGTCAAGAACGATGCAAGCAATTAAGTCACCCTCACTTGGCTCAGCAGGAAGCGCTACTCCAGTGCATACATGATTGGGATATGTCAGCAATACCACGTCCAGGTCCAATAAATAGTGGACCAGAAAAGAATAGAGTATAGCCCTGTCCTCGCAGTCGCTGAACGGATAATAGAAAATCTCCTCTAAGAAAAACGGCTTCTCCGCACCGAACTGATTGCCATCCGTCTTGTATTCGAAGGCATTATGAATAAAGTGCAGCAATTCATTCGCAGCCGCTTCCGTCTCTAAGGCCTCAATCTGCGGACGGAGCGCATCAAGAACCTGATCCCGCATCTCAGAATCGGCCATTGACATGGCATAATACTCTGTATCCATAAGAGGATAGTCCTTCATAAGGTTTATCAGATTTCCATTTACGTTTCCTTGAAGATTGATTACAGAGTCGGTGACAGAGAAACTTATGTCATCGCGGGGAATGACTAATGACGGATTAATCACAAGATTGAAAGTAAGCTCATCGGAGTTTTCCGCTACCGGCAGGCTTGCCAGACTTACCGGAGTTCCCGGTGTGAGACGCATCTTCGGGTAAATGTAGTATCTTTTACCGTGATAGTTTGCGTAGTCCGTATCATACACCGCCTGGTCAAAAGGAATGAACAATCTTGTATCGTTGCCGTTTATTATCCCCAGGACAAGGTCGTATCCCAAATCCGACATCAGATAATGAGTCAAAGTCATGACAGCGGGAGTATTCTGCCCGTCAAGCAGTTTCTCAACATACTTGTTCACTGCGAGCAAGGTGCACCAGGAGCCAAGGCTGTATTTTATGGCAGACTCGCGTATGGCATCTGTAAGCCTGCTTGTATCAACCATAAGCTTGACACCCTTCCAATATGAGCCGGATGTGGTGAATGAGAGCTTTGACATATCTATTGACGGCCAGGACAGCTTCAACCCATATATGTCTATCTCAATATTGTTCTCCGCAGGAACCTGAACTGTCTCCTCCTTCAAGGTCGGCGTCTCAGTCTCTTTATTCTCTGCAGCCTTGTTCTTTGTAAACACGGCAAGACTCTCGGTAGATACCTGTTCCAATGATACAACCTCAACACTATCGGCGGCATCGTCATCAACGTTAACAACATCTTTCAATCCGGGTACGACAGTTGATGGATTAAGTGCGGGTGGCACTGATGGCTTCGGACGGTTTGGTTTGAGGTTATCGCCATAATGCCTCGTATCCTCCAGCTTTCCGCCTATGAAGGTTATATACTCGTTGAGAATCTGTTTTTGAAAAGCATCAAATTCCTCAATAGTCTCAGAGCGGAAGGAATTGAACTCATCAATCAATGATCCACCAAAAGAGGCATTGCCATACTGGGCATATACTGCAAACGGCATCAGTGATGCCATAACAGCAAACAGGACCTTACTTGTCTTCACCGATTTACTTTTTTTTGCAAATTTAACAAAAAAAATACATCGGTACATATCCACCCAATATTTAACAGTATTGCGCAACCAGCTCAAGAGTCATCCGGAAACAACAAATGTTCCAGGCATTTACCCGGAACATTTATTCATAATGTCATTGCCACATCTTTCAAGCCAAGGGCAATGGCGATGCCGTTATCAGAAATTATCTACGTGAATCTCAAAGTAGCTCTGAGGATGCGCGCAGGTAGGACAAACCTGTGGTGCCTCCTCGCCTACAATGATGTGACCGCAGTTGCGGCATTCCCATACCTTCACGCTTGACTTCTTGAACACCTCGGCGGCCTCAATATTGTGAAGCAGTGCGCGATAACGCTCCTCGTGGCGCTTCTCAATGGCGGCTACAAGGCGGAAGCGGGCTGCAAGGACTGGGAATCCCTCTGCCTCGGCTGTCTTTGCGAAACCCTCATACATATCTGTCCACTCAAAATTCTCACCAGCTGCGGCTGCGGCCAGATTCTCTGCGGTGGAGCCAATGCCCTCCAACTCCTTGAGCCAGAGCTTTGCATGCTCTTTCTCATTGTCGGCGGTTTTCTGGAAAATCTCTGCAATCTGCTCAAAGCCCTCCTTCTTTGCCTTTGATGCGAAATAAGTGTACTTGTTACGAGCCTGTGACTCACCTGCGAACGCTGCCTCCAGATTCTTCTCGGTCTGGGTTCCTGCATACTTGTTTGCCATAATTCTATTATTAGATGTTAAGTTATTAATTAAGTGACAGGCAACACCTTTCCAGCATTGTCTGTCACAAAGATAATAAAAAAAACTAAAAACGGTTATTATTCCGGCAAATTCAGAGGATGTCTGGTATATGCGAAATGACCGGGAATATCTCCGGTCATGGCAGCCCACTTGCGTTTTCCCTGACGGTCGTAGCAATACACCATACCAGGTGTGACGAAATCCTTGGCATCTGTAATGTATATGTCGCCATTCTCCGGATTGACAGACATACCGTAAGGATAGACGATATCGCCCTCTGTTCCGTCTGTAATGAAATTGCGGCTGATAACCTTCTGCTGTGCAATATCATAGATTGAGAAAGCCACAATAGTCTGATAAGTGTTATAGTCGAACTCCGTGCTATACACATAGAGAGAGTCGCCGGCAATCTCAATATCGGCACAATTCAGGTCAGGTATCTGATACATCACGGTATCAGCCTTCGCATCAATGGCATAAATGGCTGACGGAATTGTATAGTAGTCACCACGGCTGCTCACATAGACAACACCACGTCTCGCATCGATCGCCATTCGGTGCAGGTTAACCTCCACCTCAATATTCCGGACAAGCTTGAATGTATTCAAGTCAATGACACTGACCCTGTTGTCATAATCAGGATAGCAATAGCCACCTGAGTTGGCCACATAGAGCTTTCCATCGTGAACGACAATCTCCTCCGGCTGATATCCCACCATACAGGAATCTGTTACCTGAAGTGTAAGTGTGTCAATACGTGCCACATATCCAACGCGACTGACAGAGTCACTCATACTGGCCCCCGCATAGCTGGACACATACGCATAACCGCCATCAAATGCGATATTGCGACAGTTGGCAACAGGTATCTGAGTAATGTGTCTTGCCGTATTGGCATCCATAACCTCCACAATATTGCTTCCGTTTACTACTGTGTATAGTTTATCGCCATAAATGCCCATATCGTTACCGCTGTCTCCTAAATCAAGCGCCATATTCTTGTTGACTATGGAGAAAATGTTATTTGTATATTTACCGGTGGAATAGTCATAATAGTCTATGGTACACTTGTTTGTGCCCATATTACCCTCGTTCATAAGGAAAAAGCCGCAGATGCTGTCCATTTTCTCCACTGGTCTTTCCTCTTCCGGCTCATTTACGCCGGAACCATTCTCTTTCTCACAAGCTACAAATGCAAGAACCGGCATAAGCAGCATCAATCCAAACGTTTTTCTCATAATCTATCAATAATAATTTCATTAGAACCAGACCTCCATACGAACCCTCCAGCTGATTCCCGGCATAGGATAGCACTTGACTATCTCATACTGTTTGTTGAATATGTTATTCACTTCAACTGTAGCTCGTAAATCACACTTGTTCAGCTTAATGTGTCTTGAAGCACTCACATCGTGGGTACACCATTGCCCTACCCGGTTCTCCGGAATGTTGGCCACAGACACATAACGTATGCCGGTATATACCATACTGTAGTTCCAGCTCCAGTCACGCCAGTCGCCCGAATATGACACAGAGCCGCTGTGCGCCGGTACATAAGGAATCTGCCCGCCATACCACATACTGCGGTTGTCTGTCTTGTCCTGCGCCTGCTGGTATGTATATTTGATGCTTAGCCCGTTTGATGTCTGCCCTATCCTGACATTACTCTGAACCGATGCGTCAAAACCCAATATCTCCACATACCCCACATTCATCATTGTCCAGCGGAACTGATTGCTGGATGGTACCGCAACAATCTTGTCCTCTATCTGATTATAGTATGCGTCAACCTGTATGTCAACCGAGCGCAGCGCTCCACTGCCTTGGCTTATACCCCAGGTAGTGCCGATATTGTACTGTGTGGCATACTCAGGGCTGATTGGCTTGCCGCCTACAACGGTATAGTACTGGTCATTCAGCGTTGGAACCCTGAAGACCCGCTTGTAAAATGCCCTGATATTCCAGTCAACGCTCTCAAAAGGCTGCCAGGAAAGTACTACTGTCGGGGTGAGTCTATTCTTTGTTCCATCTACCACAGCCTTGCCGTTCCTGTCATCAACGAAAGTATATAAGACCGACGCCTGTCCTTTCAGATGCCTGAGTCCGAAAGCCGTTGAGACAACCATCAATGTTGTGAGGCGTAACGGATTATTCAAATCCCTTATATTGCCGCTAAGACTGTTTATCTGAAAATCAGCAGAGAGGGAGGCGCTCCACCAGCTGTTTATGGCAAACAACTGCGCCAGTGATGCATAGCCCTCCTGCTGTCTGTATATGTTATCAACGTACATACCGCCTGAAGTCATAGACGGATCTGAGTTGTAGTGAAGGTAATCGTATGCGTATTTTGCCTGCGCCATAACGCTGTACCAGTCCGAAAAATCCCTGTGCCAGCTGCCTTGGAGCATCAGATTGGTGTCCCATTGACGGTCTGTAGCTGAGGATTTCTCAGGATCGCCACGTACTACAGCTCCGGGATAACCTCGCGATGACGAATAAAGGTAAAGCTTTGCATTCCAGATATTTCCATTGCCGGAACCATAGAGCGAAGGCTCGACCCTGATAGCAGCGATATCACCATTCGCCCTAACCATAGTGGTATCGTACCCGTTTTTATTCGTGATGGTGAACGGATAGCGTCCCGATGTACTGATATACTCGGCGCTTATGCTGCCGCTCACGTTCTCTCCTATCTTCCGCTCCCATAAGACAGACGGATTCCAGGTGTTGAACGATCCCGCCTTGAGAACTGCCTTGAAGTTATGTGACTTGCCCTCATCAAAAGAGGGTTTACGGCTTTGTAGGTACAATGTGCTTGCGCTGGCAAACGATTTTGCAGGCTGGAATATTGAGCTTTTCTGGCCGTTGTACATAGTGACGCTCTCCATATTGTCAAGCGAATACCTGCCAAGGTCAATCGTGCCGTTCTGAGCATTTCCAAGTTGTATGCCATCAAGGAACACCCCTACGTGCTCACTGCCCATACTGCGCACATTCACAGTCTTCAAGCCCCCTATTCCTCCATAATCCTTTATCTGTATTCCGCTGAAATAGCGAAGTGCATCGGCCACAGAGCTGACAGACATACGTCTGATAGAGGCGGCATCAAGCTCCTGTGCCGGAATTGTCTGCCGGTCTATGTGCGATGCGGCTACAACCACCTCGTCGATGGCCCTCTCCAGAGAGTCAGCAACCTGAGCATTGACGGATGTGACAATGCACATCAGCAAAGCGGGCACAATCTGTATTGCAGAAAACCGTCTCATCAATCTTCCTCCCGTACACCTGCAGGGCAAAGGTTATTAATGCTTTCCGGTTGGTCTTCTGACTTGTCCCGTCCAACCGCGCCTTCCCAACCCAATGAGGTCAGTGGCAAGGATTGCGGTGAACTTTCGTTTTCTGCAGAGAAAAGGGACTTACAGCAGCAGGTACTGTCCGGGACTCTCACCCGATTCCGAATTACTCATAGCCGGCGCGGAGCCGGTTCTGAAACCAAAAGCGTGACAAAGGTAAGACAATATTTTCAAACGGCAAGGAAATATGCCACTTTTAGCAAACAAATCAGATACTGAGCAGAATGAGCACCTGTGCGGCGATCACACGCAGGAACATAGTGAGCGGATATACAGTTGAGTATGCCACCGGCACCTGGTTGTTGTCGCAGACATTCTGTGAATATGCCAGAACAGGAGGGTCTGTCATAGAGCCTGACAACATACCGCAAATTGAGAAATAGCTGAGCTTGAACGCATAGCGCGCTATCAGACCTACTATCAGACACGGTACGAACGTAATGATGAGTCCGTATAGAATCCACCAGTAGCCACCGTCCGCCACCATCTCTATAAATCCGTCGCCCGCAGTTATTCCTACTGCGGCAAGGAACAGGCTCAGGCCAATCTGACGCACCATATGGTTGGCCGAGGTGGTTGAATAGGTTACAATCTTGATCTGAGGGCCATACTTACTCATAAGAATGGCTATGATGAGCGGACCACCGGCCAGACCGAGCTTGACAGGAACCGGTATTCCTGGCAGCATTATAGGAATCATACCAAGTATCACACCCAGGACGATACCCAGGAAATAAGGCAGCAGGTTCGGCTCGTTCAGTTTCTTTACGGAATTACCCAGAAGCCCGCTGATGCTTTGAATACTGTTCGGGCTGCCTACAACAGTTACCCGGTCGCCAAGCTGCAACAGCAGCTGCGGTGTTGCGATAAGCTCCACACCTGCCCTTCTGATGCGTGTGATGGTCACATTGAATGTCTGGCGCAGTTTCATATCGCCAAGGCGCTGTCCGTTAAGTGCGGGATTTGTCACAATGATCTTCTCCGATGTCAGGTGGTTCGACTCCATCTGGTTCCAGGCCGTCTCGTCCATATTGGTCACACGCGGGCCAATAAGCAACGACATAGTATTGATCTCCTCGGGCGATGCCACCATAAAAAGCTTATCGCCCTCCTGAAGAGTAGTCTTGGCACCAACCAGCTCAACATCAGCCGCTCCTTTATGAAGCACGCGGGTAACCACGCAGGAACGTCCGAACTGTCGTTGTACCTCATTGATTGTCAACCCTACAAGCGACTTATTCTGAAGTTCCAGTGTAGCAGCCTCCAACTCATCGGCCAAGTCCTTGTTGCTCTTGCTTACACGCTCCTCCTCTTTCTTGAAATCCACGTTGAACACCTTCTTCAAAAGTATCAGGCATAATATCAGGCCAACCACTCCAAGCGGATAAGCCACGGCATATCCCTGTGCGATAGACGGGTTCTGCGCACCTGTCATGTCAACCAGTGTCTGCTGTGCGGCACCCATACCTGGCGTGTTGGTGACCGCGCCATACATAACACCTGTAAGGCTTACCAGATCCTCGTCTGTTATCCAGTGAATTATGAATACGGTGATGCAGCCAAGCAGCACCAGAATGAATGAGAGCAGATTAAGCTTGACACCTCCCTTGCGGAAACTGGAGAAGAAACCTGGACCAACCTCCATACCTATTGAATATACAAACAGTATCAGGCCGAATTCCTTTACAAACGATGCCGTGTCAGCATCGATCGTACATCCCAGCTGACCTGCGGCAATACCCACAAAGAGAATCCACGTAACGCCCAGGGCAACGCTACCGAAACGTATCTTGTTAAGCATCAATCCTATCGCAATGACAAGCGATATAATGAAAATGGAATGAGCCACCCCAGTCCCTACAAACAGATTTATCAACCAATCCATACTCTTTTCAAAAACGGGTGCAAAGTTACTACAACCGCCGCAACAACAGGATAAAATATTATTAAATCTTCACAAATTATAGTAAAGGTGTCAGCGCAGGCAGTTACGCAAAATATTCCGAGCATCCATCAAGACCGGCGCGAACAGTGCCGCAAGCACTGACAGGACTTCATTTTTCATAATTTGAGGCCATTTTTTACAAAAAAGCAATTAATCTTTGCCAAATATTTGGAAGATTCAAAAAAATGCAGCACCTTTGCACCGCCTTAAGCGAGAGGCATACTTCAACTTATTGGAAAGATGGCAGAGTGATCGATTGCACCGGTCTTGAAAACCGGCGTACCGCAAGGTACCGGGGGTTTGAATCCCTCTCTTTCCGCAAAAGCCCTGGACATATCAAGTCCGGGGCTTTTTTTGTGTCAATTCCGGAGTTGCTTCGGCAATGAAGAAGGCAGACTATCCGCGGAGTGGCGTTAAGAACTGCGTGCTATGAGGCAATAGTGAGCGACACACAGCAGATTGCACACCACTAACCGTAGCAGAGCAATAAGTCTCCACAGTGAGTCTGCTTGTGTAAATATACGATTTTATACTCTTTTTAAAATAAAAGCAAGACAATTGTCGGTTTTCTGAGTAACTTCGCGTCTGTTATGATCTATCCGAACAATTTTGAGGCGAAGACCGGATTCTCTGAAATCCGTGAGATGCTGTCTGACAGATGTATCTGCACTCTGGGCAAACAGCGTGTGGAGCAGATGGAGTTTATGACAGACTACGGCGCCATTGCGCTGGAGCTGGCCCGCACGTCAGAGATGATGCGCATAATACAGGAGGGAGTGGCATTTCCAGACCAGAATTTCCACGACGTTCGTGAGGCGCTGGCTCACATCAAGGTAATCGGCACCTGGATGGACGAGGCTGAGTTGCTGCAGCTTTGGCGCTCACTCGAGACCATCAGCGCCATTGTCACATTCCTGCGCGATGAGGAGCATCAAGCCACCTACCCCAACCTCTACGCCCTATGTGGCGAGGTTGCTGTCTTTCCGCAGATAACAGGAACCATAAGCCGCATACTCACCAAATTCGGAAAGATAAAAGACAACGCATCGCCAGAGCTATACCGTATAAGAATGGATCTGGCAAGCACCCAGTTCAGCATTGGGCGTATTTTAGGCAACATTCTGAAACAGGCGCAGACTGACGGTCTGGTAGATAAGGATGCGGCACCGACCATGCGCGACGGCCGTCTGGTACTTCCCGTGGCACCCGCGCTGAAGCGCAAGATACGCGGAATCATTCACGATGAGTCCGCATCGGGAAAGACTGTTTTCATTGAGCCCGAGGAGGTTGTCGAGGCGAACAACCGCATACGCGAGCTGGAGGCCGATGAGAAACGCGAGATTATCCGCATTCTGACCATAACCGCCGATTCCATCCGTCCGGACATACCTGCGGTACTGCAGTCGTACGAGTTTCTGGCCGATATTGACTTCATCAGGGCAAAATCGCGCCTGTCTATAGATTTCGATGCCACAAGCCCCATTCTGGAGCACAAGCCGGTCATCGATTGGGTTCAGGCCATACACCCCTTGCTCAGGATATCGCTCGCCAAGCACGAGCGCAAGGTTGTTCCGCTGGACCTGCGTCTTGACTCAAAGACCAGCATCCTGCTCATCTCCGGTCCTAACGCTGGAGGAAAGTCCGTTTGTCTGAAAACAGTAGGACTGCTGCAGTATATGCTGCAGTGCGGACTTCCGGTACCTATGCGATACAACAGTCACGCAGGTATTTTCAAGAGCATATTCATAGATATCGGCGATGAGCAGAGTATAGAGGATGACTTAAGCACCTACTCAAGCCACCTTCTCAATATGAAGAATATGATGAGGCACTGCGACCGCTCCAGCCTTATTCTCATTGACGAGTTCGGAAGCGGTACTGAGCCTAACATAGGTGGAGCCATAGCCGAGGCCGTGCTGATGCGTTTCAACCAGAGCCGCACCTTCGGCATCATCACCACCCATTATCAGAATCTGAAGCATTACGCAGACTCGAACGATGGCGTGATGAATGGCGCCATGTTGTACGACAGGCATCTGATGCAGCCGCTCTACATATTGCAGACCGGCAATCCAGGCAGCTCGTTCGCGGTGGAGATTGCCAGAAAGATAGGCTTGCCAGAGGATGTCATCGCAGATGCGTCCGAAATCGTGGGGCGCGACTATATAAATGCGGACAAGTATCTGCAGGACATAGTGCGCGACAAACGTTACTGGGAGAACAAGCGGCAGAATGTGCATCAGCTGGAGAAGCAGCTTGATGAGCAGATTGCCCGCCACGAGAAGGAGCTGGATGATCTTGACAAGGAGCGCAAAGGTATTCTGAAGGAGGCAAGGGAGAAAGCGGACCAGATGCTTAAGGAGTCCAATGCTGTGATTGAGAACACCATCCGGACCATCAAGGAGGCACAGGCCGATAAAGAGCTGACCCGAATGGCACGTCAGGAGTTGAATGAGTTCAAGGAGACGCTTCAGGAACGCTCAACGAACGCCGATGCCGAGGACAAGATACTGCGCCAGATGGAGCGTGTGCGCCAGAGTCAGGAGCGTAGGAGGAAAAGACGCGAGGAGAAAGGAAACAAGAGACAGACATCAGAGAACAACAGCCCGGAACCTAAGACAGAGATTAATGTGCGTGGCCCTCAGTCTTTCAAAGTGGGCGACACCGTACGTCTGAAAGGCCAGAGCGCCGTAGGTGACGTGACAGCCGTGGACCGTGGCAACATAACAGTTGAGTTCGGCAACATCACAAGTACTGTCAAGGCCGACCGGCTTGAGTTTGCCGAGCCTGTAAAGGGAAGCGCCTTGAATAAGTCATACACTTATATGAGCAAGCAGACATATCAGGAGGTCAATAACCGCAAACTGTCATTCCATCCGGATCTGGACGTGCGCGGAATGCGCGGAGACGAGGCAATACAGACCGTGATGCATTACATAGACGATGCGACGCTTATTGGAATGTCACGTGTACGCATCCTGCACGGTACAGGCAACGGAATCCTGCGGCAGCTCATCAGACAATACCTCAACACCGTTCCGGCTGTCAGATCGTTCCAGGACGAGCACATACAGTTCGGCGGCTCAGGCATAACAGTAGTAGATATAGGATAAAGACAATATGAGACACATCGGACCTCACGTCTCAGCAACCGGAGGCGTATTCAACGCCCCGGTAAATGCAGCGGCCGTTGGAGCCACAGCTTTCGCGCTTTTCACCAAGAACCAGCGCCAGTGGGTATCAGCACCGCTCAAGGAGAGCGAGATTGCGCTTTTCAAGGAGAAATGCGCAGAATTTGGTTTCCTGCCAAAGTATATACTGCCGCACGACAGTTATCTGATAAACCTGGGCAGTCCCGATGAGGAAGGCCTGCAGAAATCGCGTGCCGCATTTCTGGATGAGATGCAGAGATGCCAACAGCTTGGTCTCTCAATGCTGAACTTCCACCCTGGAAGCCACCTGAAGAAGATAACCACCGAGGCCTGTCTGGACCTTATCACCGAAAGCATCAACATAGCGCTTGACCGGACAGAGGGCGTAACCGCTGTGATTGAGAACACTGCCGGACAAGGCAGCAACGTAGGCTTCGCATTCTGGCACATTGCCCGCATCATTGACGGCATCAAGGACAAGAGCCGTGTGGGCGTATGCGTTGACACATGTCACACCTTCACGGCCGGATATGACCTGAGGAATGACTATGAGGGTGTCTGGAAAGAATTCGATGAGGTTATAGGACTGAGATACCTGCGCGCCATTCATCTGAACGACAGCAAGAAGGAATTTGCCACAAAGGTTGACAGGCACGATTCCATCGGCAAGGGATTCCTGGGCGATGAGTTTTTCAAGAACATAATGAAGGACAGCCGTCTGAGCGACATTCCTCTTATTCTGGAGACTCCTGACGAGACGCTTTGGGCATCAGAGATTGAGTATCTGCACACCCTTGAATAACAGTCTGTCTATGAAGGTTGCTAAAGTTGCGGCATTTATTCTGTTGACGCTGATGAATGCATCCTGTGGCGGGTGCGCGTCATTGAACGGCACCCCCGAGGCTGTGGCAAGCTTTGAGGAGGCAAGTATCAATCTGGGACTGTTTCCCAGCACAGACTCCATACACTCCTTCAACGTGTGGCTTAGGAATGACGGCAATGCCCCACTCCATATAACCGGCTCATTCACATCGTGTGGATGCACTGTTGCCAGCTGCTCTCCGCAGAGCATTCAGCCTGGAGACTCCACATCCATCTCCATAACGTACAACGCACACGAGAAATGGCCGGGTCCCGTAAGCCAAGGCATTGTCATCAACAGCAATGCGAAGAACGGGCCTACCAAGCTGCGCGTTATGGGCTATATGTTCGATGATGCTTCGCAACAGCTGCCAGACAGCACCGTCACATCAGAATGGCCTGTGCTTGACAAGCCACGCATCGTCAGGAAAGGCATCGACTAGACATTCTCCGCCGTTCCGGTGGTGTTGCCTGCAACACTGCCGGTCTCGTTCTCGCCCTCGTGCTGCCTTATATACTCGGTTGGAGTCATTCCATAGAAATTCTTGAATGCCGTAGCGAAGTGTGTCCTGGTATTGAAGCCCACCATATCGGATATCTCGGCAATGTTCATTCCCTTCTGGCTCAGCAGTGTCGCAGCCTGACGCATACGGATGTTATGTATGAAGCGTCCGGCTGACACGCCGGTAATGTTTTTCACCTTCCTATGCAGTTGTGTGCGGCTCACGCCGACCAGATCGGCCAGTTGCTCAACAGAGAAATCCGGATTCGACAGATTCTTGTTCACAACCTCCATAATACGTTTCATCAGTTGCTCATCGCTTGACTGGAACTCAGGAGTCTCCACTTTGTCTTTTTGCTCCTGACCGCCAGAGAATTTGCCCTTTACAATCAAGCGGTTGTTAATCAGATTCCGCACCTGAATTTTCAGCTCATTCACATAGAATGGTTTAGGCAGATATGCGTCCGCTCCTGTCTCAATACCCTCCATACGGTCCTGAAGTTTGTTTCTGGCAGACAGCAGTATTACCGGAATATGGCTGATGTTCGGATTCTTACGCAGGGCACGCACAAAACTGATGCCATCCATCTCCGGCATTACCACATCGGATATAATCAGATCCGGCATCTGCGAGATGGCCAGACGCATTCCATCTTTGCCGTTACGGCAGGTAATCACCTTATAATAAGCAGAGCGCAGGCTATAGCTTATGAAGTCCAGCATAGACTCATCATCATCCACTACAAGAATCTTATATCCCCTGGTGGCTCCGCCGTGTGGCTTCAAAGTCTCCTCCGGCTCGTTCCCCGCATCACTCTTAAACACAAACGGCACATCCTCGCGCAAATCTATCTCATCCTCGCGCAGATGGCTTTTACCTAAAGGAATACGGAACGAGAAGCGGCTTCCCTGTGTGTCCTGCCTGTTCTCAGCCTTTATTGAGCCCCTGTGCATCTCCACCAGAATCCTGCTGTAGTTAAGGCCGATGCCCAGGCCGAGAGTAACCGATGTAAGCGTGTTCTGGGCACGATAGAAACGGTCAAACACCTTGTTGACGTCATCAACGTCAAGACCTATTCCTGAATCAATGACGGAAACCTCCGCATAATGATGCAACGGGCCACTCTCGGCATCATCAGTGCCACTTGTAAGCTCAACGTGAATCTCGCCGCCGTCAGGAGTGTATTTGAACGCGTTTGAGAGCAAGTTTGAGACTACCTTCTCAATGCTGTCACGGTCTATCCACACCAGCATCTCATCCGCATTGTGCGTATATGAATAACGTATATTACGCTGGCCCGCGCTATACATGAACATCTCGTACGCACCCTGCAGGAACGATACCATATCTGTCTCACGGCACTTCAGGTTCATCTGTCCCTCGTCGTACTTACGGATATCCAGCAACTGATTCAGGAGGTTCAGAATCTTGGTAGAGCTCTTATGCATCATACGGAGCGAGTGCATCGACTCCTCGTCAAGCGAGTTCTTACGCAGAAGCTCATCAAGAGGCGATATCACCATAGTAAGCGGAGAGCAGAGCTCGTGGGCCACATTCGTGAATGAGTGCAGCTTGGCATCGCTCAACTCCTTCTCACGGAGCTGCCTGTCATTATAAATAAGTATGCCCGACACGCCCAGGATAATGAGCAGATATGCCGCTATCGCCCACCCGCTCAAATACCACGGACGGTCAATCTTTATGGTATATACACTTATCCCTGAGCGGCTGTTGTTGCTGCAGGCACGGACGCTTATCTGGTGTTTTCCAGAACCCAGATGAGTGAACGTGATCCGGTTAACACCCGCAGGAGTGCTGTTCCATTGATTCTGATTGAACGAATACTCGTATGCTATACTCTCACGGTCGCCATAATCGAAGGTACTGAACTCCAGTGTAAACGAGTTGTCCTTGTTGGAAAGATGAAACGCATCCGACGTAGAGACGGGACCATCAACTATTGAATGCCTTCCTGACAAAGTTGACTCATCAACGGGCACGTCGTTCAGATAAAAGGCTGTGAGCGCCACATTCCCCACATTGCCCTGATTATTAATTACATCCGGCTCAAAGAATGTGACCCCACGGCTTGAGCCGAAATAGAGAGTGGCACCGTTTCTGCCCGACGCACAGGCCCTGACATAGTAGTTCTTGTCTATCAGCCCGGATCCTGAATAAAAGCGGTCTATCCGCCAGGTATCCGGCGCTATTCTGTTCAATCCCATACTCGTACTGCACCACACATTACCGTCGGCGTCCTGCACAAGACCTCGAATATTATTGTTTGACAGCCCCTTGTCAGTATTAAGAAGAATGCCGTCATTCGTATCCGGATCATATACTACAAGACCGTTTCCCGTTCCAGCCCATACGCGTCCGTCGCGGTCACAAAGCATTGTATAACAACTGCTGCCTGAGAGTCCCATCACAGACGGGACAGAGACGAACAAGTCCGAGCGCGTATCAAAACAACTGATGCCTGTGTTATGACCAATCCACAGAAGTCCGGACTTGTCAACCGCCATTGAGTTTATCCAGTCATTATCAAGCTTGAGGGTTGATGGCACATCGGTAGTAGATGACCAATGCCGGTATTCACCGTTGTAGGGATTATATTTGCTGAATCCGGAGCCTCGCGTCGAGTAATACAGGTTTCCCGCATTATCCTGAGTGATGCACTGTATCTGTGATGCGCCGTCTTTGTGAACAATATCCTCCAGCACTCCGTCACGAGTATTGAGACGTGCCAGTCCGCCATTATAGAGACCGGCCCATACCGTACCGTCATCAGTCTCCAACATAGAGCTCACGTAAGGCTGATCCTGCAACTGAATACGTATTCTACCGGTATTGTCAAAACAGGTAACAGGATTATTGTTGAAGCTCACCCACAGATTGCCGCCATTGTCAACAAGCATTGAGGAGATACCGCCTCCGGAGAAGCCCCTGTAGTCCTGGAAGCGTAATGAGCGGAACTGAGTCTGGCCATTTGGAATAAGCATCAGGCCACTCAGATAGCATCCCAGCCAGATATTTCTCTTGCTGTCCATATAGAAAGCCGATACATCCAGACGGTTCAGGCCGGTTTCCCTGCCGTTGTCATCATAGCGCATCAGCCTTCCCTGCTCCACATTATAATATCTGAGGCCCTCACCACGGACTGCCACATACAGCATTCCGTCCTTATCCATATAAGAGTGTGTGATATCCCTGTAAGACCTGTTTCCCTGCAGTTCTGTCAGCTCATCAGTACTTCTGCTCCACTTGAACACCTGAGTATTTGTAGATATGAACATATCACCGTCACTGTTTTCCCAGATACCGGTAACGCTCGCGCTGATGACATCCTGGGCGAAGCGTGTCACACTTAACGTTGATTTATTGCACTGATAGACTCCATTGCCTGTTCCTATCCACAATATGCCGTGAGCGTCCTCCATCAGGAATGTATGATTTCTGGTGCCGGTGATTCTTGTTACCTCCTCAAGGTGCTCGGCGGTAAGTCTCTCCATATCCGTTATGCGACATACGCCCAGGCCTGAGGCCAGGAACCACACCTCGCCATTGCGCATCACCTTTATCTGATTTATGAAAGGTGTGTTTCCTCCAGGCATCGCAACCGAATGAAACTCCCCTCTGTCAGGATACAGCAGCTGTACGCCACGGCCCGTGCCCACCCATATGCGGCCGTCACCGGTCAGTTCCATACAACGCACATAATTATTCGCAAGCGAGTACTCTTTTGTCTCATCGTGAAAATATTGTGTGAACTGATATCCATCAAAGCGGTTCAAACCATATTCCGTGCCAACCCAAAGGAATCCCTGTGAGTCCTCGGCTATACACTGAAGCTGGTTGTTCGACAGCAAATCGCCGGAATACCAGGAACTTCGCTGGGCCACAGCAAGGCATACCGGCAAGACAAGAATCAATATGGCAATTACTAATCTTTTCATCCTCACATAATTCAATGACTCTCAAAAGTAGTGATTTTTACGGATTTGTCTCAAGAATCCACGAAACAAATATGAACATCGGAACAAAAACGAACCATTAATGCCTTCAGGACTCTCTCGTTCCCACACAGTAATTTCAGACTTACCGAAAATATAGTTATATTCGCAACTGTTATGGCACAGAATGATATTTTGACATTTAACTTACATAAAAATGAAAGTCTTTAGATTTAGGACCCTGATGACGGCTGCAATGCTGTTGATTCTGGGAGGAGCCGGTCAGACATCGGCAAAGAAACATTGGGTAGCCACTTGGGCCACTGCCGAGCAGGTGGCTGAGACACACAACAACCCGCCTGTGCCATTGGCAGACAACTCCATACGGCAGATTGTCCAGACATCCATCAGCGGAGAGAGGCTCAGGGTCAAGCTCTCCAACGAGTTCGGCAAGGAGCCCATTGAGATCAAGGCAGCAGAGATTGCCATAGCACTCACATCGGGCAACAGCCCGCTCATTGACGAGCAGACCAACACATCACTTACTTTCAATGGAAGCACATCTGTCACCATTGAGCCGGGCGCGCTGGTTGTATCAGACCCCGTAGACCTGAAGATGACCATCCGTCAGAATATGGCTATCACCCTGCATCTGGGCCAGTGTCCGGCAAACATCATTACCAGCCATCCGGGCTCACGCACCGACTCGTACATCGCTCAGGGCAACACATCCAATTTCAACAACGCCACAGCCACCGCCCACTGGTATATCATCAACGCCATTGAGGTTGAGGCAAAGGGAAATGCCCGTGCCGTTGTCATTCTGGGCAACTCCATCACTGACGGCCGCGGCTCAACCACCAACGTACAGAACCGTTGGACCGACATCTTCTCACGCCGTCTGCTTGCCAACAAAGCCACAGAAAACGTAGCTGTGCTGAATATGGGACTTGGAGGCAATTGCATCCTTCAGGGTGGCTTAGGCCCGACCGGACAGAGCCGCTATCCTCGCGACCTTTTCCAGCAGGAGGGTGTCAAGTACATCATACTGTTTGAGGGCGTGAACGATCTGGGAGGCTTTGGCGATGCCGTTGCCAAAGCAGACAGAATTATAGAAGTTTACAAGAAAATCATTGAAGAGGCACATCAGAAAGGCATCAAGGTCTATGGCGGCACTGTTATGCCGTTCAAGGGCAACAACTACTACAGCGAGAACCATGAGGAGGGACGTTGCAAGCTGAATGACTGGATACGTACCTGCGGACTGTTCGACGGAATTGTAGATCATGCCGCATCAATGGCAAGCCCTGATGACCCGGCCCGTATGAATCCGGCATTCCTTTTCGAGAACGACTGGCTTCACCCGAATGCCGACGGTCACCGTCATATGGGTGAGAGCGTTGACCTGAGTCTTTTCGCAAAGTAGGCGGTTAGCTGTTGGCCGTTGGCTTTATAACAAATGCGGGGCTCTGAACGGGCTCCGCATTTTTTATCAGAAACGTATTAACTACTTATTCCACGTAACGGGCCAGGAAGTCCAGGAAATATGGCCAGTTCGGACCGGCCTCGTGGCCACCGTGATGCTGACGCCAGGCAAGCTCGCCGTCAGTCAGGCCGAAATCCATCACCGGAAACACATCGGTATCAAGTCCCTTCTTGCCCAACAGCTCATATACTGGAGTAGCCTTGACTGTGGACAGATGCATACCCACAACATCCTGCCACTTGTCGGCATCGTAGCTGCCACCGGAGATAAAGCAGGGACGAGGCGCGCAAAGCGCTATTAGCTCGTGCTGGTCAACGCGCAATGCCAACTCGTCAAGCGGAGACGCGCCATATTTAATAAAATTGCCGCACATCCAGTGATACTCACCCTGAGCGGTAATGTTGCCTATGCTCTCACCACAGTCCCTGCGCCATCCGGCCACACCACCCTTGCCTGAGGAGCAGATGAAGCCGGCCAGAATACGCTCATCAAAAGCCATAGCCACCACCGATGCCTTACCGTAGCGCGATACTCCCTCGATGGCTACCTTTGTTGCGTCAAACTGGGCATCGCCCTCAAAATAGTCAATCATCTTCGATGCGCCCCAGCCCCAGGCACGAAGCGCGCCCCAGTCTGTAGGCTGTCTGTACTCGCCCTTGTTGCAAAGGCCGATAATACCACTTGTCAGGCCATAGCCATTATCACCCTGGATGGATGTCGGAACCAATTGCGCCGCTGCCCATCCACGCTCAATCACCTGTTGCTGCCAGGTCTTGTCAGTACCGCGTCCGGGAGCTGTGGGATCGCCAGCCATCCACGAGAACTCCATCACGACAGGCAGATTCTTTCTGCCGTTGTCCGGCCAGACTATGTTCGCCTGGATATTCACCGATATTGCAGGATATGATGAGTTGTCAACCACGCCGTTCAGATAACGCACAATCACAGGAATGTCACCCATCATCTTCTTCTCCTCGCGGGTAACCTGCCAGTCAACCGCAGGAATGTTCTCCGGCAGACGGCCATACATCTCATCCTCGAACTCACGCACAAGCTCAGGCCGGCGGACCTTATTCCACATCCTGGCATTCTTAACCTTGCGTCCGTCAAAGGTGACCAGAGCCTCCGGATAATATGGGAACGGATTTGCGGTAAGCTCGTTGTAATTAGGATGCACAGACACATCCTGTGAGTTAGGCTGACGGCCCTCGCGTACCTGCTCAGGCTTTATGCCAAGTTTGCCAAGCATATCGGCATAATCAGCCTCGCCTACCCTGTTCAGGCTGTCCATATTCATACGCTGTCCTCCGCCGAAACCGCCAAATCCGCCAAATGCGAACTGCGCCATTGCAGGAACTGACATCAAAATGCCGGCCAGCAACGTCACCAATGTCTTTCTCTTGTTCATATTCATAACTTATAATTGGAACATTTCAAAACAGCTTCTTAGTGTCTCGCCAAATTTACTAAAAAATCAGTACTAATTTAACTATTCACCGGTTTCTGACTATTAAATATGAGCAATGACACAAAGACAATGAAAAAATCCAAATGTATAAAGAGAGCAGCCATCACAGGCATAGCGTTGGGAATAGCAATAGCCGTATTCGCACAATTTCCTCAATTCTTCGGCAGGCAAATGCCAGGCGGAGGCAGAGGATTCCCGGGTATGGGTCATCAGATGCCGGGTGGACCCGGTCACGGACAGATGCCTGAAGGCGCAATGCCCGGATTCGGAGGCATGCCAGGATTTGGAGGCATACCCGTATTCGGAGATATGGGCGATATGGGCGGAATGTTCCAGATGAACGCGTCAGAAGGTCCGGAACTTAAATCGAAAATAGATTTCAAGTCATCCAACCTACCTATTATTAAAATAGACACGAAAGGCCAGAGCATAGCCACAAACGGCAAGATAACCGCCACGATGCAGATTATAGACAACGGCTCCGATAAGCGAAACAACATCTCCGACAAGGCCACTGGCTACGACGGTCAGATTGGCATAAAGCTTCGCGGCAACAGCTCCGTGAGTTTTGAGCAGAAGCGATACACCATCGAGACACGCGATGAGAGCGGCAAGGATATTGACGTATCACTCCTTGGAATGCCTGCTGAGTCAGACTGGGTGTTGCTTGCCCCATACAACGACATATCAATGCTTCGCGACATTCTCGCGTTCAGTCTTTGGAACCAGATGGGACACTGGGGTCCCCACACCCGTCTGTGCGAGCTTACTATGAACGGCAGCTATCGCGGAGTCTATATTCTTGCAGAGACAATCAAGCGCAGTCCCAACCGTCTGGACATAGCCAAGCTGAGGAAAGACGATGTGAGCGGACGCGAGGTGACCGGTGGATACATCCTGCGAATAGACGCAGTTGACGGCGATGAGCTGACATTCCGCTCCACAGTGAGAGGTGTAGGCAACGGAATGACGGGCCAGAATGTAACCTGGACTGTCTACAGCCCCAAGAAAGAGAAGATTGCGGAAGAGCAGCTCACATATATACAGGACTACATAGGCCAGACCGAGAAGTCCATCCAGAACAGCAGTTACTCCGACAAGGATAAAGGTTACGCCAAATACATCAACATCCCGTCCTTCGTAGATTATTTCATCCACACAGAGGTCAGCCTCAACGCAGACGGACTGAAACGAAGCGCATACTTTCACAAGAAAAAGCAGAACGAGGACGGAACAGGCGGCAAGCTCAATGCCGGCCCTGTATGGGACTACAACCTTGCTTTCGGCAACTGCAGCTTCTGCAATGCCGGCAACATCAAGGTCTGGGTCTATGACGGATGCGAGACCAACCCCACCCCTGCCATGTGGAAACGCCTGAGTCAGGACCCGGGATTCATGGCGCTGGTAAAAGAACGCTATACTGAGTTGCGGAAAGGCATTCTCAGCAATGAGAGCCTGTTCAAGTTCATTGATGATTACGCAGAGTTGCTGTCCGAGGCTCAGGAGCGTCACTTCACCCAGTTCAGCGACCTGCTCCAGACAGAGCCCCAGGAGGAAGGCAGCGCGGCAATGCCGTGGTTCATGCCTATGGGCGGCGGTATGGGCGGCAACGGCCTGGGCTGGTTCTCTGCCTACACAGTGTCAAGCTACCAGGAAGAGATAGCCACCCTTAAGCAATGGCTGTCAGACCGGCTTGCCTTCCTCGACGCCAACTGGCTGAGATAACAACAAGACAGGGCCGGAGAATCTCCGACCCTGCCTGCTATAAAGGAATCGCTATCAGATAGCGAACGGGTTCTCGCCAGGATAGAGCTGACCTGCAGGAAGAGGAGTATTGATATCCTCAACACCAAGCAGATGAAGAGCCTCGAACAGAATCTTGCCCACATTCTTGAACGCATATGCGCCGTGGTGCGGGAAGCGCTTGCCAATCAGCACGTGACGATAGAAACGTGCGAAGCCTGGGATGGCTGCTATACCGATACCGCCGAACGAGCAAGGATCAATGTCAAGGAAGTGACCCTCTGCAATGTAGCTCACCAGCTTCGCGTCGCTGTTGGACTGCAGACGGAACATTGTGGTCTGGCTAGGCTTGATCTGTCCCTCCAGTGTGCCCTTGGTGATGTCAGGACTCATCAGACGTGCCTGAATAAGCTGATACTTAATCTTGCAGTCCTTCATACACTGTGAGCAGGTGTTGCCGCAGTGGAAGCCCATATAGAGATCCTTGGCGGTGGCGCCCTTCAGGTCTGCGTTCTTCGGCAGGACATCGTCTGGAACAGAGTTGTTGATATCCAGCAGTGTCGCAGGAAGCTCAGAAGCGCACTCAGCCATAAACTCCGATACGGCACCATACAGGTCAACCTCGCAGGCTACTGGAATGCCACGGCCGGTAAGGCGTGAGTTCACATAGCAAGGCTCAAAGTGGAATACAGGCTGCCATGCCGGCCAGCACTTGTTTGCGAAAACAGCATAGTTGCAGGCACCCTTGTTATTCTCATACCAGTCCATGAGGGCAAGCTCCAGCTGAGCCATCTTGTTGATGATCTCTGGATAAGTATTGCGCTTCGGGCCAAGCTCCTTCTCCATATCAGCGGCAATAGCCTTGATCTTTGAGGTCTTTCTGGCCATCTTCTCATACTGTACCTTAAGGTCAAGCTCAGAGTTCTCCTGAACCTCTACGCCCAGGTCATAAAGAGGCTGGATAGGTGCGTTGCAGGCAAGGAAGTCAAATGGACGCGGGCCGAAGCCGATAACCTTCAGGTTCCTCATACCAATAACCACGCGTGCGATGTCGCGGAAATCAGCAAGCTCGCTCACAGCCTCTGCCGGAGTCACGTTCGGATACTCAGGAATATAAACCTTCAGACGACGAAGACCTACACTGTAGCTGAAGTTAAGAACGCCACAGAGAGCGTCGCCACGGTCTGATGCCAGATTGGCCTTGCCCTCCTCCTTTGCTGCCAGAACCATTGCCGGACCCTGGAACTTCTGGATGAACATTGTTGTTGGACCTTCCGGGCCGAAGTTGCCCAGGAACATACATACAGCATTGATACCGTTCTTCTTGGCCCAGTCAAGAGCCTTCATTGTATCCTTCTCGTTCTCAATTGTCACAGGACAGTCATAAACCTCTGGAAGACCAGCCTTCTTAACCTCTGCCATAAGGGCAGCCATACGGGCCTGAGTAAGTGTAATGGGGAAACAGTCGCGGCTCACGCCTACGATTCCCAGCTTTACGATTGGTTGATTGATCATTTTAAAAAATATTAGTCGGTTAATAAAAACATTCTCAACAATACCCTACCGCAAATGTAACTCTTTTCTTTTAATTAGACGACTCCTCCTTGCCGAACTTGAGGAACTGCGATGAGATTAGCAGAATTACCACTATGGCGGTAACCAATATGGCGGTCCATATCATTCCAACACCTACGGCAAGACCAATGATTGCGGTCATGAAGATACAGGCTGCGGTTGTCAGGCCAACAATGCCGTCCTTGTTCTTAATGATGAGGCCGGCGCCTATGAATCCCACTCCTGTCAGGACCTGTGCCGCAATGCGGCCGGGATCACCGTTTATAAGGTTCAGGTTAGTCTGACAGATATAGATTGACACCAGCATGGCCAGGGTAGAGCCCATACATATAAGCGTAAAGGTTCTGAGGCCCGCAGGATGCCGGTGTATCTGACGCTCAACACCTATGCAGGCGCCAAGAAGAAAGCTCACAAGAAGACGTGATATGGCAACTGACTCGGTAATCATATCATTTAGAAGCTGTTTTGAAATGTTCGATTAAAAATTTTATGAAAGGTTTTCGAGATGAAAATTCGGTTATTTGAAGGAGCAATGGGGCTCCATTGTGACTGAAAAGAAACGGATTTTCAGCCGGAAAGATTTTATAAAAGATTAATTGGAACATTTCAAAACAGGTTCTTAGTATTTATTTCCTTTTTCCAATAATATCCGTAAGTGCCACACGCGTGTAGAAATCCGCATCTGTCACCCTTATCTTATAGTTTCTGCGGCCGGCACCGGCAATAGCCGCCAAAGCCTCCTCAAACGTGTGATAATCGTAATCGAGCACCTTCTCGCGCCTTACCAGAGGCGTTCTTCCCTGCCCTGACCTCTTTACCGAGAATGCGCCCCACTTGCCGTTCAGCCTCTGCGCCACCACATACGATGCCCTGTAGTGCGGATAGTGCGATATAAGCAGCACCATATTCCTGTAGTCAAAGCAGGCACGGTCTGAATACATAATGCCATCACCGCCATTACGCGAATATGTGGTAAGAATAGCCTTCGAGCCATAGTCGTCAGTAAGTACAGCTATGTCGTCATCGCCCTGAGCGGCATCTGTCGATGCCGAGAACAAGTGCCCCACCGTCATCTGAATAAGTTTCCCGCTGTCAATGCCGCACTCAGCATCCGGTTCCATCACCACGCCACCGGTGTTCCACCACGTGCGATGGTCATCCGGCTCAAACCAGACCTCTATGGCAGCACCTTTACGTGCCGGCTTTCTCACACTCACCGGCTCAGTGCCGAACGGAATGCCCGACGCATAGTCACACGCCTTCCTGCACGTCTGGTAAAGCAGATAATGCACAAGCCTTACATTAACAGAATAATAATCAGCTTTCGCTCCGAGGGTGTTGAAAGTGTGCGAGCGGATAATGGCAAGCTCATCATCCGTAAGCGGAGCACCCGCCTTCCGCAGTATCGCCTCAGAGCGATGCCCTCCTCTCAAGACTCCGTTCCTGCCATTGATGGCCGGATACGCGCAGTCGCACACGTCGTGCAGCAGGCAGACCAGCGTCAGGCTCTCCTCCGGGATATCAATCTCCGGATGAGCCTTCCGGAACCTCTCCCGCTCACGACGGGCCAGATAAAGTGTCCACAGCGAGTGATTCACGGCACCGCCACGGCCCGCCTCAACACCCGCACACTCCGCCTCAAAGAAGCCATACCTGTCCAGAAACTCCATAAGGCCCTCAATGCCCTGGCGTCCCGTGGCGCCTAACTCCTGCCCCAGCCTCTGCCTGTTCGCATCAATATCCACCGCTGCCATCGCGCTGCCCAACACTACTTATTTTCAAAAAACAATTTTCAAAGATAGCAATTTATTACCTTTGCAGCTATATAACAACAACGATAAACGTATCAAAACTACTCACGCTCACGCAGGAAGCGCCTGAGCAGGAAAGTGAGAAAGTATGGAAAGGTATAGAATCCGTTCTCGAATCCGATATTCCGCTCTGCCAGCTTGATGCCGTACCTGATGTCGGGATACTTATCCTTTGTTATCAGATTGGTAAGAGAGGCGGTGGCACCGTTTGACGCCTTTACCTCTACTGGAATGAGTGAGTCCTTGTCTCTCACGAAGAAATCCATCTCGAGGGTACCCTGCTCGTTCTTATAGAAGTACAGCTCATAGCCTTGCTTCACAAGCATATCGCCAACGATATTCTCGTATATGGCCCCTTTGTATGTTCCGAGATTCCTGTTCGCACGGAGATCCTCTTGTGCCTCATCATCCAAGGAAGCTATTAGAAGGCCTGTATCGCGGTAATAAATCCTATAGTTATTCGCCTCATAGTTTCCCTTCAACGGAAGCTCAACGTTGGCTAGGCAGTGACAGACATTCACGATGCCGGCATCGGAAAGCCAATCTATGGTACCTATATACTCACGGCTCCGTGCACCTTTGGCCACCTTGGTTATCTGGTATTTCTTGTTGTCCTTGGCCAGAAAGACGGATATGTGATTATATACATTCCGCACTTTTGCCTTGTCTAGTCCTTCGGCATATTTGGTGATGTCATCCTCATAATCTTTGAGCAGCTGTCGCTGCATGGAAAGCGTTCCTGAAAAGTTCCCGTTCCTGATGAACGAGGCCACCACCGCAGGCATTCCTCCAATGGTCATATAGTCGTGGAAGTGTTCCAGCAATACCTTCATCTCAAGTTGGGAAAACGGGACAAGCTCTTTCATGTGACAGTACAGGTCCTCTACCCTGGCATCATCATACCCCAATGCCCAAAGGAATTCCTCAAAATCCATAGAATGCATCTCATAGTCTTCCTTATATCCCACGCTGTTTGACTCGATGTCTTTGTAGCTGATCCCCATAAGCGAGCCTGAGCATATCACATCGTACCGGCCGTCAATCATAAAGGATTTGAGCGATGTGGCACAATCAGGACAGGCCTGCAGCTCATCGAAAAACAGAATGGTTTTGCCGGGAATGAAAGAAAACGACGGATCAAGAAGAGATATGTTCTTGATGATGCGCTCTACCTCGTAGCCATCCTCAAAAATGCCCCGGTACTTTTTCTGTAGAACGAAGTTGATGTCAATGACAGAGTCATAGTTCTTATAGGCAAACGCTCTGATTGACTCGGTCTTGCCAATCTGACGCGCACCTTTTACAATAAGCGGCCTATGTCCTTCAAGATTCTTCCAATCAGCAAGGAATGAATCAATCTTTCTTTTGAGCAATTCCATCAAATCACATTTTTACAGGTGCGAATATAGTAAAATATCACATTTTTACATATATACCGATGTAAAAATATCACAAAATTCCATTTTGGGCAAAATCAGGCTGTACTGTATATGGAATCAGTCATTATCTATCGGAGCCATATCAGGATGCTTGTACCGTTAAGGATATAAAATGTCTGCGTTAAGGTGGTAAGGTGGTAAGGTCAGAGCGTCTGGATGCTGATACGGCTGCGACCGCTGCCATCGCGCTTCTCAATACTACTAACCATTACGAGACTCAAAGGTAACAAATAAAAAAAGAAAAGGCGGTACATTGTGGCATAAACCATCAATGTGCCGCCAGAAAATGCGTGATAGGTTCACGCAGCCATTCCGTACTCGTTCAAGTAGTCTCTAAGCTCCGCCTTCAACTTCTTGCGAAGTCTGTGAAGTCTGACAGATACCGCACCTGATGTAAGACCTACAATCTCGCATATTTCTCTTGGAGCATATTGCTCCAAAATCATCTCGTATATTGTACGGTCAATGTCCGATGATTCTGCAAGCACCTTATCAACGACACGATTGATGTCATCAAGATGCACTCCACTGTCAGCAAGGAACTCATTGCATCTGTAATCACCTATAGAACAGTATGGGTCATAATCCTCGTCATCATCACCGTAGTAATACGAATCGGTATCGGGCCGTGAGAATTGCGGCTTAGAAACTATTTATATTTGGAAAACAGAAGGAATATCACCTTGATTATCTCAAGGGAAAAATGTATATTTGAGAAAAAGAGACTTTATGAATGAAATGATTGAAAAACTGTTAGATAAATGGGAATTTTAGTACTTATCCATAGGATTTGGTTGGTATTTGCAGGTAATGTCAGGTGTCGTTTCATATATTCTGTCTTGATCGCCATAGAACGGAGCCTTATAAACACCTCCGAACTCGGTAACAAAATATACTACATCATATTCGGTGTCTTCTTCAGGCATAAAGAACATTACATTGCATGTTGCAAAATCGGTTGGATCCTGGCTTGAATTGACTAGCCTTGCCCATCCCTTCACTTGGAATTTAGTACCCTTCCTGCAGTATCTTAAATAATTGATATAGTAACGGAAAACATCATAGTCTTCATTTTCATGGAAACGGAGTATGAATGAATTATCATCAAGTTTGGATATTACAGGACGAACTACTTTGTCTCCATCTTGGTCATACATTCCCGCGAATTCATCAAGAACGGTCTTAAGTAATTCTTCTGACATACCCGTAACCTCGATAGCCTCATTCCCTTCTAGAGACAGTTGTAACCTGGACACAGCATGGGCAGCATATTCACCTCCTTTGTTGCTGCTGATACTTGCTTTGAACAGTATTCCACAAAATGCGATGCCAAGCACAACAAGGATGGCAATGATTGAAAGCACGCTCATAATAACAAATCTTTTGAAGTTCATACAAAGTATTGCAATTTAACTGGCTAAGTTAACAATTTTCCCTCACACTCATAGAATTCGAGGGCTGATTATCAACGAAGATTCTCTCTGGAGCCACATAACAGATATCGTTAGGCGGCTTTGTCATATCGGGACACCAGATATGGTGAGGAGCGTTAAACCCCATCATAAGCCATAATAAAGGAATTCCCTTAATGAAAGGTGGAAAATTCCGTCGTCATCACTTCTCTTTACAAGAGGTGTCATTGAAATGACATACTTCGGATAATTGTCATTAATCTTTTTGAGATTACCGAATTCTCTTTCTCTCGTGCTTTCGTCCGATATCAGATAAGAGGCTTGAACATATATTCTCTGTCCCGGTTTAGTACATACAAAGTCTATCTCCCCAGCCCGCAGCTGTCCGACCCTAACGGTAAAGCCATCGTAAACAAGCTGGTTGTAAACAACGTTCTCGATAACTTTCTCGATGTCCTTTGACCGTTCGCCACCAACAATAGTGTTGCGAATCCCCAAGTCACTGAAGTAAACCTTGTCGTTGAACTCAAATTCCTTTTTCCCGTGGATATCATATCTTCGGACGTCACTCAGGAGATATGCTTCCGAAAAGAATGATATGTAATCAAGGATTATCTTTGTGGCTACATTCTGTCCCTGGGCTTTCATGGTGTTCATAATGCTCGTGGCAGAGTTCAACTTGCCAACGTTGTCCGCAAGAAACGCTACCAGATTATTCA
>CALDKD010000035.1 GCA_937898885.1 uncultured Bacteroidales bacterium | reverse complement strand
AAAAACCGACCGAAACGGCCGGAATGAGATATAAAAACGTAATTTTGATGAGCCGGATGCAGAAAACGGATGGAACCAGTCGCTGCCTCGCTCAAATTGAAAACATTAAACGACAGTCCCTATAATATTTCTGTCAGCAAATTTCATAGTAAATGAGTACATTACAAAGCTACATTAATAAAAGACAACCTAATTTAGAAGTGTTGCGTGTCTTGGCGATGCTTTTTGTGGTAATCGCACATTTTGATGGCTGGGGTACTACTCATCATAATGTCGGTCCTATCCAAGTGTCTTTTGCCAACGGCGGGGTTAATTCATATCTTTATTTGCTGTTTGATCCTCTGGCCGCAATGGGTGTAATATGTTTTGTACTCATTTCCAGCTATTTTATATGTGAGAGTAATGTACTCAGATTTGATAAAATGTTCAAAATTTGGGCTCAGACAATGTTCTATTCTGTAGTATTGGCTGTTGTGTCTTCTTTTTTTGATGATATTTCAATAAAAGATATTCTTTTATCTTTTGCGCCAATTGGATCAGACCAATATTGGTTCGTAACAAAATACTTGGCGTTGGTTTTGTTAGCTCCACTAATGTCTGTCATTGTCAATTCCTTAAGTCAAAAAGGATTGGCTATCGCTATAGGTGTGCAGGCTTTTTTGACAGTTACCATCACTTGCGGCATACCTTATGGCAATACTTTCTTTTCAGACAGTCCGCTCTCTGTCGCTTCGTTTATAATGTTGTTCTTTATAGCTTCTTATATCAGAAAGTTCAAGCTGCCGTCATTTGTTGAAAACTACTGTGGCTGGATTTTTATTAGTTGCATACTGTTTCAGTCTTTGCTAGGAATAGCCGTTAATTTTTTGAGAATTGAAGACGGAACTATATATGGCGGCTTTTCGGTGGGCTATAATGCTTTTTCTATTATTCCGGGTACTGCATTATTCCTTTGGTTCAGAAAACAGAAGTTTAAAGCTGGGTTCTTATGCAATTTCTTGTGTAAAATAGCACCATATACTTTTGCCGTGTATCTGATTCACGATAACCGCTATTTCAGGCATATTCTTTGGAATCGAATAATAGACCCTGCAACATATTGGAACACACCGCTATGGATTTTGATTGCGGCATTAGTACCGGTGTTAATATTGCTCATATGTTGTTTTGTGGATTATTTTAGAAGTTTACTGTTCTCTGTTTTGCAGGTCTGTAAATTGGAAAAGTTTATTGCATCAAAGAATATAGTTGTTCGATAGTATTGTATGAATATATTTAGCTTCCTATTATCTACTTATTTTATCGGACGAATGGCGGATTATAATCTTGTTATTTCTTGTAATTGTTCCGTTTGTCAAGGCATTCATTTTGCTTGTCATTGGTATAATACGAAGATAAGGCGTTGCTGATATGAGACACGCATATTTGATAATAGCTCATAACGAATTTGATGTGCTTCGTTTGTTGGTAAGTAAATTAGATGATTTTTGCAATGATATTTTTGTTCACATAGATAAGAAGGTCGAAGAGGTACCATCGTTGAATACTGTGAGAAGCAAATTGTATGTTCTTGACAGGCGCATTGATGTCCGTTGGGGGCATGTAAGTCAGATAGAGACCGAATTATTGCTATTTGAAACTGCGATTAAGAATGATGTGTATGATTATTATCATTTGATATCAGGTACACATTTGCCAATACAGACATTATCGTCAATTAATTCTTTTTTTGAGGCAAATAAAGGAATGGAGATAATGCGTTTATGGGAATATGACGCTAAAGATGTGTCGAATAAATTGCAGACATATCATTTTTTTATGCGTTGGTATAATTCAAAGCTGGTTTTTGTGAGAAATTGTGTTCAGGTCTTTTGGAGTTTTAGCTTGAATTTCCAACATTATATAGGTGTTAAACGCAATGCGATGACTTCATTCGTAAAAGCCGATAATTGGGTCTCGTTAACACATAGCGCTGTGAAATATCTAGTTGACAACAAGAGAGTAATATTGAGAAAGTATAAAAATACTTTTTGTGGTGACGAGTATTTTGTTCCTACTGAATTATCAGCTTGTGGACAAAGGTTCAAGATTAGAAATTGCATCAATCTGTTATATGTTAGGTTTGATGGTGCCAATGCGGTACAATTGGGGCTTGATGATTTGAATGTATTAACAAAATCCGATTATCTGTTTGCAAGAAAATTTTCTTCAAATTCTGAAGTGTTAAAGATATTTGATTCGAGATATGCTTAATAATTTCCTTGAAAAAATAAAGAATGTAGTATGGCGCCTAGTTTACTCTCCTGGGTATTATTTCCGTTATATAAGAACTAGACGAACTAGAAATGAGATGAATATATTAGATTCTTTACAAACATGTAATTATATTCTTGATAATAAATGCTCTGTATGTCGGTTCGGTGATGGAGAATTACAAATGATTAGCCATTGGTTGGATAAAGGTAATAAAGAAAATTTTGGCGTAGATTCATTTCAGGATTTTGATGTGGAATTGTCAAAACGTTTATACGAGGTGTTAATTAGTCAAAATGATAATCTTTTGGTATGTTTACCATTCCCTTTTAAGAAAGCTTCAGTGTATTCTGGGTATGATCGCTTGTTTTTTATGCGAGAGTATTTGTCTAGGAAGGGAATGCTGGATGAATTGTTTCAAAACGGTAAGATATGTGGTGATACTACTTTTACCAGATTCTATCTTCATAGAACTGATATTACTTCTTTTCCGTACTATATCAATAGGTTAAAAATGATATGGAACAGTAGAGATATATTAATAGTTGAAGGAAAATATAGTCGTTTAGGTATTGGAAACGATTTGTTCAATAACTCTACCAGTGTAAGACGTATCATTTGTCCCGCTGCAAATGCGTTTGATTGTTATGACAAGATTCTTCAAATTGTTAAAGCTAATTCAAAGGATAGATTAGTACTACTCGCTTTAGGGCAGACTGCTACAGTTTTGGCTTATGATCTTTCAGTCTGCGGTATTCAGGCTGTTGACATAGGACATGTCGATATAGAATATGAATGGTATTTGATGGGAGCTAAAGAGAAAATTCCAGTTAAAAACAAATATGTAAACGAAGTAAAAACTGGTAGAATATCAACTTCTTTGTGTGATTCGCGTTATTTAGAAGAAATAATATGTGATATTTCGTAACTTACCTATAAACTTTTCTTGATAGTATTCATTTGAAAATACAAGTGGTAATTATGGTTGGAATTAACATAATATGAAAGAACAAATACTTGAATTTATAATCCGCCCTGAGGGGTATTATATTCGTAAGTACATCAAGATGCTTCGAGGAGAGGAATCCCATTCCGGCATTTTCAGATTCTGGTATAAATCCCGAAAAAACCGTTTGGGAGCAAAACTTGGGTTCATAATCAGCGCCGGATGTTTTGACGAAGGGCTTAAGATAGAGCATTATGGTTCTGTCATCGTGAATCCCAAGGCCAGAATAGGCAAGAATTGCATTATCCACGGCAACTGCTGCATTGGCAGTACTGGCGGATACCCAGATGACTCGCCTATTATTGGGAACAATGTTGATATCGGACAGTTTGCCCAGATACTTGGCGGAATACGAATTGCCGACGGCATTAGAATAGGGGCAGGGGCCGTTGTTGTTACGGACGTTCTAGAGCCTGGCGTAACGGTGGTAGGCGTACCCGCTAAAATTGTGGAGAAATGAAAATCCTTCATTTTCACAAATCGCTCGGTGCTGGCGGTATAGAATCTATGGTCTGCAATCTCGCCAATGAGATGGCAAAAACTCAGAATGTGACTGTCGGCACCATATTCAAACCGAAGAGTGACGACCTGTTCTTCCATAAACTTTCCTCTTCTGTAAAAACACTTGATCTTGGGAAAACTGATGATACCAAGAAGCCTTTTAAGGAAATCATCAAGGTGTTTTTTACCATACAAAAGGGCCATTATGATATTGTTCATATACACGGTTATTTTTATTACTATATTATTGCGATATGGCTGCTTCATAAAAAGGTGACTTTCTTCTACACCCTGCATAGTGATGCTTTCCACGAAAGCCCTCCTTGGGATATTAAGCTTATCAGAATTAAAAAAGCATTCTTTATAAAAGGTTGGATACGGGCTATTACAATCTCTCCGGCTTCTCAGGAATCTTTCAGACAATTATATGGCTGTTCCAGTTACATGATAATGAATGGAATATCAAAGCCGACTATTAATACAGAATACCCTGATACAATTGAACGGGTCTCTTCCAATACAAAGGTATTCTTGAATGCAGGAAGAGTATGTCAGGCAAAGAATCAGGTTATGCTTTGCCGGGTATTTGACCGGCTCATTAAAGAAGGATATGATGTTCAGTTGTATATTGCAGGATGCATTCAGGACGTAGGTATATATAATGAGATGAAACCATATTTTTCAGACAGGATAATCTTCCTTGACCAGAGAGATGATGTTCCAACGCTACTGGCAAAAGCCGACGGTATGTGCCTGTCATCTGTGTATGAAGGTCTGCCTGTAGTGCTTCTTGAGTCATTAGCCGTAGGATGTATTCCAATTTGCACTCCAGTCGGAGGGATAGTTGATGTTGTAACGCCAAGCATAGGCATCCTTTCCAAATGTGCAGACGAAGATTCTTACACAGAAGCAATGAAGACATTCTTGCAAATTGACGAGGATGGTCTCAAGGGAATGTCAAAATCATGCAAAAGCGCATTCGAGAAGTATGACATCCGCATAACCGCTTCACACTATTTGGAAAGTTACGAAAAATGAGAAAAGTCTATTTGTTGGGTACATATCTGCAGAATTCTGGTCCGTCAAATGTCAATCGGTCACTAATTGAGGTCGCAGACAAACGTTTGGACTATATTCGCTCTACGAATAAAGTTATCAAAAAAATAGAGCGGTTTATTAAAGATATCAAATATCGTGATATCATAATATCCGGGCAAATTAACAGCGCGGAGTATTACATCTTCAAGATACTCAAGAAAAGAATTTTCTACCTTATGCATGGGTGCATGCGTTTTGAGAATGAGATAAACAAACTTAACGCTTCCTCCAAAACGCTCATTCTTGAAGATAATATTCTGGCACTTTCATCAAAAATCATTGCTGTTTCTGAGAACTATGCACTGTGGTTAAAGGAAAGATTCCCAAATTACGCGAACAAGATTGTTTTTGCAAATAACGGAATAGAGATTAATGTCCGGAAGAAACGTGAAAAAGAGCCATACAGTATTGCCTTAGCTGGCGGAAACAGAATGATTAAAAACAATCTTGACGTATGCAAAGCCGTGGAAATCCTTCGTGAGAAAGGATTTGATATCTCCATAAAGGCATACGGAAGGATGTATTCAGACAATGACAATCTGATGCAATTCCCATTTGTGACACAAATGGGGCATCTTGCAAAAGATGATTTTTATTCTTCTTTAGACAATGTCGCTTTGGTTGTCATTAATTCCGAGGTTGAATCCTTCGGGCTTGTTGTTGCGGATGCCTTAAATTGCAATTGCGCTCTTCTGATGTCAAAAAACGTTGGCGCTTTGGGTATTATGAGAACAGGCTCTGACGATATCATTAATAATCCTCATAATCATAAGGAAATTGCCGAAAAGATTCTTAATCTTTTAAACGAAAGCAATTCCTCACGGCTGTTATCTTCAATCAACAGAGACACTTGTTCATCAAATGCGCAATACGTTTCCATCCTTGAGATAATCAAGAAAAATCCTTGAGCTTAATTCTCATTATGATTCAATCAATCAAATGTTGTGGCTGTTCGGCATGCATCCAGGTTTGCCCTAAAAAATGCATCTCTTTTAAACAGGATGAACAGGGTTTTGATTATCCTGTTGTCCAGAAAGAAGTCTGCATTGATTGTGGAAAATGCAATAAGGTATGCCCCTATGAGAATCCTTTTCCCGAGCGGGCTCCTCTTTCCACATATGCAGCGTACTCAAAGGACGAACAGAACAGGCGGTCAAGCACATCGGGAGGAGTGTTTCCTGTACTTGCAGAAGAAATTCTTAAAAAAGGAGGCGTGGTGTTTGGCGCTCGTTTTGACAAAAACTGGAACGTTGTTCATGATTTCATTGAGAGAATTGAGGATATCGTATTATTCCAAGGTTCAAAGTATGTTCAGAGCAATCTTGGCTTTTCGTTTCAACTTGTACTTGGCTTTCTTAAACAAGGAAGACTGGTGCTGTTTTCAGGAACATCCTGCCAGATTGCAGGATTGAAGCACTTCCTCTCCAGGGAATACGACAATCTCACTACTGTTGAAGTCGTCTGTCACGGAGTTCCAAGCCCATTAGTGTGGAGACAATATAGAGACAAGTACATATTCAAAGACCTTCAGCCTCAATATGTTTCAGCAATTTCCTTCAGAGACAAGAAATACGGATGGGGACAATATGATATTTCGGCCTATTGTTCGGACGAAACCGGGATGCGAGAGGGCTTTAGGGACCCGATGAAAACCAACATCTACATCAACGGATTCCTTCAAAATCTGATGCTCCGTAGGTCTTGCCACGATTGCCCTGCAAAATGTGGGAGAAGTGGCAGTGATATTGCTTTGGGAGATTTTTGGGGAATTGAGAATGCTCATCCAGAATTGGATAGAGACAAAGGTGTTTCTTTAGTCCTGGCATACACAGAAAAAGGGAAGGCCTTGATAGGGTCCGTTGATCTTGTCAGAATAGAATCTTCTTATGAAAAAGCACTTTCCGGCAATCATGGGATTGAAACGTCCACTTCAAAATCACAGTATTCCGATTTGTTCTGGAAATTATTCAAGAATGGCGGGATAAAAAGGACAAAGTGGATATTACATAAGCTGAAACCATCCATCTTTGTCCGCAGTTATGAGTTTGTCTCGCGAATCACAAATATTTCTATCAAATCCAAAGGATAATGATTATCAAGACCATCACCTGTCACGACGTGAATAACTATGGAGCCTCGCTTCAGGCGTTTGCGCTCTTGAAATTCCTTACCGATTTAGGTCACGATGTTGAAATCATCGACTATAAACCGGACTACTTGACACCCTTCGGATACTATCCTCTCACATTTGTCAGTGGGAAATATAATAAACCATTCCTCAGATGGATTTATATTCTTCTGAAACTTCCAAAGAGGATTCCTGCCGTAAGACGTAAAAAGGCCTACGATCGTTTCAATTCATCGCACTTCAAATTGACACCCCGTTATGGTACATATCAGGAATTGCACGACAGTCCTCCGAACGCGGACATTTATATAGCCGGCAGTGATCAAATCTGGAATACTCAGTTCCAGAATGGCAAGGATCCGGCATTCTATCTTGACTTCGGAGAAAAGACTACTAGACGTATCAGCTATGCCGCATCATTCGCGACAAATGACATCGCCATCGATGCTTTTGACTTTGTAAGAGAAAAAATATCTCATTTTGACGCAATATCAATAAGAGAGAAGGCATCCTTGCATCTATTGGAGGAATTAGGGCATACATCCGGAGTTGATGTGTGTGACCCGGTATTCCTAATTGATAAAGATGAATGGGAGTATGAGGCAACACTAAGCACTTTGAAACCCCATTCAGATTACATTCTTGTCTATCTTACGGATGAGTCTCCGACAATAGAAAGAATTGCTGTAGAAATAAAAGCGAAAACAGGCTGGAAAATATATGCTATCGGAGCATATATGTGTAGATGGGCGGACAAGAATTTCAACACTTCCGGTCCGGAAGACTTCGTCAGATTGATTTCCAAAGCATCTTTTATCATCAGCAATTCTTTTCACGCCACAGCCTTCTCCTTGATATTCAAGAAACCTTTCTGTGTCGTAAACAGGAAGGAGCACATCAACATAAGAATGAAAAGTATGCTTGACAATCTCGGGATTGGTAATAGACTGGTGTGCAAATACTCAGAAGATATTCTACTTCCTATTGATTATGCAGAAATCGATCAAGTCATTTCTGACAAGGTCGCTTCGTCAAAGGAATGGTTAGTCAGCAAAATTGTTGAAAAATGAATAATACACTTGATTCCCGTCAGTTTACTTTGATTAAGGCAATGCGGTTCCCGCTTATTGTCTTGGTTGTGTTTGCGCATTCATTAGGTTTTGGCAATGTAGAGATTACAAATGAATTATCTGGTTGGAACGCTTATCATTTCTTCTCAGAGATGGTATCTCATAATTTTGCCAGAATAGCGGTATGTTGGTTCTATGCTTTTTCAGGATACTTGTTATTCCGTAATCTGAAGGATGGTGAGTTCAGCTTTAGCTGGGTATTAGGTAAGTGGAAGAAGCGCGTTAATTCACTGTTGATACCGTATTTGATATGGAACCTGCTGGTAATAGTAGCAACCATAATAAAAAGCTGGATATTTGTTAAGCTTGGTCTTGGCGAGGACGAGGGAATGGCATACGTGCGTCAGTTGAATGTGGTAAATTGGTTTTGGTCCGGTCCTGCTAATTTTCCGCTTTATTTTATGCGCGACTTGATGCTTATGTCCATTCTTGCTCCATTATGGTATTTTGTGGTTAAAAGGTTTAAGTGGCTTAGTCTGGCATTACTTTTTGCGGCTTATGCATCTCCGTTGAATCCGTCCCTCCCGGCAATGAGAGCTATATTCTTTTTCGGTGTGGGTACCTGGATGGGTATATATCGCGTTAATATGTTACAGTTGTGCCGTAGCATCAAGTGGCCAGCCGCTGTTATTGCAGTGATTACCTTGTTGGTTGCCTCATACTGGAATTCATCCGCATATCACGAATGGCTGTTGCGTGCCTTCTATCCGTTTGGTATGATTACCTTTATGAATATCTGCGATAAACTTATTGATAACGAGAATCGTTGCAGCAGAATGTGCAATCTGGCATCTGCCGTATTCATTATTTATGCCACACACGAGATTTACATTCTAGGCTGGACCAAAGGCCTGTTTCTGCGTGTGTTCGGCGATGGGTTATTAGGTTCGTGGATAAGATATCTGTTCGTACCTGTGGTGGTGCTGATTGCCTGCCTGTTTATATATTGGCTCCTGAATAGGTTTATGCCAAAGACGTTGGCCTTTGTCAGTGGCGGACGGGTTGATAAAAAATAATATATGATTCCCATAGTCATAGCATTCACTCCCAACTATTTCGTGCCGGCTGCCACAACGCTGCGCTCCCTGCTTGACAGTTCAGCCGGTCAGTTCCGCATAATTTGTTTGGTTTCCGAGCCTATTCCGCAGCGTATGCAGGACAAGCTGTCGCGCCTTGGTGCCGGCCGTCTGGAATTCGAGTACATCAACCTTGGGGGCCGCCTGAAGGATGTATATACCGATCCGCGATACTCCGAGGCCGCATCGTTCCGCCTGCTGCTGCCTGAGATATTGCCGGAGTACGACAAGGTGCTGTATGTTGACTGCGATGTGATAATCCGTCAGGACGTATCGCGGCTATACATTGAGACCGATTTAGGTGACAATTACCTCGGCGTGGTGTTCGAGGCACCGATAGAGAATCAGGCTGAGCGCTTCAAGGCGTTGGGCTGCAATCCGCGCACATATTTCAACTCGGGCTTCCTGTTGATGAACCTTGCGGCGATGCGGGCAGGGAATGTAAGTCAGCGTCTGATGGATGCCTGCCGTGTTGACTGGCTGGAGTTCCCTGATCAGGATGCCTTGAATCAGGTATGTCAGGGCAGGGTAGTGCCGCTCAGCCCGTTGTATAACGGCATACGCACATTCTTCCTGCCGCAGTATAAGGCAGATTTTGTGGCGCAGTATTCCGAGTCGTTGTGGAATCAGGTGCAGACTGATGCCACCATTCACTATACCGGTGGCAAGCCCTGGAACCTCTTTACCGTTAAGTTCGGCCAGTGGTGGCGCACCTATGACTCTCTGCCTGATGAGGTCAAGGCGGAGTGGTGTGTCAATAAGAAGATGCTGTGCCTATGGCGGGTGTATAAGACTGCGGCGGGGCGCTGGCTTATTGATACGGCACAGCGGCTTTACAGAGGACGGAAGATTAGGTCTGGTTCATAAGTTTGTGGTCCACAAACTTGTGTACTGATTAATTCTTAGTTTTTTAAACAACCTATTGGGACAATATGTATTCCATCAGGTCGGGTGTACGCATAATCTCCCACGGCTGTAAGCACCATCATAAATGAAGGCTTTGACATCTTTGTAGTATCAATCTTATCTGCTAAAGTCATAAGACTTTCAACACCTTCATTTATCTTCTTCTCTCCTCCCAGCTTGATTTCTATTAGCCCGTATGTGCCATTTCTTCTGTGAAGCACGGCATCGCACTCCACTCCCGTGTTATCACGGTAATGGTAGAGTTTTCCAGATAGAGCTTCCGCATATACCCTAAGATCTCTCACAGCCATGTCCTCAAATATCAATCCGAATGTCTCAAGATCGTTTATCAGGTCCCTTGGACCTATGCCTAAGGCTGCTGTGGCAATGCTCGGATCAACCAGATGCCTGGTGTCGCTGGTACGGATGGCAGACTTGCTTCTCAAGTTCGGATTCCAGGCCTCCAGGTCTTCTACAACATACAATTTCTTCAAGGCTTTGATATAGTCCGCTACAGTATCCTCATCTAAAGTATCGGAGTCATTGCTTGCCATATCCGCTTTGTATGTAGCGTATGACACTTGCGCGGCTATATTCCTTGCAAATGAACGGAGGAGCCTGCGTGCCCTTTGTGAATCGCGTCTTACGCCGTCAACCCTCTTGATGTCATAATCCACTACGGAATCATAATAGTCGATAGCCTGGTCCAGCGCTATCTCACCTTCCATCATGGTTGCGGCAGGCCAGCCTCCCCGGCATGCCAGATATGCAATATCCTCTATTGACAAGGCATTTCGTTGGGGATTGATTCTATTGCCGTTGAACAGGTCTTCTATGCTGACCGATCCGGATGATTCACCAGACTCATAAAGGCTCATCGTTCGCATTCTGAGCCGTCCAATCCTACCGGTGCCGCTATGAACGGTCTCTTCAGCTTCCGGCGTTACCGCTGACCCTGTGAGAATGAACTGTGATGGCGCGCTTCTTTTGTCAACAGAACTGCGGATTGTATCCCATAGGTCAGGAATAGTCTGCCATTCATCAATCAACCGGGGCGTCACTCCATCCAGAAGAACGTCTGGGTCAATCTCGAACATCGTCCTGCTGTTCTTCAAGACTTTGCTGTCACCAAGGTCCAATAGACTTTTTGCCTGCTGTGTGGCGGTTGTAGTCTTCCCACACCATTTCGGGCCTTCTACCAGAACAGCCCCTTTCCCTGCAATTTTTCTGGCCAGCAAGCCATCTGCAATTCTTTTTTTATACATATTCTGCAAAAACGTTTATTGTTTTACGCTATGCAAATATATACAAAATTATGATTGTATTCGGTTGTTTGTAATAATTTCATTCGGTCGTTTGTAATTATTTTACTCCGGCATTTAGAATTTTCCAGAAGCAGCAATGTACCAGCCTCAAAAAGTAGACACGAAAATTTTTAATGGGTTAATAGGGGCATAGTACTTGTCCCTCTGACCCTCCTTCAAACTGAAATTATTTTTTCGCGATTTTCTTCAATTCTTCCACAAGCGGCTGTAACGTGCTGGTATGCATATAAATAGAAGGTGGAAGATGTTTTTCGCATCTTCCACCTTTCTTCCACCGTTTTACGCGCTTTTTACCAGTCACGGACCTGATAGCTGATATCCAGCCAATCATCCGGCAGGGTGATGCCCACAGCTCGGGCCGCCTTGATGACTTTCTCAATGTGCCCGGGCGTGATGAGCCTGTTGCCTGCTCTCATCTCGTAGAACTGTGTCCTGCTGGTTGCGCTGCTGAATGCCTCTCGGAACTGGTATCTCTGCTCACGGTCTAATGTAGAGTAGAACTGGCGGAATCCGTATCCGTATGTGCAGGTCTTGTCGGGTCTGAAGTACTCACAGCCGTTTTCCGTTATGTGCTGGCGCGCAGGGTTGACTACCTCCTGGAACTCATCGTCCTTATGATTGGCGAATGCAAGGGCTCTGAGGCATTGATTCGCAAATGGGCACTTGTCTGCCTGTGTGCATAGTTTATACCTGAATGGAGACGTGTTCTGCATCTCGTCCAGCTGTCTTTCAAATTCATCTATTCTCATACGGCTTCTTTTAGTTTAGGTATGATATAATAGACGTTTCCCTGTCTCATCGTCTTGCGCTCATAACCCAGTCCTTTCAGTGTGCGGCCCACACTTACGAATAGTCCTTTGCTTGAGCTGATGTCGGGGAACTCGCTCTTAAGGCGGCTTACAATCTCCTTGATGTACATAGGGCTGACGCTCTCGTCATCCTCAGGACGGCGGAAGCAGAATTCCACCATACTCTCCATATTGATGACTCGCTGGTAGGCTATGTTGTTGCGCTCAATCAACGCTACCTGGGCGTTGGTGAACCAGTAGCGCTTCTCCTCAACGTTTATCTCGCGTAGCACCTGAGCGTATAGCTGGCCGTAGTCAATCTCACCGCAGTTGTCAATGATGTTGCCGTCGGGAATCTGCACGCACAGGAACCTGCGGCTTCCGGTACAGTCGTCCAGTGGCCTGAGGTTGTTCGTGGTACTGACGAACGATGCGTACCTGCGCCTTTGCACTTGTGCCCTGCCGTAGATGGGGCGGCCGTTCACCGTGCTTTTGGACAGCGTCTGCTTCAGCTCTGCCTGCTGCGAGTGCCTGATCTGGTCCAGCTCGTCTATGTTCACGATGAGGTTGCCGGTGAGTGCCATCTCCTTATCGTTCTTGTTGCCCAGATTGATGTGGTCAAGGTAGTACATCCTGAGTGATGGCGGCAGCAGACGTGCGCAGAAGGTGGACTTGCCACATCCCTGGCTTCCAATGAGTGTCACCACACACTCGTTTGCGTGAATGGTGTCGATGCCCGCCCAGTGTGCCACACACGAGCGTAGCCAGGTGGCCAGCAACTCTTTCTGCTGGCTTGTTACCCCTGGAATGCGGGCGAACAGTATAGACACGTGGTCCTTTCCATCCCATTCCGGCAGCGATTCAAGATAGTTGCGGATAGGACAGAACTGAGGCGTCTCCTCGCTGTAGATGTGCTCCTCCATACATTGACGTATGCTCCTGAGCTCCAGCCCCTCGCGCTTTATGCGCAGTGCGATGGTGTTGACGGTCTCGCGCGTAACGGGACGGAACTCCACAGGCTCTCCGTCCTTCCGGCGCTCGCGCATCTCATACTTGTCAGACAACAGGTTGTGCCTGAACTCGTAGTTTTGTTCAAGGAACTCATCGAGCATCTCTGTCTGCTCTTGGATGGATTCTGTTTGTTGTAAGTTTGCATTCGTTTTCATAGATTGAACGTTTTTGGTTGTTAATAGTATTAGGAACTCTTGAACTCTAGAACTCTTGATTCCCGATGTTGCAAAGGTAGAAAGCGTTTTTCATACTACAATGGCTCGGCGACAAATTCGACTGTTTTTGGCTACGGCTATGTGTGCAATGCATTGTGTATTAGTGGTATAGGTGACCGCGAGTGAACATCGTCTGATGCAGGAATGCGGAAGATGTGTGGAAGATAGCTCTGACATCTTCCACCTTGTATCTGTACCTGTATTAGTGAGTTATGACTATGTGTGGAAGAATGGAGGAAAAACCGCAAAAACTTTTTTTCAAAGGTGTCAATACCCAGCCATTTTGGTGCCATAACCTGTATCGAAAAAAGTCCCATTCGGTGGTATTTTTTTTCCCCAGTTATGGAATTATTGTTTCCTAGTTGCGGATTTGCCGGGTGCCAAAACCATAGGTCAATGTGGCCCGATTTCGGGTCGCGGTACCTGTCCCTCTGACCCTCCATCTGACCTACTTAACCCGCGCAGGCTGAACGCCTCACTGAATGGTACCAATAATTTGGCGTTGTGCTTGTATTTCAGCCAGGCGTCTTCCGTATGATTAGTCTCGGACAATGCGGCGCACGACTGTCTCGCCATTCTGGTCGCCACGTAATCCAGAACTTTCTTTTCTTTTTCGTTGAATATGCTTACATCGCATACACTGAGCGGTTTGAAATATGTTTTTTCCTCGTCTATCTCATCCACTTCGTTGAAAACACCGTATAACAACTTGTAATTGTTTGGCACATTTCCGTATGGCAGTGCGCTGTATGTCAATCCACTGATGCCTGTGCCATATTCCTTGTACATAAGAAAATCCGCATAGAACATCAGCTTGTTCAGTGCAGTCTTGTACCCTACGGGCATCCGTCCTAGGAAATACAATATCATCTGCCTTACTTTATTCACACTGGTCAAAGCGTATCCGTTGTAAATACTTTGTCTTTTAGGGAAGAGCAGGTTGAAAATCGCTTTTTCCTCCTGCTCTTTTGCAGTCAGTCTGTTTAATGCCTGCAACGCTTTGTCCTTGTTGCTGTCTTTGATTGAGCTCTCCTTGATGGAGTTGGCAAGAGCCTCGCGATTGTCAATCAACGTGCGCATTAGTTTGCCGTTGGATGGCGATGGCACCTCACCCAATTCATAGCGGTAGTACTGATTCTCGCCGAAACCAAGGAGTCTTCCCATATCGGCCTTTGACAGCTGGCAATCCTCACGGAATTTGATTATCTCGTTTACGAATGGGATGTTGTTCTCTTCCCGATACTGATTATAGATTTGGGCAAAATTGATTTCACCTGTCGCCTCGTCAGTAAACTCCTCACCACTCTCGTCGCAAACATAAATGTGATTCAAAAAGTGGTAAGTCTTACCACGGAACTCCATTGTGTCGGGCACTCTCCTCAAATGCGCCTCGCAATCTCTGAATGGACTTGGAATTTTTTCTTTCATTTGACATTCATACTACTAAGGAAGTTCCTGACATCGTCAATTGTGATTTCTTTCATTGTGGTATTTGTTTTTAATTCGTGATACAAAGGTATGTAATTATGTGTAAAAACAATCTGTAATTGCAATAAATTTGCACTATAAGGTGGATTTGCGAAAACAAAGAAGGTCGCGTGACCTGAATGAGGTCAGGTGTGCAATTTGCCGCAATCTGCTCACAGCACCCTACCTGAATAGGAGATGGTGTGCAATCTGCCGCAATCTGCTCACAATACTCTGCCTGAATGGGAAATGGTGTGCGAATTGCTGCATTGTGCTCACGGCACTCTGCCTGAAGAAGAAAAGTTATGCAATTTTGCCATCGGATTCCGAATTTGCATAAAAAGGGCTTATTATTTCTGCGGCGTTATCGCAATTTATGGGAAAAGTTATGTAATTTCGCAATTATGAGGCACGCATATCTGATATTGGCGCACAATCAGTGGCAACTGCTTGATACGCTTATCAATTGCATAGATGATGAGCGTAATGACATCTATGTGCATATTGATGCCAAGGTGAGGAATTTGCCTGAGCTGCATACGCAGAGGGCAGGACTTACCATACTTGACGACAGGGTTGATGTGCGCTGGGGCGATTTGAGCGTGGTGGAGGCCGAGTATGCGTTGTTTCAGGCTGCGGTCAAGTGCGGGCCATATGCGTACTATCACTTGCTGTCGGGCGCGGACTTGCCGCTGAAGAGTCAGGATTACATACATAAGTTCTGCGATGAGCATCAGGGCAAGGAGTTTATTGGATATACCCTTACCGAGATAACGCCCGAAGTGGTTCGCAAGGCGCAGCGCTGGCACCTGTTCCCCCGTAGCTTCAAGATCGGAAACATTGTAATACGAGCCCTGCGTGCCGGTTGCCTGCGCGTTCAGGAACTGTGCGGCATAAAGCGCAATAAAGACGTAGAATTCAAGAAAGGCACCCAGTGGGTAAGCATCACCGATGGAATGGCCCGGCATTTCCTGGCCAACAAGGAGTGGACGCGCAAGACCTTCACTCACACATTCTGCTCAGACGAGATGGTTATCCAGACCCTGTGCTGGCACTCACCTTTCAGAGCTAACATCTACAGTACAACGAGCGATGCTGAGGGTTGTATGCGTGCTATAGGCTGGAAAGATGGCTGCCTGTATGATTGGACTGCCGGCGATTTTGACAAGCTTAGCCACTCCGATGCCCTGTTCGCCCGCAAGTTCAATACTAATGACAGCGCTTTTATTGCGCGCATTCAATCCCTGTCAAATGAGTAACCGTTGAATATGAAGGTTAGTGTAATTGTTCCGGTATATAATGCGGCAAAGACCTTGCAGGCAAGTCTTGACAGCATAAAGGCGCAGACGTTCCGCGGCTTTGAGGTTGTGTTTGTGGATGACAGCAGCACAGACGGCACGCCGCAGATTATTGAGTCATTTGCAAAAGATTCGGGCATACCGTGCAAGATTATCTGTCAGGAACGCAATTCCGGTGTAGCCGCTGCGAGAAACCGCGCGCTGGATGCCGCCGATGGCGAGTTCATAGCATTTGTTGACGCAGACGACACCATTGCGCCGCAGGCTTTGGAAAAGGCCGTAGCGGCAGTGAGCGGCCCTGACGTTGATATTGTAGGCTGGGACTGGACCCTTGGCTTTGAGACCAACGGCCGCTATATGCGGCAGGCGGATTACGCCACACCGCTCGAGGCGTTGAAAGCCCTGATGGGCGGCACGATGCGCTGGAACCTGTGGCTGTTTCTTACACGCAGGTCATTGCTGCAGGATAACGGCATCCGCTTTATTGACGGCGCGAATATGGGTGAGGATATGATGCTGATGCTGAAAGCTTTCCTGAAAGCACGGAAGGTGGTGCAGATTCACGAGTCGCTCTATAATTACAATGCCGTCAGCACAAGCTCCATAAGCCGTCAGTTCTGCGATGAGCGCAGGGCTGAGGTTACGCGGAATGTGGCGGAGGCAGAGCAGGCGGTGTTGGCATCGCAGTATTCCGAGGAATTGGCAGAGTACATTAACCATCTGAAACTCTACATTAAGCTGCCGCTGCTGATTACCGCCGGAAAAGATAACTATCAGATATGGTATGAGTGGTTTTCTGAGGCAAATAAGTATGCCTTTTCAAATAAACAATTACCTTTGCGTACACGCATTGTGCAGTGGATGGCCGCACGGCGTTGTTGGACGGGTGTACGCTTGTATTACCTGCTGGTTTATAAGTTCGTTTACGGAATTATCTACAGATGAGGTTAGGTATAGGTCGGCTATTGGTGATGTTTCTGCTTGCCTGGGTGGTGAGCGGATATCTCTTTAGCTTTGGCTTCACTTTTTTGCCAGCTTCGCTTAACACAAAGCAGATTATAGGCGTGCTGGGTATTTTGGCTTTTGCAATCAGGGCATATAGGGAGAAGTCTGTCAAGATGTCGCGGATTGTGGTGGTCTCTGCCGCGTTTGCAATGGTATTTTCTGTATGGTGCTTCTATTCGATGATGGCAAATGAGACAAATGATTTATCGTACGCTACATACATCGTCTCATTTGCCGTATGGGTTGGGGGTGCGTTTGGAGTGATTTCTTTGTTAAGGAGGTTCCACGGCTATTGTAATTTAAAACTGATAACGGATTATCTGATATTTGTCTGCATAATGCAGTGTGTGTTGTCTCAGCTGATAGATAATTTACCGGGCTTTCAGCTTTTTGTGGACAGCTATATAGCGCAAGGACAAGATTTTCTACATGAAGTTAATCGATTATATGGTATAGGAGCTTCTCTTGATCCTGCCGGAGTTCGTTTCTCGTGCGTTTTAGTACTGTTGGCTCATCAGGTTGCAGCTAATAAATGGACAACGGATAATGCCTGGCGTATAGCTTTGTATTTATTGTGCTTGATTGTGATAGTATTATTGGGCAATATGATATCGCGTACCACAATTGTTGGCGCAGGAATGGCGTTGGTTTATATGTTCTTGATGTTGGGATTAAGTAAAAGAGGCATCCTGACTTACAGACAAGTACGTTTTTATGGCGCATTTATCGGGATGCTTATTCTGGCGATAGTGGTATGTACCATTCTGTATAATTCCAATCCTGATTTCAGACATAATATGCGTTTCGCATTTGAGGGCTTCTTCAATTTCTTTGAGCAAGGTGAGTTCAGAACAGACTCAACTGATAAACTGAATGGTGAGATGTGGATATGGCCTGATAATTTCCGTGATTGGATGATAGGTACCGGCATCTTTGGCGGTTGGTATTATTCTACGGACATCGGGTATTGCAGGTTTGTGCTTTATTGCGGGATTATAGGCCTGTCTATATTTTCGTTATATTTTGTGTATAATGGTTTGATATTGAACAAGCGGTTCAAGAACTTCTGGTTAGTGTCATTGTTTATAGTCTCACTGACGTTTATCATTTGGGTAAAGGTTGCGACAGATCTTTTTATGTTGGATGCCCTCCTGTTCTGCGTTGATTCCGATTACGATGAATACGGCAACGAGATAGACTGGAACGCCTCGCCCGATGATGAGACAGAAGTTGATACTGAGTTAGCGACAACTTAGCGATAGCGTATGAAAATTATCTACCTGATAGCGGGAACCTGCCACTCCGGAGGAATGGAGCGGGTGTTGGCGAACAAGGCCAACTGGCTGGTGCGTAACACACCCGCGCAGGTGATGATTGTCACTACCGACCAGCACGGCCTGAGGCCATTCTTCAATCTTGACCCACGCATACGCTGCACTGACCTGGACATAGGCTACGAGGACAACAACGGCGGCTCATTCATAGACAAGCTGGTTCATTACCCAGGCAAGCAGAGAAAACACCGCCGGCGGCTTACAGCCCAGCTGATGGCCGAGAGGGCCGATGTGGTGGTGTCTATGTTCTGCAACGACGCATCGTTCCTGACAAAGATCAATGACGGCTCGCGCAAGATTCTTGAGATACACTTCAGCCGCTACAAGCGCCTGCAGTACGGGCGTGGCGGCCTTTGGGCGGTAGCCGACAGGCTGCGCAGCATCAATGACAAGCGCGTAGCCCGCCGCTTTGACCGCTTTGTGGTGCTTACGGACGAGGACCGCGGCTACTGGGAGGCCGGATGGCCAATGCCTAACATCTGTGTGATTCCTAACGCGCGCACATTCCGGCCGGTTGCGGCTGATGCTATAAACAACAACAGCCATACGGTGCTTGCCGTAGGGCGCTACAATGTACAGAAGGCCTTTGACCGTCTGATAGACATCTGGGCCTTGATTCAGGACAAGCCGGCGGCTGAGGGCTGGACGCTCCGCATAGTGGGCGATGGTGAGCTACGCCAGGAGCTGCAGGCGCAGATAGACCGCCTGAGGCTGGGCGGCAGCATTGTATTGGGCGGCGCGGAGAAGGATATGCGCTCAGTGTATCAGAGTGCCGGCATATACGCTATGACATCGCTGTACGAGGGGCTGCCTATGGTGCTGCTTGAGGCACAGGCATCAGGCCTTCCGATTGTATCAATGGCCTGCAAGTGCGGCCCGCGCGATGTCGTTACTGATGGCGTGGATGGTTTCCTGGTGCCGGAGGGTGATACCGCGGCTATGGCCGACCGCTTGCTTACACTTATGGCGGATGACGGCCTGCGGGCCGGTATGAGTGCGGCTGCGTTGGCGGCGTCGGACCGTTTTGACGAGGAACGGGTAATGTGTATGTGGAGAGAACTATTCAAACTATAGATATGAGGCGGACAATAGTTGTATCGGCGGTGAACCTGCGAAAGGGCGGTACGTTAACCATTCTGAGGGGGTGCTTGGAGTATTTGAGCTCTAAAAGTGAGGAGTATCGCATCGTGGCGTTGGTTCACAGGCGCAGCCTGTGCGACTACCCCGGAATAGAGTATATTGAGCTGCCCTGGTGCGTGAGAAGCTGGGGCGTGCGTCTGTGGGCGGAGTATGTCACAATGCACGGCATAAGCAAGCGCATAGCGCGGGAGGATGGCCATAAGATCTGGCTGTGGCTCTCGCTGCACGATACCACGCCACGCGTTGAGGCCGAGCATCAGGAGGTCTATTGCCAGACATCATTCCCGTTTATGAACTGGCAGTTCAGGGATTTCCTGATGGACTTCAAGATTCCGCTGTTCACAATGTTCACGCGCTGGGCATACAGGATAAACGTGCATCGCAATGACTGTCTGATAGTGCAGCAGTACTGGTTCCGCGATGCCATGAGCCGGATGCTTGACGTGCCTAAGGAGAAATTCAGGGTGATACCGCCCACGCAGGTGATAGTGCCTGAGTCATTCAGAGATGCGGGGCCTGCCACTCCAGACAGGAGCCTTTTCCTGTATGCCGCCACGGCCGATTGCCATAAGAATATGGAGACACTGTGCCGTGCCGCCCGTCTGCTTGAGAGGGAGGTGGGCAAGAACCGCTTCAAGGTGATGCTTACAATAGACGGCGCAGAGAACAAATACTCCAGGTGGCTGTACAGGAACTGGGGCGATGTGAGCTCCATTGAGTTCCACGGCTATATGGGCAAGGATGAGCTTTTCGCCACATACAGGCGGGCGGGAACGCTGGTGTTCCCGTCGCGCGTGGAGACCTGGGGCCTGCCTATGAGTGAGTACATCAAGGTGAACCCGCAGGGTGCGGTGCTGGCCGCGGACCTGCCTTATGCCCACGAGACCGCGCCGGAGGCACGCTTCTTCAAGGTGCTTGACCACGTGGCGCTGAAGGATATGATGCGCGGTATTATTGACAACAATTAAAGATCAAGGCTATGAGGGTACTTCAATTAGGCAAGTTCTATCCTGTTTTCGGAGGGGTGGAGAAAGTTATGTGGGACCTTACCAAGGGCCTGTCGGAGAGCCACGTGCAATGCGATATGCTGTGCTGCGGCCTCCGGCGCGAGATTAAAGGCCGGATGAAGGGTCGTTGCAAGGCGCGTCCGCTGGTGCTGCGCTTCAATGACTGCGGCAGCTGCATAGTGGTGCCGGCCATTGCCAAGATTGCGGCTACAATGCTGTCGCCAAGACTGGTATTCAAGCTGCGCGCAATTAAGGACAACTACGATGTCATTCACGTGCATCATCCGGACCCGATGGCGGCGGTGGCTCTTATGCTGAGCGGCTACAGGGGCAAGGTTGTGCTTCACTGGCACAGCGACATCCTGAAGCAGCAGTGGCTGCTCAAGTTCTACTATCCCGTGCTGCAATGGATGATAAGGCGCGCGGATGTGATAGTTGGCACTACGCCTGTTTATGTCCAGAACTCGCCGCTTCTCATAAAGGTGCAGGACAAGATACAGGTCATACCTATAGGCATCAATCCTGTAATCCCTGATCAGAAGGGCGCGGAGCGCGTCAGGGCGCAGTTCCCGGGCAAGAGGATTGTCTATTCACTTGGCCGTCTGGTGGAGTACAAGGGCTATGACTATCTGGTGGAGGCCGCAAGGTATCTGCCGGATGATTACCACATACTGATAGGCGGCGAGGGGCCTATGCACCGGCAGCTGGAGGATAGGATACGTGAGTATGGCGTGCAGGATAAGGTAACGCTGATGGGCTTTATTGACGACTCTGACTTTGCGGCATACTATACGGCGTGCGATGTGTTCGCCCTGAGCAGTATATACAAGACCGAGGCGTTCGCTATAGTGCAGATTGAGGCTATGAGCTGCGGCAAGCCGGTTGTGGCCACGCAGATTCAGGGCTCGGGCGTGTCCTGGGTTAACAGTGACGGAGACTCCGGCCGGAATGTATGTCCGCGCGACGCTAAGGCTATGGCTGCCGCGATAGAGAGTATTGTGGGTGATGACGATGTGTATGGAGGTTACTGCGCGCGTGCATACCAGAGGTATCGCGAGCTCTTTACATACGATGTCATGATTGAGAAATGCAAGAGACTTTACGAGGGACTGCTATGAGACTGAATAAGAAATTTAGACTTAATAAGGTGGCGGGTGAGTATATGCTGCTTGACACAAGCGCCCGCTCGGTGAATTTGAGCAAGGTGTTCAGCGTAAGTGAGCCGGCGGCGTGGCTGTGGGAGAAGATAGGTGATGCGGATTTTGACGAGCCGATGCTTGTGGATATGTTGTGCGGTGAATATGATGTTACCCGTGAGATTGCCACGGAGGATGTGAGAAATATGGTACGTTTGTGGAATGAATACGGAATGTTGCTCTGAGAGGCTTTTCTTCAGTCTGCTGAGGTCTGCCCTGTGGGGCACGCCTGTGCGGATTGATGAGCCGGTTGATGCTACTGTCTGGGCTGATTTGCTGCAGCTGGCCAAGCGTCACGCCGTGCAGGGCATATTGTACGATGCAATAAAGGAACTGCCGCCCGATGCGGGTATGCCGCGCGGACAGGTGGCCGAGTGGCTGCTTGAGGTAGATCGCATAGAGCGCTTCAACGCCCGGATGAGGGCTGTGATAGACGTGCAGCGCAAGGTATGGCAGCGCTACGGCATTGAGGCCATTCTTCTGAAAGGTATAACCGTGGCCGCGATGTATCCAGTGCCTGAGCACCGTATATGCGGCGACATTGACTGGTGGCTGCCCGACAATGACAGTTGGCAGCGCTCGGTGGACGTTGTCAAGAACAACAAGATAGCTGTGAGCTTTGACAGCGACGGTGACGCGTACTACGAGCTTAACGGGGTTGTGGTGGAGCATCACCACAAGGGGCTGAAGTGGCCCGGCACTGTGGGTGAGCTGCTTATGCTCAATACGCATATACTGCATCACGCCGCGGTGACAGGCATAGGTATGCGCCATATATGCGACCTGGCTATGGGCTGCAAGTATTTCAAGGGCAAGTATGCCGACAGTGAGTATGAGCAGGCTCTGCGCAAGCTAGGACTGCTGCGCTGGACCGACCTGCTGCACAGTACCCTGAGGCGCGTGATGGATATACCGGAGGAGTATCTGCCGGTATTGCCAGGCGCCAGGCCTGTGCCGGACAAGGATGTTGACAAGTTTGTGAGGTTAGTGATGACGGACGGTAATTTCGGAATGGACAGAGCCCAACGCTATTCGGGCTTCTTCCTGCGTGCCGGTCTGTTTTTGAAGTATGCCCCCTGGGCTTTTATAGGAAGATGGTTAAGGCTGATAATTGGAAGGACGTTCCGGTAAGGTACAGGATAGCAGGTCTTGATGTGGATTGCCTGATGCCGGTCAGGCCCGCCAACTTTGAGCCTTTCAGAGTAAGCGGGGCTGATGGCGGCGAGGCTGATATGCTGTTTACCGCCTGTAAGCTTGAGGACCGTTCCGTACTTGACTGCTGCAAGGCCGGGAATATGGTGGATGAGTCTGACAACGACGCGGGTCATCTGAGGCTGTACCGCCTGGAGGACGGCTGGGGGGTGTTGCTCAGCTATGACGAGCGGCACGTTCATCTGCTGCGTACGGACCGGTGCTTCAGCAGGGCGCGGGGCTGGATAGACGATAAGGACAGGTGGGGGCTGGAGATAATAAACTCAATGCTCAGAATGGCGTTCTCGCAAAGGATACTGCTGTATGACGGAATGGCCGTTCACGCATCGGCTGTGGCTATGAACGGCGAGGCGGTGCTGTTCCTTGGCAAGAGCGGCACAGGCAAGAGCACCCATAGCTCAATGTGGCTCAAGGCTTTTCCTGACGCGCGGCTGCTGAATGACGACAACCCCGTATGCCGTATTGTGGGGGAAAGGTTAATAGCATACGGCACACCCTGGAGCGGCAAGACACCCTGCTACAGGAATGAGCGGTATCCGGTGCGCGCATTTGGCAGGATTGTAAGGGCTAAGTACAACAAATGGACATATTTAAGTGGCGTGCAGGCCTGGACTACGGTATTTCCATCCTGTTCGTTCATTAATCAGGATGATTTATTATATTTGCAATTTGAACGGACGCTGAACAGGGCGGTGACTATAAGCAAGGTGGGGCAGATTGAGTGCCTGCCTGATATTGACGCCGCGCGTGAGGCATATAGAAATTTGTATTATGAGAAGATTTAGCGTATTGCTGGCAGTGATTGCAGGTGTTATGGCAATCACATCGTGCGGCTCGTACAGGCGTACGGCCTACCTGCAGGATTTGAGGACTGACGAGACATACGTGGTGCAGGAACGTCCTGAGACAAAGATCAGCGTGGGTGACAAGCTCTCCATAACAGTCACCTGCAGCACTCCGGCCCTGGCCGCGCCGTTCAACCCGTCGAGCGGCCGTGCCGACTACGACAGCGGCTCGGACCAGATAGTATATACATCATCGTCGGAGGCCGCGCGTGGCTATCTGGTTGACAAGAACGGTGATATTGATTTTCCCGTATTGGGCAAGATTAATGTGGCGGGCACCACACTGGTTCAGCTCAAGGAGGAGATTGAGCGCAGGCTTAAGGAGAAACCATACATCACAGACCCGCTGGTATATGTGGAGTTCGTCAATTTTCAGGTAATTATGTTGGGACAAATCAGTAATGGCATATACAATTTTCAGGATGGAAACGCTACTTTGCTGGAGGCTATGGCACAGGCCGGCGGGCCGAGCCAGCAGGGCGTGAACAAGGAGATATGGGTAATCCGTACGGTTGGGGGGCAGCGCAAGCTCTATACCGTAAACCTGAGGTCTAAGGACCTGTATGACTCACCGGTCTATTACCTGCAGCAGAATGACTTGATATATGTGAAGCCTAAGAACACTTTCATAGATGCTGATTTGAGCAATGTACGCTCATCTATCACTTTCGTAATGTCAATCCTGACAACCCTGACAACAATATGGCTTCTGGCACGTAATTTAGGAAATTGACGGTTATGGAGAACAATAACAGAAACAACAGCAAAAACAAGATAATAGCCGGTAAGGTCAAGAGCAAGGGGGAGGGCAGCATCAATCTGATGGATTTGTTCTTCTATCTTCTGAGCTACTGGTACTGGTTCGTGCTTGCCGTGCTGATTTGCGTGGGATACGAGTATTACAAGTATGCCACATCTACATTCATTTATAGCAGTACAGCCACCATCATTATAAAGGATCCTGCCAACGCCAAGGCGTCAACCAGGCTGGACGCATATTCCAACCTGATTAACAAGACCAATGTCTCTAACGAGATTATGCAGTTCCGCTCAAAGCACCTGATGGCAGAGGTGGTGAGCCGTCTGGACGCGAATGTGAATTATGAGATGGATGTGAAGCTGCGCCGTATTGAGCTGTACAACAACACACCGGTCAAGGTGCTGTTCTCGGAGGAGCTGAGGAATGTGCCGATGTCGTTTGCGGTTAAGCCGATTGATAGGGAAAAAATTGAGGTTCGGTTCGGTGAGAAGAGGTACAGGGTCGCGCTGAATGACTCATTGAAGGTTAACGGCGGCGTGCTTACGTTTGTTCCCACCTCAAATTACCTGAAGGAGGATTTTGACAAGCTGATATACGTAACCCAGGTCAATGCCATGGATGCGGCTGTGGGCTTCATATCCAGAATGTCAATAGCGCAGCGCAACAGCGATGCCTCCATTCTTACATTCACAATGGTGGACCGCTCGGTGAACCGCGCGTGCGATGTGCTGAACACACTGTTTGACGTGTATAACGAGGAGGCCATAAAGGACAAGAACCAGATAACCGTGAATACGGCTAAGTTCATAGAGGAGCGAATCATACTGATAGGCGAGGAGCTGGGTACTGTGGAGAAGGAACTTCAGGACTACAAGTCGAAACATCGTCTGATGGATGCCGATGAGGCAGCCGCGCAGTATCTGAAGCAGACCCGTGAGTCAAACGCGCAGATTGTGGCATTCGAGACTCAGATAAAGTGGGCACAATACATACGCGACTATCTTACAGACCCGGAGAACACTAATTCCATGATACCTACAAGCATTGCTTTCGATGACCTGCGCGTGGAGGGGCAGATATCGCAGTTCAACAGCACCAAGATGCGCCGTGACAAACTGGTGGCGGAGAGCAGTGAGGAGAACCCCGTGATTGTGGGCCTGGACAAGACACTGGAGTCTATACGGCAGGGCATAATAATGTCTATTGACAACCTGATTCTCAGTATCAACATAAAGAAGGAGGATATGGAGAAGCAGTCGGCAGTAGCCGCGCAGAAGTTCACCGAGATGCCCTCGACCGCACGTGAGATGCTTACCATAGAGCGCCAGCAGGAGCTGAAGCAGTCCCTGTATCTGTATCTGCTGAACAAGCGTGAGGAGAACGCGCTGGCGCAGTCTATGGTGGAGAACAACGCCCGTGTGCTTGATCCGGCTGAGGGAAGCGCCAGACATATCTCTCCGAACAAGAGGAATATGATTTTGCTGGGCCTTCTGGTAGGTCTGCTGGTACCTGCTGTAATACTGCTCGGACGGCTTATCCTGGACAACAAGGTGCGCTCGCGCAAGGATCTGGACGGTGTGGTGAGCATTCCCGTGGTGGGCGAGATACCGTTGGCTACAAAGAAACATCAGAAGAAGCATAAGAAAAAAGACCCTAAGAGCTCCGAGATTGGAATTGTGTATGAGCGGGGCAGCCGCAACGTAGTGGCCGAGTCGCTGCGCATTCTATGCACCAACATAGACTTTATGGGCTCAGGCGAGGCCAGGCCGCAGGTGCTGACAACCTTGTCGTTCAATGTGGCGGCCGGTAAGAGTTTCACAGTGCTGAACCTGGCTGCCTGTCTGGCGGACAACAAGAAGAGGGTGCTTCTGCTGGATCTGGACCTGCGCAAGCGCACGCTATCGCGCCGTCTTGGCGTGGGCCACAAGACCCGTGGCGTGTCAAACTATCTGTATGACCAGGAACTGACGATTGCGGATGTGCTCCATAAGGATGTGCAGCCGGGTATTGACATCCTGCCGGCAGGTATGATTCCGCCAAACCCGGTTGAGCTGCTGCGCCGCCAGCGTATGGATGACCTGATTGCGGAGCTGCGCAAGATGTATGATTACATTATCATAGACAACGTGCCTGTGGATATAGTGGCCGACCCGATGGTGATAAACCGACTGGTGGATGTCACCCTGTTCGTTATACGCTCTGGTAATGTTGACAGGCGTATGCTTGAGCAGCTGGAGGGTATGTATCAGGATGGTAGGTTCAACAATATGGGCCTGATTCTGAACGCCACCGAGGCACGCCACCGTTACGGCTACAGCTATGGCTACGGTTATGGTTACGGCTACGGTTATGGCTACGGTTACGGTTACGGATATGGTTACGGCTACGGTTACGGCGAGAAGGAGAGCGCCGAGGACGCCGAGGATACTATAGACGAGAGCAAGATAAACGGCCGTGATAAGGAGAGAAAAGCATAATAAAAACGGATAATTACTGACCGGATATGACAATAGCGGTAGATTTTGACGGAACTATAGTAGAGCATAAATACCCCGAGATAGGAAAGGAGTTGCCCTTTGCCATAGCTACGCTGAGGAAACTGTCTGAGGGCGGGCATAAGATTATTCTGTGGACCGTGCGTGAGGGCAAGCTGCTGGACCAGGCCGTGGAGTTCTGCCGCTCGCGGGGACTGGAGTTCTATGCCGTGAACTCAGAGTATCCCGATGCCTCGTGGAGCGGCAAGGGGGTGTCGCGCAAGGTGGCCGCGGATATGTATATTGACGACCGCAACCTTGGCGGCGTTCCCGACTGGAATATGATATACCAGATGATTACCTGTCACCTCTCTTATCAGGATATGCTGGAGCGGATGAGCGCCGACAGCGACGGGGATGAGCCTGTGATATACAACGGCACGTTCAAGGAGCGGAGGCACCATCACCACAGGGGATTCCTGGGTCGTCTGGCGGACCGCTGCCGTGAGGCACGCTACAGATACAGACATTGATTATGAACGGAAAATACATTAGCAGGATAGAGATTAAGGCTATGTGGGGCCGCAAGCATATTGTGTGGAACCTGAGGCCTGATGTGAATATTCTGAGCGGTGTGAATGGTGCTGGCAAGAGCACCATTCTCAATCTTGTGGCGGACCGTCTGGATGAGATTGCCGACGGCGGCGCCGCAAACGGGCCGGAGCAGAACGTGAGCTTTGTTTTTGAGCCGGAGGGCGCGGATACCATCAACTACGATGTGATACGCAGCATTGACCGCCCGCTGATGCACAGCAACCTGCTGGAGAAGATGGCCGACAAGAACGTGGTTACCGAGCTTGACTGGCAGATTTACCGCCTGCAGCGCAGGTATCTGGACTATCAGGTGAACATAGGCAACCGCACCATACAGTACCTTACATCGGGCAATCCCGATATGGTTGCCAGGGCCGCGGAGCTGGCACGCCCCAAGATGCTGTTCCTTGATCTGATAGACACTCTGTTCGCTGACAGCGGCAAGAAGATAATACGCGACAGCAACGACCTGGTGTTTGACCGTTTCGGCTATACGCTGCTGCCTTACAATCTGTCGTCGGGTGAGAAGCAGCTGCTGGTGGTCCTGCTCACCGCTCTGGTGCAGGATAACCAGCCGGGAGTGATCCTGATGGACGAGCCGGAGGTGTCTTTGGACATTGAGTGGCAGCAGCAGCTCATTCAGCGCATCATAGAGATTAATCCCAATGTTCAGATAATACTCACCACACACTCTCCGGCAGTCATTATGAACGGCTGGATGGACTATGTGACCGATGTGGCTGAGATAACGGTTGAGGGATGAACCGTCTGATCCAGGGCGTCAGCTCGCAGTATATTGAGGCGGCCAACCGCCTGCGCCCCAAGGACAGGCGCAGACGGATTGTGGCGTATGTGGAGAGCTACAACGATGTGGCTTTCTGGAGGCTGCTGCTTGACGAGTTTGAGTCGGACAAGGTTACGTTCAACATTATGCTCCCGTCTAACGACAAGCTGGAGCGCGGTAAGAAATCGGCCATACGCAAGTGCCTGGACGCAAAGTCGCTGGGGCAGAGTATGATTGCCTGCGTAGATAGCGACTATGACTATCTGATGCAGGGGGCCACGCAGAACTCGCGCGATTTCCTGGCAAGCCCGTTTGTGATTCAGACCTACACATACGCAATTGAGAACTACCAGTGCTATTCCGGAAGTCTGAACCAGGTGTGCGTGCAGTGTACGCTGAACGACCGCCGTCCTATTGACTTTGAGGCATTCTTTGAGCTTTATTCCAAGATAGTGTTCCCGCTCTTTGCCTGGAATATCTGGTTCTACAGGACATTGCGGCATAACGATTTCTCAATGCAGGACTTCAACAACTGCATAGTGATTGACAGCCTTGACATAAAGGCCCCGCAGAATACATTGCAGCGGCTTGAGAACCGGGTAGGCAAGAAACTGAACTGGCTGGAGAAGACCTATCCTGAGGCCGTGGAGCAGGTGGAGATGCTTATGGAGGAGCTTCCGCGCATAGGTGTGTCTCCTGAGGATACCTATTTATATATTCAGGGGCATTTCCTGTTTGAGCGGGTGCTTACCCGCGTGATGGATCCATTGCTGCAGTCTTTGAGGCACGAGCGCGAGACTGACATCTACAAAAAGGCCGTTCACGAGCAGCAGCGGCAGAATGAGCTGAGCTCATACCGTCACAGTCAGGTTGACCTGGAGGATGCCCTGCGCGAGAACACGCATTACCGCGACAGCGCCCCATACCAGCGTATGCGCAAGGCCGTGAGTGATTTCCTTGCGGCGGGAAATGCTAACGGTGGCGCCAGAAACTCGGAGTGAATATAAGCAGCACCGCGAAAATCTCCAGGCGGCTTACAAGCATGAGCAGGCAGGTGTACCACTTGGCCGCCATTGGCAGGATGTCCCACGACAGGGTGGTGTCGAATGAGTTGGCGGCATCGAACGAGCCTACCGCGGTTCCCGTATTGCTCACAATGGCCGTGGATGCGTAGAACGCGTCGGACATATTCAATCCCATTATCATATAGACTATCCAGCTGAATGCAATCAGTCCGATATAGAAGATTGTGAAGGTGAACACAGTCTGTCTGGTAGTGTCCGGTATCACTTTGTCGTTGATGCGGATGGGCAGCACGGCGTTGGGGTGGAGGATATGCTCGAACTCGTTCCTGAGCGCCTTGAAAAGGATTACCGTGCGGGCTCCCTTCATGCCTCCTGTGGTTGATCCGGCGCAGGCTCCCATACACATTATAACACTCAGAAGCATATATACGGGCGCGGGCCAGTTATAGACATCGTTGGTCACGTAGCCTGTGGTGGTTATCAGTGACACTACCTGGAAGAACGACAGATGCAATGCCTTGAGCGGCGCCGTGCCGTTCTTTATGATTATGATCGCCGCTATGACAAGAATCACCGTCAATGTCACCCAGAAATAGCAGCGGAACTCGGTGTCGCGGAACATCTTGCCTATCTTGGCCCTGAACAGAAGGAAGAAAAGCAGGCTGAAGTTGATTCCCGACAGGAAGGTGAAGAGTGTTATCACGTCCTCGATAAGCACTGAGTTGAAGGCTCCGATGCTTGCGTTGCGCGTGGAGTAGCCGCCGGTGGCGATGGTGCACATAGCGTGGTTGACGCTCTCAAAGAGGCTCATTCCGCAGGCCTGCAGCGCGATGGTGCAGGCTGCGGTCAGTATTACATAGACTATGAGAATCCAGCGGCCGCTCACGCTGATGCGCGGATGCAGCTTGCCGTGCGACGGGCCGATGGCCTCGGCCGCGAAGAGCTGTACATCGCCCACGCCGAACACCGGAAGCACGGCCACCGTGAAGAATACGATGCCTAAGCCGCCAATCCATTGTGTGAGGCTGCGCCAGAAGAGCAGTCCGTGAGGCAGGGCCTCAATGTTGCTTATGATACTGGCCCCGGTGGTGGTGAAGCCGGATATGGTCTCGAAGAAGGCGTTGGAGAACTCGGGCACATACCGGCTCAGCCAGAACGGCAGGCATCCGAAGAGCGAGAAGAGCACCCAGCTCAGCGTGACCACAACGTAGCCGTCGCGCCGGGACACGCCGTCGCGATAGCTCTTTCTGCCGGCTGTTATGAAGAATACGGCGCAGCAGGCTGTTATGAGCGATGAGGCCAGGAATGCGAACAGGTCCTTCTCCAGCAGGAACAGCGGAATAAGGGCGCATGCAAACAGTACTCCCGCCTCAATTGCAAGCAGGATGCCTAATATCTTGTATATGGGCCTAAGGTGTATCAACTCAGTTGAAGTATTTTTCCAGTTTCCTTATCATTCCGTCCAGACAGAACACAACCACGTGGTCGCCCTCCTGAATCTGGGTGTCGCCGGATACCAGAATGCCCTCGTGCCCGCGGATAAGGCCGCCGATTGTGGCGCCGCGTGGCAGGCTCAGGTCCTTTACGCAGTTACGGGTAACCCTGGCACCTCTCTTTACTATGAACTCGGCCACCTCGGCACTGGCGAATGTCAGACACTTCACGTTGCTCACATCGGCATCGAGCATCATCTGGTAGATGTGGCTGGCGGCTATCTTCTTCTTGTTTATGACCGTGCCGATGTCAAGTTTCTCGGCCATAGTGATGTAGTCGATGTTCTCAACCTCGGCAATGGTCTTGGTCACGCCGAACCTCTTGGCGGCCACGCAGGCCAGGATGTTGGTCTCGGCGCTGTCGGTAAGGGCGATGAAGGCCTCGGTGTGGTCTATGCCCTCGCTCATAAGCAGGCTTGGGTCGCGGCCGTCGCCGTTGATTACCATAACCCTGCTGCTGAGCATCTCTGTGAGCCAGTTGCAGCGGGCGCGGTCGCGCTCAATTATCTTTACGTTGACGTTCTCGGGCATAATCTGCGCCGCCCTGATGGCGATGCGGCTCCCGCCCATTATGATTACATCGCGGATGTCGGGAAGCTCCTCCTTGCCGGCAATGCGCCTGATGAGCGGGATGTCCTTCTTGTTGGCCATGAAATAGACCATATCGCCCGCGTAGATGGTGTCGCTGCCGCCAGGGATGATGGTCTCGTTGTTGCGGACGATGGCCACTATGTGGTACGGCCGTCCCGTACCCAGGGCGTAGAGAGGCACGTTCAGTATCTCGGCGTTCTCTCTGAGCTTTACGCCTATCATCACCAATGTGCCCTCGGCGAACTCCCACCACTGGCGTATCCAGCTCTGGCGCATGCCATCCACTATGTCCTTGGCGGCCAGCATCTCAGGATAGATGAGCGAGTCAACGCCTGTTGATGTGAAGAACTCGCGCGCCTTGGGCATAAGGTACTCGTAGTTGTCAACTCTGGCAAGAGTCTTCTGCGCTCCGAGATTGTGCGCCAGCTGACAGGCCACAATGTTGCGGCTCTCATCGGGCGTGACGGCTACGAACAGGTCTGCCTTGCCCGCCTCGGCCTCCTTGAGGTCTCTGATGGAGGTTGGCGATGCTGTCACTGCAAGCAGGTCGAAGTTGGAGTCAAGCCCGCCAAGCTTGTCCTGACTCTCGTCAATGAGGGTGATGTCCTGGCTCTCGCCCGAGAGGAGCTTTGCCAGATGTGTGCCTACGTCGCCGGCTCCCGCGATTACAATTCTCATATAAGGTTATATGCCGTTGGTTTGACAATTCAGCATCTCTGCGATGACGTTGTATATTGCTCCGGCATCCATACCGCAAATCTCAAGGAGCTGCGGCACGGTGCCGTGCTGGATGAATTTGTCAGGGATGCCTATTCTCCTGATTTGCGGATTAAGGCTGTTGTCTGCCATATACTCTGCCACGGCACTTCCGAGTCCGCCGCTCACGCAGCCGTTCTCCAGCGTTATTATCTTGCTGAAGCTGTTGCCTACGGTACTCAGGATATTCGTGTCTATCGGCTTGAGGAAACGCATGTCGTAGAGCGCGATACTGTGCTCCGGATGCTCAGTCTCATACTTGCCTATCGCCTCCAGCGCAAGGTTTCCTATCGGGCCGATGGAGAGCACCGCAAGGCTCCTGCCCTCTTTGATGACGCGTCCGGTTCCCACCTGCACGGGCTCAAGCGGGCATCGCCAGTCGGTCCTGACGCCACGGCCGCGCGGATAACGTATTACGAACGGTCCCTGTCCGGGCAGCTGCGCGGTGTACATAAGGCGCCGGAGCTCGCACTCGTCGAAGGGCGATGCTATGGTAAGCCCCGGTATGGGGCGCAGATATGCGAGGTCGAAGGCTCCGTGGTGCGTGGGGCCGTCCTCGCCTACAAGTCCCGCGCGGTCCAGGCAGAACACTACGCCCAGCCGCTGCAGCGCCACATCGTGAATGACGTTGTCGTATGCTCTCTGCATGAACGACGAGTAGATGTTGCAGAACGGGGTCATTCCCTCGCGGGCCAGACCGCCGGAGAATGTCACGGCGTGCCCCTCGGCTATGCCTACATCGAAGCAACGGCCGGGGAACTCCCTCATTGGAATGTTCATTGAGCAGCCTAAGGGCATTGCGGGGGTGATTCCAAGAATACGCTCGTTTGAGCGCATCAGCTCCAGCAGTGTCTCTCCGAAGACATCCTGGAAGAGCGGTGGCATTCCGTCGGTGCATTTTATTATGCGCTCGCCGGTCTCCTTGTCGAACAGGCCTGGCGCGTGCCAGATGGAGGCCTCTTTCTCGGCAGGCTCGTAGCCCTTGCCCTTGACGGTGTGTATGTGCAGCAGGCGCGGGCCGTGCATGTTCCTTATATTCTTGAGCACGCGCACAAGGTTCTGCACGTTGTGCCCGTCAATCGGTCCGAAATAGCGGATATCCATTCCCTCGAAGATGTTCTGCTGGTTGGTCAGCTTCATCTTCAGACGGTTGTTCTTGCGTATTATGTCGCGGCGGCGCTTGTCGTCAAGCAGGCCTATCCGGCTCATTGTCCGCGCCATATAGTAGCGGAACTTGTTGTATGGGAGCGATGTCTGCAGATGGGTGAGGTAGGTGCTCATGCCTCCTACGCTGCAGGAGATGCTCATGTTGTTGTCGTTGAGGATGATGAGCAGGTCGTTGTCGGCCGACGCGGCATTGTTGAGGCCCTCGAATGCGAGTCCGCCGCCCATTGCGCCGTCGCCTATGACGGCCACCACGCGGCGGCCATTGCCGCTCTTGCGGTCTGCCACGGCCATTCCGAGCGCCGCGGATATGGAGTTGGAGGCGTGGCCTGATACGAATGAGTCATACGGGCTCTCGTCAGGCGACGGGAACGGCCTGACGCCGTTCAGCTTGCGGTTGGTATGGAACACGTCGCGGCGGCCGGTAAGTATCTTGTGGCCGTATGCCTGATGTCCTACATCCCACACAATCCTGTCGTCCGGTGTGTTGAAGACGTAATGCAGCGCTACCGTCAGCTCTACAGTTCCAAGACTTGACGCAAAGTGGCCGGGGTTGCGCGATACCTCGTCGATAATCTTCTGTCTCAGCTCCTGACATACCTGCGGCAGCTGCGCGGTGTCAAGCTTGCGCAAGTCGGCAGGCGTGTCTATGTGACTCAGCAAATTCTCCTTTCCCTCTTCTATCATACCCATCATTGTGGAAAACTGACAAAACTACAATTTTTCCCTATATGAGTCAATGATATTTATAAATATTCGCTTGGAAACCTCCTTGAGTAGATATAACTTTGTATTCTGTGAATATAAATTGCTAACTTGCGATTATTCTGGAAAAAAAAGGATTATGACATATACAATAGAGCAGATTGCGGAGATAATCGGTGCCGCGCGGCACGGGTATTGTCCGTTCTCGGTGTCCTGGCTGCTTACAGACAGCCGTTCGCTGACGTTTCCCAGGGAGACTGTCTTCTTTGCGCTGAAAGGTAAGAACAACGATGGCCACGACTATGTGGGTGAGTTGTATGACAAGGGTGTGAGAAACTTTGTGGTGAGCCGCATACCGGGCAAGATGGAGGACTTTGAGGGCTCCAACTTCCTGGTGGTGGAGGATACCCTGCACGCGCTGCAGCGTCTGGCGGCGGTTCACAGGCAGAAGTTCAACGTTCCTGTAATAGGAATCACCGGCAGCAACGGCAAGACCATTGTGAAGGAGTGGCTGTATCAGCTTCTGGCTGAGGACTTCAGCATAACACGCTCGCCGCGCAGCTATAACTCGCAGATAGGCGTTCCTCTGTCGGTCTGGATGATGGGCGGCTCCACGGAGCTTGGCCTGTTTGAGGCCGGTATATCCGATCCCGGCGAGATGCGCCCGCTATGGAAGATAATACATCCTACCATAGGTATCCTGACCAACATAGGCGGCGCGCATCAGGAGAACTTCTCATCGCTTCAGGAGAAATGTATGGAGAAACTGAAGTTGTTCCAGGATTGCGATGTGGTGATATATGACGGGGACAATGAGCTTATTCAGGATTGCGTGAACCGCTCGGTGCTGTCGGTCCGTGAGATAGCGTGGTCTGCCAGAAACCGCGAGAAGCCTCTGTTCATTGAGAGCATAGACAAGCAGACTGACAGGACTGTGGTGCACTATTGCTACATTGGCCTGAACAACGAGTACTCGATACCTTTTATAGACGATGCCTCCATACAGAACTCACTGCATTGTCTGGCGGCCTGCCTCTATCTGGGACTGTCGCCTGAGGTGATAACCAGACGTATGTGGACACTGGAGCCGATAGGAATGCGTCTGCACGTTAAGGAGGGCCTGCGCGGCTGCGTGATAATAAACGACAGCTACAACTCGGACCTCTCGTCGCTTGACATAGCGCTGGACTTCATGGCGCGCAGGCAGGATGACAAGAACCGCAGGCGTACTCTGATATTGTCTGACATACTTCAGAGCGGAATGTCGGCAAAGGCCCTGTACCGTATGGTTGACCAGTTTATGACCAGCCGCAATATTGACAAGCTGATAGGCGTGGGCCGCGACATATCATCCATGGCGCAGATGTTCAGCGTGCGCGACAAGCAGTTCTTCCCGACTACCGAGGACTTGCTTGAGTCTCCCGTGCTTGATGACCTGCGCAGCGAGCAGATTCTTGTGAAGGGCGCGCGTAAGTTCCATTTCGGGCGCGTTACGGAGAGACTTGAGCTGAAGGTTCACGAGACCATACTGGAGGTTGACCTGAAGGCCATCACCGCTAATCTGAACTATTACAGGAGCAAGCTTAGCCCGGGCACCAGGATAGTGTGTATGGTCAAGGCATCGGCGTACGGCTCCGGCTCAATAGAAGTTGCGAGGACATTGCAGGATATGCACGTGAACTATCTGGCAGTGGCCGTGGCTGATGAGGGCGCTGAGCTTCGGCGTGCGGGCATCAACTCAGGCATTATGGTCATGAACCCTGAGCGCTCTGCCTTCAAGACCATATTTGAGAATCATCTGGAGCCGGAGGTCTATAGCTTTGACTTGCTGGACGAGCTTGTGAGAAAGGCTGAGCACTATGGCATTACCGACTTCCCGATACATCTGAAGATTGATACCGGAATGCACCGTCTGGGCTTCGCGCCGGAGGATATCCCGGAGCTTGTGAGGCGCCTGAAACGCCAGTCGGCCGTCATTCCGCGCTCTGTGTTCTCGCACTTCGTGGGCAGCGACAGCGCGGAGTTCGATGATTTCACCCGTGTGCAGATAGAGCGCTTTGTCAAGGCTACTGATCTGCTGCAGGAGTCTTTCGAGCATCATATACTGCGCCATATCTGTAATTCCGCCGGCATTGAGCGCTTCCCGGAGGTGCATTTCGATATGGTGCGTCTGGGCCTTGGCCTGTACGGCATTGATCCTATCACGAACAAGCCGCTCACGCCGGTATGCACTCTCAAGACCACGATACTTCAGATACGTGAGCTTGAGGCAGGTGAGACCGTGGGCTACAGCAGGAAAGGCGTGCTTACCAGAAAATCGCGTATCGCGGCTATTCCCATAGGCTATGCGGACGGTCTGGACCGTCATCTGGGCAACGGACACGCATATTGCCTGGTGAACGGACAAAAGGCATATTATGTGGGCAATATATGTATGGATGTGTGTATGATTGATGTTACCGGCATTGACTGCAAGGAGGGTGATTCCGTTGAGATTTTCGGAACGAACCTGCCTGTAAGTGAGTTGTCCGACATTCTGGGCACCATTCCATACGAGATTATATCTACTGTATCAACCCGCGTAAAGAGAGTCTATTTCTCAGAATAAAAACAAATCAATTAGTAATCAGATATGAATCAAGACAATCAGAAAAAGGCAGGAATGAGCAATTACCGCTGGGTGATGTGCGCGATGCTCTTCTTTGCCACAACCGTGAACTATCTTGACCGTCAGGTCCTGTCGCTCACCTATAATGACTTCATAGCTCCTGAGTTCCACTGGGATGATGCCACTTACGGCAACATTACAGGCTGGTTCTCGCTGCTGTATGCCTGTGCGATGCTGTTCATAGGCCGCTTCGTTGACAAGCTTGGCACAAAATGGGGCTATTTCTGCGCTATCGGAGTATGGTCATTCGGCGCCTGTATCCACGCCCTGTGCGGTACCGGAACACAGCTGTGGCTGGGTCTTGAGGGTAAGCAGGCACTGATTGAGGCAACCGGCAACATAGCGCTGGCGGTATCAACCATAAGTATGTGGATGTTCATTGTGGCACGCTTTATCCTGGCGGTAGGTGAGTCGGGCAACTTCCCTGCGGCAAACAAGGTTACTGCCGAGTATTTCCCAAAGAAGGACCGTGCCTTTGCCACGAGTATCTATAACTCGGGCGCTCAGGTGGGCGCTCTGATTGCTCCTCTGTGCATTCCTCTGATTGCGCAGGCCTGGGGCTGGGAGATGGCGTTCATCGTGATTGGCGCGCTGGGCTTCATCTGGATGGGATTCTGGTACTTTATGTATGACAAACCGGAGAACAGCAAACGGGTGAGCAGCGCTGAGCTGGAGTATATTCACAGCGATTCCGACGCCGGCGTGCCTGTGGCGGATGCCGGTAAGGAAAAGGAGAAGGTAATCAGTTTCTGGCAATGCCTGAGATACCGTCAGACCTGGTCATTCGCGGCTGGCAAGTTCTTCAGCGACGGCGTGTGGTGGTTCTTCCTGTTCTGGATGCCTGTCTATATAAGCGCGGTCTATGGCTATACCACTGATACTCCGCAGAGCCGCTGGGGTCTGTTCACGGTCTATCTGATATGTATGCTCTCGATACTGGGCGGATACCTGCCTACGATATTTGTTGAGAGGAAGGGTATGGAGCCGTATGCCGGACGTATGCGCGCGATGCTTATCTTCGCGTTCTTCCCGCTGCTGGCGCTGCTGGCTCAGCCTCTTGGCAGCTACTCTTTCTGGTGGCCGGTCATCATTGTGGGTATTGCGGGAGCGGCGCATCAGTCCTGGAGCGCGAACCTCTTCTCTACGGTAAGCGATATGTTCCCGCGCAGTACCGTGGCTACCATTACCGGTATTGGCGGTATGGCAGGCGGTCTGAGCTGCTTTATCTTCAACAAGTGCTCGGGTCTGCTGTTCGTGTATGCGTCGGGCACTACTATGGTTGACGGCAAGGCTGTTGAGATGACGAAGGCCCTGCTTGAGAGCGGAGCCACTTATCTGCGCGAGCCTCTCACATTCCTGGGATTCGAGGGCAAGCCTGCGGGATACTTCATTATGTTCTGCATCTGCGGCGTGTGCTATCTGATTGGATGGCTCATTATGAAGCTGCTGGTTCCCAAGTACAAGCCGGTAGGTGAGTGATTAATTGAAGTAGTGCAAGGAAACTTACAATATGGACAGCAGACTGACATACAGGGCAGACGATGAGCGCTACGACGGTCGTATGCCCTACAACCGATGTGGAGAGAGCGGAGTGCGCCTGCCGGCGGTATCGCTGGGACTCTGGCACAATTTCGGCAGCGTTGATACATTTGAGAACTGTCTGGCAATAGCGCAGTGCGCGTTTGACAACGGCATAACCTGCTTTGACCTGGCCAACAACTACGGTCCGGTCTATGGCTCGGCCGAGGAGACTTTCGGCCGTATTATGGACACCTCGTTCAGACCATACCGTGATGAGCTTTTCATAACCACAAAGGCCGGCTATGATATGTGGCCCGGCCCGTATGGAAACTGGGGCTCGCGCAAGTATCTGATGAGCAGTCTGGACCAGAGCCTGAGGAGGATGCGTCTGGACTATGTGGACCTGTTCTACTCGCACAGGTACGATCCGGATACTCCGCTGGAGGAGACGCTGCAGGCTCTTGTGGATATTGTGCGTCAGGGAAAGGCCCTGTATGCCGGCATATCCAATTATCCATTGGAGACTCTGGATTATGTGTTCGACTATATGCGTGAGCGCGATGTGCCTTGCCTGATATATCAGGGCCGCCTGAATATGCTGGACTGCGGTCCTGCAAAGATGGACATACTGAATGCCTGCAAGGATGCCGGGGTGGGGTTCACTGCATTCTCACCGCTGGCCCAGGGCCTGCTGTCGGACCGTTATCTGGACGGCAGGGTGCCCGATGACTCCAGAATGGCGCGCAATCTCTTCCTGAAAAGAGATACGCTCACTCCTGAGCTGCTTGATAAGCTGCGGGCCCTGGATGAGATAGCTATGGACCGTGGCCAGAAACTCTCGGAGATGGCTCTGGCGTGGCTCCTGCGTTGTGAGGGCGTGACATCGGTGCTTATGGGCGCAAGCTCTGTTGACCAGCTTCGTGCCAACCTGAAGTGTGTGGAGAACCTGAGCTTCTCGCAGGCTGAGCTGGATGAGATAGATTGTATAATAGACAGATAAATAACTAAACAAGTACAGCAATGGCTTCAACAAAACCAACAATCAGAGAGAAAATAGCCTACGCGCTGGGCGATGCGGCTGCCGGAGGAATAACCTGGAAGATAATGTCCATAGCCTTTCCGCTCTTTTTCACCAATGTGTTCGGCCTTACGTTTGCCGATGCCGCGGCGCTGATGCTGATAGCACGTCTGTTTGATGTGGTGACAGACCCTATAATGGGCAGCCTTGCCGACCGCACACAGTCAAAGTGGGGCACATATCGTCCCTGGCTTATATTCGGAGCGATTCCTTATGGACTGATATTCGCACTGCTGCTCTTCACACCTGACCTGGGTCCTGTAGGGAAGCGCGTATATGCCTACGTGATGTATCTTCTGATGATGGCGGTCTATACGATGGTGAACGTGCCATACGGCTCTTTGCTGGGTGTGATGACCGAGGATGACAATGAGAAGAACAGCTTCTCGTCTTACCGTATGGTGGGCGCGTATGCGATGGGCTTCATCACGCTGCTCTCTTTCCCGTATCTGCAGAAGATGGTGGGCGGTACCGACGCGCATCAGTATGCCGTGCTTGGAGCCTGCTTCGGAATACTGGCCGCCGCAATGACTCTGGCCTGCGGACTGCTGACTAAGGAGCGCCTGAGACCGGTTCGTGCCGAGAAGTTCTCGTTCCGTCAGTTCGGCGACCTGTTCACCAACAAGCCTTGGATATACCTAACTCTGGTTGCCATCTGTACCAATTTCTTCAATGGTTTCCGTTATGCGGTGGCAGGCTATATGATATCCTACTGTCTGGGTGGTGATGTCACGGTAGGCGGCCTTATCATCAACTTTACGGTTCTGATGGCTTTTGGCGAGGTTACGTGTATGATCTTCGGAGGCGTATCGCCTAAGTTCGCCAAGTGGGTCGGCTCAAAGCGCAAGGCGTTTATCACGGCATCGGTAATTTGTCTGGTGTTCTCGGTGGCGTTCTTCTTCATTCCGATGAATCCTAAGTATATCTGGGTGATGGTTGCCATTGTGGTTCTTACATCGGTAGGCGTGGGCCTCTACTCACCGCTGCTGTGGTCAATGTATTCCGATGTGGCCGATTATGCCACAGAGAAGAACGGAACCTCATCGACAGGACTGATATTCTCGTCGGGTACTATGGCGCAGAAGCTTGGAGGCGCGATCTCCGGCTCGCTTATCGCGCTGCTTCTCGGTCTGGCAGGCGCGCGTATGATTCCCGATGAGTTCGGCAATCAGGTGATTGACCCTGCGTCGGTCACTGACTCGGTGCGTACGATGGTATGGGCGCTGTTCTCGCTGATACCTGCGGCGATAGCGCTCGTCATGGGATGGCTGGCGTATAGGTTCCCGCTTGATAAATCATTGAAGGAGGATAAGTAATAATGTTTGCTATGGCACAGGAATTTGGTCATTATGATGATAGGGCGCGTGAGTATGTGATTACCAATCCCGCTACTCCGTGGCCGTGGATAAACTATCTTGGCACGGAGGATTTCTTCAGCCTTATATCGAACACCGCAGGCGGATACTGCTTTTACAAGGATGCCAAGTTCCGCCGCATAACCCGCTACCGTTACAACGGCGTGCCTATGGATGACGGCGGGCGCTACTTCTATATAAACGATGGCAAGGATGTGTGGAATCCGGGATGGAAGCCTTGCCAGACACCGCTGGACAGCTACGAGTGCCGTCACGGTATGAACTACACGCGCATAACCGGCTCTAAGAACGGCATTGAGGCCTCGGTGCTGTTCTTTGTCCCGCTCAAGACGTGGGCCGAGGTGCAGAAGGTTACTCTGACGAACAAATCGGATGAGGCCAGAAGCCTGAGGCTTTTCTCACTGGCGGAGTGGTGCCTCTGGAACGCTTCTACCGATATGGAGAATTTCCAGCGCAACTGGTCAACAGGCGAGGTGGAGATAGACGGCTCTGTGATCTATCACAAGACTGAGTACAAGGAGCGCCGCAACCACTATGCGTATTACAGCGTGAATGTGCCGGTGCAGGGCTATGATACGGACCGCGAGTCGTTCATTGGACTTTATAACCACTTCTCCAATCCGCAGTGCGTGATGGCCGGGCGCCCGTCCAACTCGCTGGCTCACGGATGGAGCCCGATTGCATCGCACTATATAGAGGTGACGCTGCAGCCGGGTGAGAGCAAGGACTATATTTTCCTGCTGGGCTATGTGGAGAATGCTCAGGAGGAGAAGTTCTGCAAGGAGGATATTGAGCGGAAACATCGTGGTGAGCTGATATCGTCGCAGGCATCGGATGTGACGCTGGTCAATAAGAGGCGCGCGCAGGAGACTATCGCTAGGTTCAGCACTGTCCGGGCTGTCGATGCCGCTTTCGACGAGCTTCGCAGTATGTGGGACGGCCTGCTGGACAAGTATGTAGTGAGGAGCGGTGATGAGCGTCTGGACCGTATGGTGAACATCTGGAATCAGTACCAGTGTATGATTACCTTCAACTTCTCGCGCTCGGCATCGTTCTTTGAGAGTGGCATAGGCCGTGGAATGGGCTTCCGCGACTCCAACCAGGATCTGGTGGGTTTTGTGCATCAGGTGCCGGAGCGTGCCCGTCAGCGCATAATTGACATTGCCTCAACGCAGTTCCCGGACGGCGGATGCTATCATCAGTATCAGCCTCTGACAAAGCGCGGCAACAACGATATAGGCGGCGGTTTCAATGATGACCCTATGTGGCTTATCTTCGGAACGGTGGCATATATAAAGGAGAGCGGTGACTTCTCCATTCTGGACGAGATGGTGCCTTGGGACAATGTTCCCGGCTCGGAGGTTACGCTGATGGAGCACCTGCGCATCTCGTTCAACCACGTTGTGAGGAACCTTGGCCCGCACGCTTTGCCGCTCATTGGCCGCGCCGACTGGAATGACTGTCTTAACCTGAACTGTTTCTCGTGGGATCCTAATGAGAGTTTCCAGACTACGGAGAACAAGACCGAGGGCTCGAAGGCGGAGTCGCTTATGATTGCGGGTCTGTTTGTCCTTTGCGGCCGCGACTATGTGGAGCTTTGCCGCCAGTTAGGCAATGATGCTGAGGCTGACCGCGCCGAGGGCTGCATCAATGCTATGGTGGAGGCTGTGAAGAGGCACGGCTGGGACGGCGAGTGGTACCTGCGCGCATACGATTACTTTGGCAATAAGATCGGCTCGAAGGAGAATGAGGAGGGCAAGATTTTCATTGAGAGTCAGGGCTTCTGCACAATGGCCGGTATCGGTCTTGAGGAGGGTATGGTGGATAAGGCGCTTGACTCTTGCAAGAGGTATCTTGACTCTGAGAACGGTATGGTGCTGAATAATCCGGCTTTCACCACTTATCACGTGGAGATGGGTGAGATATCGAGCTATCCTGCGGGATACAAGGAGAATGCGGGTATTTTCTGCCACAACAATCCGTGGGTGATAATAGGTGAGACGGTTGCGGGGCGTGGCAATGACGCGTGGGAGCATTACACCAAGATATGTCCAGCGTGGATCAAGGACCAGCAGCTCCATAAGATTGAGCCGTACGTGTATTGCCAGATGGTAGCAGGTAAGGATGCCGCCAAGCCGGGCGAGGGAAAGAACTCGTGGCTGACCGGTACGGCAGCCTGGAACTGGTATGCCATAACTCAGTTTATCCTGGGTATCAAGCCTGCATACAACGGTATTGAGGTTGATCCGTGTATAAGCTCTGATATGAGGGGCTTTACCGTGACCCGTCGTTTCCGTGGCGCCACCTACATCATTGAGGTGCGGAATCCCGATGCCCGTCAGAAAGGCCTCAGCAAACTGCTTGTTGACGGCAAGCCTGTAAGCGGCAATCTTGTTCCGATGCAGCCGGCCGGCACTGTGTGCAGGGTGATAGCTGTAATGTAATTGCCTACGGTATTACCGTTGAAGGAACGGTTTACGGAGCAGTCAGAGGGTGTGTCTCAGGGCGTCTCTCGGAGAAGCCGTTAAGCGAGTAGCCGCGAAATGCGTATAGAAACGCGGATGTCTGAGCGCAGCGAGTTCCGCGTTTTAGCATTTCACGGCGTAGCGAGTAGGCTTCGTAGAGCCTAGCCCTGAGGCACACCCTCTGACTGCGGCTTTTATGCAATACTCTGACTGCGGCATAATAGCAATAAATGATAGGAGCGACCCACACGGGTCGCTCCTGGTTTGTAATCTGGTATATAATGTTGAAGAAGAAACTATCCGCAACGTGATGAGCCGCAGTTCTGGCAAATCAGACAGCCTTCCTGATAGACAAGACTCTCTGAGCCACAGACTGAGCACTTCTCACCCTTGACGGCAGTGCCGTCCTGTATGTATTTCTTGAGCGCGCGCTCAACACCATTCTTCCAGTTGTTGATGTTCTCCGAGCCAAGGTCAAGCTGGCCGATAAGGCGGATACATAGATCGATAGGCATCTGATAACGCAGAACGCTGGAGATGAGCTTCGCGTAGTTCCAGTACTCCTTGTCGAACTTCTCGCTCAGTCCCTCAATAGTAACCTTGTAGCCACGCTTGTTGGTGAACTGGAAGTCATAGCGCTTTACGCCGTTCTCATCGATATTCTTGATAATCTGGCCCTTCTCTACGGTCTTTGGCAGCATAATGCCCTCATCGTCATCCTGAAGACCTGTGAATATCTCGTACGGGCGGCCATTGAGGATACCTACAAAGGCAACCCACTTCTCCTTGTTGTTCTGGAAACGTACAACCTCGGCATCGAGAACCTTAGGACGTGTCTCTACAATCTGGCGCGGCTGGCAGTCGCAAGGCGCTGTAACGGTGCCCTTCTCCTTATTGTCTTTCTTCTCGCCCTTCACATCGACCAGGACACCGTCGCGTGAGCCCTCGCGATAGACGGTACAGCCCTTGCAGCCGCTCTTCCAGGCCTCTACATAGAGCTCGCCTACAAGCTCCTCCGTGACATCGGCCGGCAGGTTGATGGTGACGCTGATTGAGTGGTCAACCCACTTCTGCATACGTCCCTGCATACGTACCTTCTGAACCCAGTCAACATCCTGAGCCGTCGCGTTGTGGTATGGTGAGCGTGCCACCATATCGTCAATCTCCTCCTGTGTGAACTTCTGGCTTGGATCAATGCCGTTAGCCTTCATCCACTCAACGAACTTGTGGTGGAATACCACAAACTCCTCGAATGCGTCACCGCTCTCGTCTGTGAATGTTACATTGGCGTTCTCGTCCTCGCGGTTCACCTTGCGGCGACGCTTATATACAGGCATAAACACCGGCTCCAGACCAGATGTGGTCTGAGTCATTAGGCTCACTGTGCCGGTAGGGGCTATGGTAAGGCAGGCAATGTTGCGGCGGCCGTACTTTTTCATATCGGCGTAAAGCTCAGGATCTGCATCTTTGATGCGGTTTACGAACGGGTTGTTCTGCTCACGCGTCCAGTCATAGACCTCAAATGCTCCGCGCTCTTTGGCCATGTTGACCGATGAGCGGTAGGCCTCAATGGCCAATGTCTGCTGAACCTTCTCTGCGAATGCCGTGGCCTCCTCGGTTCCGTATGTAAGGCCCATGGCTGCAAGCATATCGCCCTCGGCGGTGATGCCGACGCCAGTGCGGCGGCCCATAGTGCTCTTGCGCATAATCTTCTCCCAGAGATGCTTCTCGGTGCGCTTCACCTCCTCGTCCTCAGGGTCGCTTGCAATCTTCTGCTGAATCTTGTCGATCTTCTCAATCTCAAGGTCGATGATGTCATCCATTATACGCTGTGCCACTGCCACGTGCTTCTTGAAGAGGTCGAAGTCGAAGTATGCGTCCTTGGTAAACGGATTTACTACGTATGAGTAGAGGTTGATGGCAAGAAGACGGCAGCTGTCGTACGGGCAGAGAGGAATCTCACCGCAAGGGTTGGTTGATACGGTGCGGAAACCAAGGTCGGCATAGCAATCCGGAACAGACTCCTTGAGTATGGTATCCCAGAACAGCACTCCCGGCTCTGCGGATTTCCAGGCATTGTGTACAATCTTCTTCCAGAGTGCCTGCGCGTCAATTTCCTTAGAGTAGGTTGGGTTGACGGCATCAACAGGGTAAGCCTGTGTGTAAGGGGTACCATCGATGGCGGCCTTCATGAATGCGTCGTCAATCTTGACGGACACATTGGCTCCGGTCACCTTGCCGCTGGTCATCTTGGCATCGATGAATGACTCTGAATCGGGGTGCTTGATTGATACGCTGAGCATCAGGGCACCACGGCGGCCGTCCTGTGCCACCTCGCGTGTGGAGTTGGAGTAGCGCTCCATAAAAGGAACAAGTCCGGTGGATGTAAGGGCCGAGTTCTTTACCGGCGAGCCTTTCGGACGGATGTGGGTGAGGTCGTGACCTACGCCTCCACGACGCTTCATGAGCTGCACCTGCTCCTCGTCCACCTTTATAATGGCACCGTATGAGTCAGCCTTGCCCTCCATTCCAATTACGAAGCAGTTGGAGAGTGAGGCAATCTGGTAGTCGTTGCCGATGCCCGTCATAGGGCTTCCCTGCGGAATGATGTAGCGGAAGTTCTTGAACAGCTCGAACAGCTGGTCCGGGCTTAACGGGTTCTTGTACTTTGCCTCGACGCGCGCTACCTCGTTTGCGATGCGCCAATGCATATCGTCCGGAGTCTTCTCGTAGATATTGCCGAAAGAGTCCTTTACGGCATACTTGCTGACCCAGACCTTGGCTGCGAGCTCATCGCCTCCGAAGTATTGGACTGTGGCCTGATACGCCTCGTCGAATGTGAATGTCTGCTTCTCTTGTGCCATTGTTTAAATATTGTTATCTTGTATTTGTAAGTGCGCAAATAAATGCCGCCCGATTCTCACCGGACGACAGTACAAAGTTAAATATGTGCTTCAATGTGAGCAAATATTTTCATAAAAATAGTTATCAACAATTGAAAGTTGTCCGTTTTGAAATGCTAATACTCGTAAAATCAATCAAATGTAATTTTGAGCAAGCCGAAAAGTTTTCCAAAATGTAAAATTGCTGATTCTGACGGTTGAAAAAGATGGAAATGACAAACGGGACTGTGGAAAAATTAAATCCGCCGTCAGGCGGATCGGTAAATTGTCTTGATGTGTGGCCGGGAGGCTTGTCAGCACTTGATTGAGCGCTCGATGTTCTCCATGTCAGCGCGGAAATTCTTGTCAACGTCCATCTGGTCCTTGATTACGCTGAAGGCATGCAGGACTGTGGCGTGGTCTCTCTTGCCGACATACATGCCAATCTTCGATGTGGAGAGGTCAAGGTACTTCTTGGCAAGATACATGCTTATCTGACGGGCGAGTACCACCTCGTGCTTACGCGACTTTGTCTGGATGGATTCCGGGTCGAGTCCGTAATAGGCGCATACCTTTTCCATTATGCTGTCCATGGTGATGGCTTTCTCCTCGTTGTATGTTGACTTGCCGATAATCTCCTTTGCCAGCTCAAGGTCGATTGCCTTGTTGAATGTGGTGGAGTAGGCCAGCAGCGAGATAATCACGCCCTCAAGGTCACGGACATTCTCGGTTATGTTGGATGCGATGTAGGAGATGACATCCTCGGGCAGGCTGATTCCGTCGCGGCGCGTCTTGTCACGCAGAATCTGCTTTCTCAATTCGAAGTCCGGTCTTTCCAACTCAGCCACAAGACCCCACTTGAAGCGGGTAATCAGACGGTCGTCCAGAGACTTGAGCTCCTTTGGAGGACGGTCGCTCGTAATGATGAGCTGCTTCTGGTTAAGGTGCAGGTGATTGAAGATGTGGAAGAAGACGTTCTGTGTCTTGGTGTAGGCCTCCATCTCCTGCATATCATCGATAATCAGTACGTCTATTGTCTGATAGAAGTTGATGAAATCATTGGTGGTGTTGTTCTTTACGGAGTCTGTATATTGCATAAAGAACAGGTGGGCTGATAGGTAAAGTACCCTCTTGGATGGAAACATCTCCTTTACCCTCATTCCGATCGCATTCGCAAGGTGTGTCTTGCCGACGCCGGACTCACCATAAATGAAAAGAGGATTGAAAGTTGTGTGCCCCGGGTTCTTTGAAACCGTCTCGGCGGCCATTCTGGGCAGTTTGTTGCTTGCACCCTCTATGAACGAGTCGAAATTGTACGACGGGTTCAGCATAGGGTCAAGGTCCTGCACCAGCGGAGCGTCAAGTATAGTGGGCGCATTCTTGTCCGCACTGCGTACCTCTTTATAATTGGGGACGGTGTGGTTGACAGACCTGTATTCAGCCTCAATGTTGTTGATCTTGTCAGTGATCACACTATACATCAGACGTGTGTTCTCGCCGATATACCGTGTGATGGCCATCTTCATAATGTCAAGATAGTTCTCCTCGAGATACTCATATACGAAAGGACTGGGTACCTGAATGGTGAGCTCGCCATTCTCCAGCTTGAGAGGCCTGATGTCCGCAAACCAGGTATTGTAAATGGTCTGCGGGACATTGTCACGGATTACCTCCATGCACTTGCTCCAAATCTGCTCAAGTCTGTTGCTGTCCATCTCGTCTTGTCCTTGTTCTCTCTTGTTGACATTGCAAAGTTGGCAATCTTATTTCATTCGTGCAAGTGTGTCTCGGAACCCGAATTTTAACCTTTTATAAGGCATTATTTTTCAACACTTTACTAAAGCCTCTGTTTTAGGGCTGAAAATAGGTGTTGCTTTTATGCAAGGTGTTGATAACGTGCTGCGTACGGCTGAAAATCTAAAGTACGCGCAAGGCTTGCGCATAATGTTAAATAGCCTTTTTCAGATGATTCTGGCACATATTTGCCGCAATACCGCCACTGTTCCGGACTTTGTCTGTTATTTAGACTGATTTTAAATTGAAGACTATTTTCACTGTTGTTTGCGAGACTCGTCTATGGCATCCTGGAGGTTCATTCTGACGTCTCCCTTGAATGCTGTAATAAAGGCATCCTTGTATTTTTCCTGTATTTTCTTAAGAGTTTTCTTTGCCTCGTCATAGTTGTCCGTAGTGCCGGCTGTATATTTGTACAGTTTGCCATCTTTGCGGAACTCCACATTCGGCATTCCTTTTATCCTGGAGTCTCCGCTCTTTAATTCTGTCTGGGATGTAAGGAACTGTATCTTGAATACAGGTCTGTCTGAGGCTGGGGCTGAGGCTGAAGGCTTTGTCGTCGCGGCGTTCCCGGAGGAGGCTTTGCCGGCGGATATCTGCGCCTTCTGCTTGCGGGTATCATCCAGGTATTTGCTGAATGCCCTGTAGATGCATTGTGACAGCTCCTCTATTCCCTTGTCTGAGATAAGGTATTTTACCTCGTTGGCGTTTGAGATGTATCCCAACTCCACCAGAATGCTTGGCATGGCGTTTCGCCAGAGTACCAGGAAACCGGCCTGATGAACGCCTCTGTCGCGACGTTTGGCATAACCGGTGAACTCCTTCTGAACGAGGCCTGCCATCTGCAGGCTTTCCTTGAGATACTCGTTCTGCATAAACTCAAAAATTATCTGGCTTTCTGTGCTGTTGGGGTCGTAGCCCTCATACTGAGTCTGGTAATCATTCTCGTAAATGATGGCCTTGTTCTCCTCGACGGCCACACTGAGATTGGCGCTGGTGCGGTTCTCCTCAATTCCTAGCAGGTATGTCTCGGCTCCGTATGCCGATGTGCTTTTGGCCGCGTTCGTGTGAACTGATATGAAAAGGTCTGCATTGGCCTTGTTGGCGATGTCGGCACGTTTGTTCAACTCAACGAACACATCGGTCTTGCGCGTGTATATGACCTTTACATCCTTGCAGTTATTCTCTATCAGACTTCCAGCCCTCAGGGCTACCTTGAGGTTGATATTCTTTTCCTGATTCTTGCCGTTTATGGCTCCCGCGTCTTTTCCGCCGTGTCCGGCATCTATGACAACGGTGAATGTCTCTTCTGCCACGGCAGGTATTGATAACAGCGCGCAGAGGCAAATTGCCGGTATGAGGTGAGGGAGTCGCATATATATTATTTATTAATTAGGTGCCTGCTCTTTTTTCTGTGAGAATGAGACGCTCTCAGCATTGTTGCTGTCAACGAACCTGGCCAGCTCGTGTGGAGTCGTGCTCACCGGCTCTATCATAAACTCTGGAATGTTGTATGAGCGCATAAACTGATTCGCGAAGTCGGGGTCCTCCTGCGGAAGGGCAAAGGGCTTGGTGAAAGTACCGTCTCCGTTGAAATGCGAGATATAGAGTCTGGTGTAGCCTCCGTCATCCCTGCGGGTGCTGAAGATGACCCATTTGCCGTTGCTGGACCAGGAGTGATAACTCTCCACATTGTCGCTGTTGATCTGGCTGGCGGAACGTATCTGCCCGCTCTGAAGGTCCAGCAGATATAGGTCGGCATCGGTGTGCCAGATGTGGAACACTCCGTACTCTCCCATAGTGAACATCAGATAACGGCCGTCGGGCGATACTCTTGGCAGGGTGATGCTCTTGTTCATCGCGGCTGCGTCAATAATCTTCCGGGACGGGCCCCAGCTGCGGGTCTCCGGGTCAAAAGGCTTTGCGTAGAGGTCGTAGTGGAACGACTTGTAGCTGTTGAGGAGCTCGCCCTCGCGTGTGGCGGAATATGCGGCAGGAAGGAAGGCCGATACGTAATACAGTGTCTTGCCGTCGGGCGCCCACGCCGGGAAACACTCAAAATGGTCGGAGTCGTTCTCTATGACGCTTACGGAATTCTCCCTGATATCGTATAGGATAAGGTCGCTTGCCAGGTCAAGAACCTCAATGTGGTTCCTGTCCGTCATATGGAATGACTGCTTGGTCTGGTTCGTGGAGTAGGCGATATAGTCGTGTGTGGGATGCCAGGCCGGATATACGCCTGCTGACAAGGTGGAGTCTGTCTTGAGGTTGACCTTGTGCTTCTCGCCGTTCAGAATGAGGACTGTGCCGCCTTTGTACTGGCGCGCGTGGAACTGCATATTGTCGGTCCTGTAGTTGCGGTAGTGATGGCAATTGATGCATTGCCCGTTTCTGTCCTTCTGTATGAGGGCGTTGCTGTATATGACATCCTCCTTGAAGTCCGTGAGATTGCGCTGGTTGATGGTTAGCTGCTCGTAAGAGACAGCCGATGGCGGAATAAGACGGTAGGATATGTATTCGTCAATAGGCTCGGCCTGATGTATGAGAAACGGCTTGTACAGTCTCCATTTGCCTTCCTGACGGACAAATACCTCAACCTTGATGTCCGTGGCGGACTCTGTCAGCGAGCGCCATTCCTTTACCGACATACAGGCTTTCTCTCCTTTTAGCACTACCTGGCCTTTACCGGAGGTGAGGCGTGTGCGGAAATCATCGCCTGCCTGGTTTATTCTGAAATTGAGAGGAGCGATGTTGGATGGAACGGTTATATCGGTATAGTCTGGCCAGATGGCCGGAGTCTCAGCCACGTTGCTGAACTCTGACGGTACCTGGGCTGAGCAGGCTGCCAGCAGAAGCGATATTATGGCGATAGGAAATCTTCTCATAGCCTGAAAGCGGATTCTTAATATGTTTGTATGTTGCGTATGAAGTAGTAAAAATAGTAGAAGGTGTCTCCGAAACGGCTGTTGTAGGTGAGGCTGGCCTCTTTCTCGCTGCTGAACGGGTGCTGGGATGCGAACTTCATGAATGAGTTGTAGCTTTTTACAACATCCTGGGAGAACGGCAGTCCGGATATGCTCACGCTCTTGTCAAGGTTGCCGTACATATAGGCGGCTTCCTGATAGTGTACGGGTACGTCTGAGCCTTTATGTGTGCTTATCCAGTTGGAGAACTGGTTCCAGAATGACGGTATGTCCTGTGAGCGGAGCGTCCATAACAATGCTGCGTCGTCGAACTCCGGGGTGGAGCCGGGCAGGCGGCAGTTCTTGAAATACTTGAGCAGGAACAGCTCGACCGATGCCTTATCGCTGTCCAGGAAATCCGCCTTGCAAATGAGTGGAATGATATGGGAGTACTCTGAGGATTTGGCTATCAGCTCCGGATGGCGAAGGTATTTTCTCTGCTCCCCGGCCCATTTGCGATGCATAGGTGAGTTGTCAAGCTGGCCCAGGTATTTTTCGGCAATGTCCCAGTCTCCGGATAAAAGCGCTGAGCTGACGGCGAATTTGAGTGACTCCGCGTTCCATCCGAATTCCACCGCATCCTCTATGCACCAGTGGTAACAGCAGTTGAGCAGGCCGTAATTCAGATAGAGCTGCTTGCCGCCCTGGGTTGCGGAGGATATGGTCTCCTCGCATTTCGGCAAGCGGCTGCCGTCGCTGTAGCGGAATGCTGACGAGCCGGCTATGCCAAGCTTGAGCAGTGCCAGGTCCTTGTACATGACCATAAGTCTGGACGGGGCATAGATGTTGTCGTAATCGTGCTTCTCAAATGCTTTCCTGTCTGATTCCCTGTGCCGCTCAGAGGTGGCCGCGTGTATCTTGGTGACTGCTTTCCAGTCGCGCCTGTCAATGGCGTTGCTCATCCTGACCTCGGCCTTGAAGTTCTCGTCCTTGAACCAGAAGACATACGCCAGCAGTATGCATGACGCGAATGTGACGGCCTGGACCACCAGCCCCTTGCTGCCGGTTATCTGCAGCGGCTTGAGAGGGGCTGCGGCGAGTACCGTGTACAATAGGAGTATGATGTATGGAATCCAATACTTGAGATAGAGGCCGTCCATGGGGAACAGAGGCAGGCACGCCAGAAATGCGTCGGATGCGCGTCCGGTGGTGTAATGGCCTGCCCATATCAACGGAGATGCAATGATCGCGATAATGGCTGCCGCGGCGCAGATGTAGTCCCTGGCCTGCCGTGTGAGCGATGACGCGGCCATGGCGGCTGTGCCAAGCAATGCGTAGAAACCGGCCAGAGGATATCCGATGGCTGTCCATAGGACTACATACGCTATTCTTAACGGAAGCTGATGAATCCTGCGGTACGGCAGGAATGACAGCAGGGTGACTATGTAGCCGAGTGCGGATGTGAAGAACCATCCGCTGAGCTTTACCGCGTATATCTGGTAGCCCATATCCATATCGGCGGCTATCAGTGCCGCCGCCGGAATGAAGGCAAGCAGGCTCCAGCCCGACTTGAGGTGAAATGCCTGGCGTGCCAGTATCACCACGATGCCCCACAATAATGTGATGAGGATCGCGCCTGCCGCCGGTACGGACAGGAACTGCGACGCGAAGCTGCCGATGTAGGTCAGCAGGCCTCCCGGGAATCTCATACAGTCCTTGAGGAACAGGCTGGTTGAGAGAAACAGTGAGCGCTCTCCCGTCTTAAGGAGAAGGTCGCCGCAGCGGAATGCCAGCAGCGCGCATATAACCACGGCTGATATCGCCAATAAAATGTAAAAAAGATTTTTATCTGAAAATGCGGGCTTCGCGCCGTTCTGTCCTTCTCTGTTCCGGTTCATTTGCTTACGAGAGTTGTTACTAGGCAAAGTTACCCAAATAATTGATTAAATCCGGCAGCCGTAGAGGTTTTTTTACTATATTAGCACCAGAAATCAAAACAGATAAAAATAAAAAGATGAGAAGGATGTCAATTATTGGCCTGATGCTGGCCACAACCCTTGTCTCCGCTGCCCAGCAGCCCAAGTGGATTGATCCAAATGTGAACGAGGAGAACCGTAAGGAAATGGTGTCGGCCTACTTTGCTTATGAGAGTATGAGCCTGGCTGAGAAGGGCGGCAAGGATGCCTCTGTGAGATTCCTGTCGCTTGAGGGCGACTGGAAGTTCAACTTTGTTGAGAATGCCAACGAGCGTCCGGAGAACTTCTTCTCCACAGGCTTTGATGACAGCAAGTGGACCAGCTTTCCTGTACCGGGCCTTTTTGAGATGAACGGCTATGGAGACAGGATATATACCAATGTGGGGTATCCCTGGACAAACCAGTTCGCCAATAATCCTCCTTTCATTGAGGAGCGTAACAATTATGTGGGCTCATACCGCAAGAGCTTCAGAATACCGTCATCGTGGAATGACAGTAAGATTTATATCCACGTTGGCTCGGCAACCTCGAACCTGTCGTTGTGGATCAACGGCAAGTATGTTGGTTACAGCGAGGACAGCAAGATGGCGGCCGAGTTTGACATAACTCAGTTCGTTGAGCCCGGAAAGGATAATCTCGTGGCGATGCAGGTGATGCGCTGGTGCGACGGCTCGTGGCTTGAGGACCAGGATTTCTGGCGTTTTACCGGCATAGCCCGCGAGGTCTATATGTACTCCCGTCCGCAGAGCGCCGTGGATGACATCAGGCTTGTTCCGGATCTGGATGCCCAGTACAGGAACGGTACGCTTGAGGCGTCTCTGACTTTCGTGAATGCCGATGGAAAGAGCCTGGCGCTGTCACTTCGTGACGCCGACGGCAAGGAGGTTGCGAAAGCGTCGGCCGTAGTTGCCGGAAATGCCGCAAAGAGCGTGCTTGCAGTAAGGAATCCATATAAGTGGACTGCCGAGACTCCGTATCTGTACACTTTGTATGCCTCACTTATGGATGGAGGCAATGTCCTGGAGGTTATTCCTCAGAAAGTGGGCTTCCGTAAGATAGAGATGAGGAACAGCCAGGTCCTGGTGAACGGACAGCCTGTACTCTTTAAGGGCGCGGACCGTCACGAGATGGATCCGGAAGGCGGCTACGTGGTTCCGGTGGAGCGTATGATTCAGGATATCCGCATTATGAAGGAGATGAACATCAACGCCGTGCGTACCAGCCATTATCCTGATGATCCCCGCTGGTATGACCTGTGCGACGAGTACGGCATCTACCTTGTGGCCGAGGCTGACGTTGAGAGCCACGGAATGGGATATGGCGCAAGCTCACTCGCCAGGAACGCTCTTTTCGCCAAGGCCCATATGGAGCGTAACCAGCGTAACGTGAAGAGCTTCAAGAACCATCCGTCCATTATCTTCTGGTCACTTGGTAATGAGGCCGGCGATGGTCCGAACTTTGTGGCCTGCTATAATTGGATAAAGGAGTATGAGCCAACCCGTCCGGTTCAGTATGAGGGCGCGAAGGACGCTCCGGACCACTGCGACATCTATTGCCCTATGTATCCTGATTACAGGGAGCTTCAGCATTACGAGGAGAATCCCAGAAACCAGCGTCCGTTCATTATGTGCGAGTATGCTCACGCTATGGGTAACTCCGAGGGCGGATTCAAGGAGTACTGGGATATCATCCGCTCCAGCGCGCCTCTTCAGGGCGGTTTCATCTGGGACTTCGTGGACCAGGCTGTGTATGGAGTGAATGAGGACGGCAAGCCTATATTCCAGTATGGCGGTGATGCGGGCCGTTATCCCGCCACGGACGGCAACTTCAACTGCAACGGACTGATAGCTCCTGACCGCAGGTACAATCCGCACGCATACGAGGTGCGTCAGCAGTATCAGAGCATCTGGATGACACCGGTGGACATTGCCAAGGGTGTCTTCAATATCTACAACGAGAATTTCTTCACCGACTTGTCCGCATATGAGCTTTACTGGACTCTGACCGCGGACGGCCGTTCCGTGGCCGGGGGTACTGAGCGCCTGCCTCAGATAGCGGCTCAGGCAACCCGCAAGGTTACGTTGCCTTCTGTGGCAAAGGCAATTGCGGCAGCTCCTGCCGGCAAGGAGCTTCTGCTGGACGTGGAGTTCCGTCTGAAGGCCGATGCGCCGCTCCTGAAGGCCGGCTATGCGGTGGCGAGAGATCAGTTTGAGGTGCGTGGCTACGAATTCCCTACTATGGAGAGTATTATTGCGGGCGTGGATGACTGCAGTGTTGACGAGGCTCTCGCGTGGGTAGTGATTGAGGCCGGTGGCGCCGCCTACACATTCAACAAGCGCTCGGGGTGGATTGACTATATTGACATTGACGGCAAGCAGTACACAAAGAAAGGCTACAGCCTGAAGAGTGATTTCTGGCGCGCTCCTACTGACAATGACTATGGGGCAGGACTTCAGCGCAGGCTTGGAGCCTGGAGGCAGCCGCAGTACCGCGTGACATCCTTCAACATTGTCCGCGAGGACGGCAAGGCTAAGGGCGTGGATGTGAGCTATGACCTGAACGGACTTGACGCGCAGCTGAATATATCTTACAGAATCAATTCCGACGGCACTCTGGCGGTTACCCAGCGCCTGAACGCTGAGAACAGCAAGGCCGACCTGCAGCGCGTAGGTATGACACTCGTTCTTGACAAGGAGTTTGACCGCATTGAGTATTACGGCAAGGGACCTCACGAGAACTATTCAGACCGCAACTCGTCGGAATGGATAGGCCTGTATGAGGAGAGCGTGGCGGAGCAGTACTTCCCCTATATCCGTCCGCAGGAGTCCGGGAACAAGACTGAGATACGCTACTGGCGTGTGCTGAATGCCGATGGAAAGGGACTTGAGTTCTACGGTACCGAGCCGTTGTCAATGTCTTCTCTGAATTATCTGACAGAGGATCTGGACGAGGGACAGAACAAGCATAACCTGCACTCAGGTGACCTTACTCCGCGCAATCTTACGGTTGTGCATATTGATAAGGTCCAGTCAGGTCTTGCCTGCCAGAACAGCTGGGGAGCTACTCCTCTGGAGCCTTATAAGCTTCACCCGGGCACATATGAGTACACTTACGTAATAAAGCCCGTTCGCTGACAGGATGCTGGACTGGATAGCGTTATACGACAAGTACTACGGCGATAACCGCCCGTTGTACGACCTCTTGCTGAGACATAGCAGATGTGTGGCCGGCAAGGCGCTTGGTGTGGCGAAAAGTCACCCTGAGCTGAATGTCGATATGGAGTTTCTGGAGGAGGCCGCTATGCTTCACGATATTGGAATATTCCTTACAGATGCTGCTCCCATACATTGTTTTGGCAAGTATCCGTACATAGCCCACGGATACCTGGGTGCGGAATTGATGCGCAAGGAGGGCCTGCCCCGGCACGCGCTGGTCTGCGAGCGTCATACCGGCACGGGCCTTTCCCTGAAGGAGATAGAGGAGCGCGATCTTCCTGTTCCTCACAGGGATATGTGCCCCGTGTCAACCGAGGAGCTGATTGTATGCTATGCTGACAAGTTCTTCTCAAAGACGCGTCCTGATGAGGAAAAAAGCCTTGAGGGCATTATCCGCAGTCTGAGCCGTTTCGGACAGGAGGATGCGGAACGATTCCGGAAATGGCATACTCTATTCAATATTTGAGAAATATTAATAGTTAAGAGCGCCCCGACAAGGGGCGTTTTTAATTTATTATGTCTAATTTTGCAGTTTGGAACAGAGTTGACTGTATAAGTGAGAGAACTCCGCAAGATTCAGGTGATATGTTTGATGCTGCTGTGTGCCATGGCGGCGTCTGCGCAGGACTATTTGTCTGAGCCCGGCGTAGAGCAGCCGGATTCGTTGCCGCTTCCGGAAATTGAGCTGCCGGATTCCCTGTCGCTGCCTTCGGTGAATGCCATCTCCGATACTCTGGCATCCGATACGGCTGTATCCAAGAGCGAGCCCCTGGAGGCCCCTGTCATATATCAGTCAAGCGACTCAATGGTATGGGTTATGGGCGGCGATGCGTCGCTCTTCGGAAAAAGCGAGGTCCAGTATCAGAATATCACGCTGGATGCCGAGAGGATAAGGATGCGCATAGACAGCAGTCTTGTGTATGCCGACGGCGTTCAGGACTCACTTGGCACGTGGAGCGGAACTCCTGTGTTCAGAGACGGCGAGACGCCATACGAGTCCACCCACATGAGCTACAATTTCAAGACTAAGAAGGGATACATCAATCACGTAGTCACGCAGCAGGGTGAGGGGTATATGACCAGCGTCGATGCCAAGAAAGGCCCTGACGGGGAGTATTACGTTCAGAATGGCATATATACCACCTGCGATGACCACGATGACCCTCACTTTGGAATACGCATTACCCGCGCCAAGGTCCGTCCTGGAAAGGATGTGGTCTTCGGTCCCGCATATCTGGAGGTGCTTGGAGTGCCATTGCCGCTTTTCCTGCCTTTCGGCTTTTTCCCGTTCACCCAGAGCGACTATGCGTCGGGTATCATAATGCCTACGTACGGAGACGAGCTTGACAGGGGCTTCTACCTGAAGGACGGAGGCTACTATTTCGCCATCTCAGACAAGGTGGACCTGAAGCTCCTGGGAGAGATATTCACAAAAGGCTCGTGGGGCGTCTCCGCCGAGAGCTCGTACAGAAAGCGCTATAAGTTCTCAGGCAGCCTGTATGCCAGCTATCTTGTGACTAAGACAGGTGACAAGGGTTTGAGCGACTACAATGTGAGCCGCGATTTCAAGGTGCGGTGGAGCCATCGTCAGGATCCCAAGGCAAATCCTAACCGGAACTTCTCTGCCAGTGTCAACTTCGCCACCTCAAGCTATGAGCGCTCAAATCTGTCCAGCCTCTACAATCCGGCGCTCACATCGCAGAGCACGCGTACATCAAGTGTAAGCTACTCAAGGAATTTCCCCGGCATCGGTCTCTCCCTGTCGGCATCAATGAACCTGTCGCAGAGTATGCGTGACTCAACCATCTCCATCTCGCTGCCGTCTCTGAGCCTGTCGCTGGGCAGGGTCTATCCTTTCAAGCGGAAGAAGTCCGCAGGCGATGGCAAGTGGTACGAGAAGATATCGCTGACATACAGCGGCACTCTGGCCAACAGCATTACCTCCAAGGAGAGCGAGCTTCTGCACAAGAGTCTGGTAAGGGACTGGAAGAACGCCATGCGGCACTCAATTCCAATCAGCGCCACATTCCAGCTTTTCAAGAACATCAACATAACACCTTCCGTCAATTATACGGCGCGATGGTACACCAGCAAGGTGATGCAGTCCTGGGACGATACCCGTCAGACTGTGAGGAAGGATACCATATACGGCTTCAATCACGTATATGACTTCAACTTCTCGGTTCAGGCAAACACCAAACTGTATGGTCTGTATCAACCCGGCAAGTTGTGGAAGAAGATGTTCGGCGAGAAACTGATAATGGTAAGGCACGTGTTCTCTCCCTCCGTCAGCTACTCGCTCAATCCTGACTTCAGCGACCCTATGTGGGGAATGTACGACTCATACACTTATACAGACACCGAGGGTGAGGTGCATACCGTTGTCTATTCGCCGTACGCGGGAATGATGTACGGAACGGCTCCGCAAGGCAAGTCGGGCAGCGTATCGTTGAGGGTGTCGAACAATCTGGAGATGAAAGTCCGCTCAGACAAGGATACTACAGGTCTTGGCAAGAAGATACCGCTTATTGATGAGCTGGGCGCCAGCATATCCTACAACACAGCCGCCAAGGTGCGTCCCTGGAGCAATCTGTCCACAACCACCAGAATAAAAATAACCAAGAGCTATACTTTCAGCCTGAATGCCGTATGGGCCACTTACGCATACGAGTTTGACGAGAATGGCAGGGTGGTGACAAGTGACCGTACCGAGTACTCGTTCGGTCGTTTCGGACGTTTCCAGGGTATGAGCCAGAATCTATCCTACACTTTCAACAACGGCACTTTCAAGAGCTGGGGCGAGAAGCTGGACAAACTGTTCCATAAGCGTGGCGAGGGTGATGAGGATGAGGAGACCGAAGAGACTTCGGGCCGGGGAAATAATGATTCAGGAGGCAGGAGCAGGTCCGGTCAGGGCTCCGGCGGAAATGGTGGCGAGACAAAGGTGGTCCTGGATGCCGATGGCTACACTGAGTACAATATCCCGTGGTCGCTCTCATTCTCGTACGGCATCAATATGCGTGAGGATACAAGAGCGCCAATCAATCCGGACAGAATGCGCTATCCATACGGATTCACACACAGTCTTAACATTTCCGGCAATATGAAGCTTACAAACAAGTGGAACATCAATATGTCATCCGGCTGGGACTTCATAGCGCACGACTTCACCACAACCACAATGAACATCACGCGAGACCTGCATTGCTTCAGTATGTCGTGCAGTATCGTCCTGAAGCCATATACATCGTATAACTTCTGCATCCAGGCTAATTCCAGTATGGTCAAGGACCTGCTGAAGTACAAAAAGCGCAGCAGCGAGCGGGAGAGTGTGGCCTGGTTCTAAACAAAGTTACGTCAAACATTACAAAACAGATTCTAAAATCAGCAATTATGAGCTATCTGATTATTCCGGACAAGTACAGACAGATTCTCTCAATGAGACAGACAGAGCAGGGAATCAAGCTTATCAAGGATTTCTTCCAGCAGAATCTATCTACCGGATTGCAGCTGCGCCGTGTGACGGCTCCGCTTTTCGTACTGAAGGGTATGGGTATCAACGATGACCTGAGCGGTGTGGAGCGCGCGGTGACGTTTCCGATACGCGACCTTGACGATGCGCGTGCTGAGGTGGTTCACTCGCTGGCCAAATGGAAAAGGCTTACGCTTGCGGAGTATGATGTGAGGCCGGGTTACGGCATCTATACCGATATGAATGCGATACGTGCCGACGAGAGCCTTGGAAACCTGCACTCTCTCTATGTGGATCAGTGGGACTGGGAGCGTACTATCCTGCCGGAGGACAGGAACATAGCATTCCTGAAGCGTATTGTGCGCAGGATATACTCGGCTATGCTTCGTACGGAATATCTGATTAATGAGACTTATCCTGAGCTTGAGCCGTTCCTGGCGCGTGAGGTGTTCTTCATCCATTCCGAGGAACTGCGCAGGAGATACCCGGACAAGAGCCCTAAGGAACGCGAGGATCTGATTACCCGTGAGTATGGCGCGGTCTTTATAATGGGCATAGGCGGAAAGCTTGGAGACGGCGAGCCGCACGACCTGCGCGCTCCGGACTACGATGACTGGAGCACACCGAATGAGGACGGCTTTGAGGGCCTGAATGGTGACCTCCTGGTTTGGAATCCTATTCTTAACAGGGCTATGGAGCTGTCATCTATGGGTATCCGCGTGGATAAGGAGGCGATGCTGCGTCAGCTGACGTTGTGCGGACAGGAGCAGCGCAAGGAACTCTATTTCCACAAGCGTCTGCTGAATGATGAGCTGCCGCTCTGCATCGGCGGTGGTATAGGTCAGTCAAGACTTTGTATGCTGTTCCTGCAAAAGGCTCATATTGGCGAGATTCAGGCAAGTATTTGGCCGGATGAGCAGCGCAAGGCGTGTGCCAAGGCCGGAATTCAGCTTATCTGATATGGATGTCAGGATAGAGGAGAGCTGGAAGGTCAGACTTCAGGAGGAGTTTGACAAGCCTTACTTCAAGACTCTGACTGACTTTGTGCGCGATGAGTATGGCAAGACGGTGGTGTATCCGCCGGCAAGGCTCATCTTCAATGCCTTTGACCTGTGTCCGTTCAATGATGTAAAGGTTGTCATCATAGGGCAGGACCCTTATCACGGTCCAGGTCAGGCACACGGACTCTGCTTCTCTGTGAACGACGGGGTGCAGTTCCCGCCGTCGCTTCAGAACATATTCAAGGAGATACGCGATGACATAGGTACTCCGATACCTGCAACCGGCAATCTTACCCGCTGGGCCAGGCAGGGAGTGCTTCTGCTGAATGCGACGCTTACTGTCAGGCAGCATCAGGCAGGCTCGCATCAGGGCAAGGGATGGGAGACTTTCACTGATGCCGTGATTGGCAAGCTGAATGCGGAGCGCGATAATCTGGTATTCATCCTCTGGGGCTCATACGCTCAGCGGAAGGGAGCGGTGATTGACCGCTCGCGCCATCTTGTGCTCAGCTCGGTGCATCCGTCTCCACTGTCTGCCTATGCGGGCTTCTTCGGCAACCATCATTTCAGCCTGGCCAACAAATGGCTTGAGGAGCACAATATGACACCAATCGAGTGGTAATTGATTGAATAATGAATAAGGTATATTTCCTTGCCCTGTGCCTGGCGGTTGCCGTGGCACCGGCATCGGCGCAGAATGCGGAAAGAGAGTCTTTCAATGACGGATGGCATCTCAAACTTACTCCCACACCGGGTCTGGAGAGCATTCAGTACAGTTACGACGGCGATGTCACCTTGCCTCACGACTGGGCAATATACGGCGATTTCAACCGCAATGCGCCGTCGGGTACCGGAGGCGGGGCACTGCCGGGAGGCTTCGGCGTCTATTCCAAGACGTTCACGTTGGATAAGGCCGACAAGGGTAAACGTATCCGTCTGGACTTTGACGGCGTCTATATGGATGCCGAGGTCATAGTGAACGGCCATTCGTTCGGCATGCGTCCGTATGGCTATATATCGTTCGGCTATGACATTACCGATTGGGTGGTGTCTGGCGGAGAGAACACCGTTGTGGTGAATGTTGACAACACGGAGCAGCCCAACTCGCGCTGGTACTCGGGCTGTGGCATCTACCGGAATGTGTGGCTTACCATACAGCCTGTGACACATGTGCGCAATAACGGGGTATATGTGGATACCAAAGTTGAGAACGGAGCAGCAAAGATGCGTATCCGTACTACGGTGGAGAACTCTGATGCTGGCGGCAGGGTGAGGGCTACCGTGACGAATGTGCTGAGGGATGCCGCGGGCAATGTGGTTCAGACAGGTAAATATGGCATAAAGGCGGCTGAAGGCCTGGCAGAAGGTGAGACAACCCTGACCATAGACAACCCGCACCTTTGGGATGTTGATGACCCATATCTGTATTCCGTTGAGACAATAGTGAGGTCGGGCAAGGAGGAGGACAGATACATCACCGCGACAGGCATCCGTTCGTTTGAGTTCAATGGAACTGAGGGCTTTGTGCTGAACGGCCGCAAGGTGCCTTTGAATGGTGTGTGCAACCATCACGACCTGGGCTGTCTTGGCGCGGCCGTCAATGAGCGCGCCATCGAGCGTCAGCTTCAGCTGCTCAAGCAGATGGGCTGCAACGCCATACGCTGCTCGCATAACCCGCCTGCGCCTGAGCTGCTTGACCTGTGTGACCGTATGGGCTTTGTGGTGATGGACGAGGCTTTCGATATGTGGCGAAAGCGCAAGACATCGCACGACTATGCGCGTTACTTTGACGAGTGGTACGGGCGTGACCTGACAGACTTCATAGAGCGCGACCGCAATCATCCCTGCATCGTTATGTGGAGCATAGGCAACGAGGTGCTTGAGCAGTGGACGGACGCCAAGGCCGATACTCTTACTCTGGAGCAGGCCAACCTGATTCTGAATCTTGGACACTCTGCTGACCAGCTGGCTCAGGAGGACGGCAAGATGACTGTGAACTCGCTTCTGACCAAGAGGCTTGCCGATATGGTGCATCAGCTGGACTCACGCCCTGTTACGGCAGGCTGCAACGAGCCGAGCCCCGGCAACCATCTGTTCGCATCGGGAGCCATAGACATCATTGGCTACAACTATCATAACCAGAACATTCCGGCGGTGCCCAGACTGTTCAAGGGTAAGCCATTCGTAATAACCGAGTCAAACTCAGCGCTGATGACCCGCGGCTATTACCGTATGCCGTCGGATACCGAGCTGCTGTGGCCTGTCCGCTGGGACAGACCGTTCTATGACGCCTCCTTCTCCTGCTCCAGCTACGACAACTGTCACGCTCCGTGGGGCAGCACGCACGAGGAGACTATGAGACTCATCAAACGCAATCCGTGGATAAGCGGTCAGTTTGTCTGGACAGGCTTTGACTACATAGGCGAGCCTACGCCATACGGATGGCCTGCGCGCTCATCCTACTTTGGTATAATTGACCTTGCCGGTTTCCCGAAGGACATATACTATCTGTATCAGAGCGAGTGGACCGACACTCCGGTGCTGCATCTGTTCCCTCACTGGAACGCGATGCCTGACGCCGAGTCGGAGACCGCGGACGGTATGCGTGATATGTGGTGCTACTACAACAATGCCGATGAGGTTGAGCTGTTCGTCAATGGCCGGAGCCAGGGCATTCGCGCCAAAGGCGATACCGCCCTTCACGTGAGCTGGCGTGTAAGGTATGAGCCGGGCGAGGTGACGGTTATTGCCCGCAAGAATGGCGCGGAGGTGCGTCGCCAGACAATCCGTACAGCCGGCGAGCCTGCTCAGATACGCCTTACTCCCGACCGCAGTACCATAAGTGCCGATGGCAAGGACCTGAGCTATGTGACAGTAGAGGTGCTCGACAAGGACGGCAATCTCTGCCCGTTCGCAGAGAATGACATCCGTTTCAGCCTGAGTGCCGAAGGCAGTACCGCATTATTCATAGCCGGTGTGGATAACGGCTCACCGATATCAATGGAGCGTTTCAAGGCCGACCATCGCAAAGCCTTCTACGGCAAATGCCTGGTAGTTCTCCAGAACAATGGCATTCCCGGCGCCACCACACTCACGGCCTCATCCGATGGCCTGAGCAGTGCCAGCGTTGTGATTGGGTCAGAGGGACAGCCTCTTACTTCAGTAAGCCCATTTCCTTGGCCTTATTCACCAGAACGATGAATGAGCTTACATCAAACTTTGCCAGAAGTTTCTTGCGGTACCATTTCACCGTTTCCGGACTGAGGCAGATGCGGTTGGCAATATCCTTGACGGAAAGCCCCTCGGCAACCAGTTCCAGAATCTGCAGCTCTCTGTCGTTCAGCTTGATGCCGGCAGTGTCCGTTGCCGGAGCGATTTCTTGGATGGTCTCATTCAGGACCTCGTCTGTCTGTATCTTTTGCAGACGGAGCTTGCGCATATAGCCAAAGATCAGGGAGCAGGCTACCAAAAGAAGAAAAGCTATGATGGAGATGATGAGACCGCTCCTGGCCTGACGTTTCTGCAGGCGCAGTACCTGATTGGTATAATCCAGATTGTCCAGAAGGCCATGCCACTCCTGTTCGTCGTGGGCGGAATAGTACTGGCCTGCCTCATCCAGCAGTCTGATGGCTTTCCGGAGATGTCTCTCGCTCATCTCCACTTTGCCAAGGCCCGCCTTGTTGCCGGCAATCCAAAGTGAGTCTTCCGCTTTGATGGCGTACTGCAGACCTGTCTCATAATTTTCTTTGGCCTTGTGAATATCACTTTCCTCGAACCAGGTCTCCGCCATGTTGTAATATAGGGCGGAGAGGGAATTGTTCCATCCGTACCTTTCGAAAATCTCTCCGGCCTTGGCGTAGTATTCCATAGCCGGACCGATGCTGTCCTGTATGCTGTACAGATTGCCGATGGTGCCGTACATGCTGCTCAGACCGTTGTCAATGTCGTACTGGGTCAGGCCGTCGGGGTGTTCCAGGTCAACCTCGCCAACCTTCATGGTCCTGATGGTCTGGAGCGCGGTATTGTAGTAGAATGTAGCACTGTCATATTGCTCCCTTGCCCAGAAATGCTGGCCTATGACCTTGGCTGAGGTCCAGGTCATATCCTTCCATCCTTTCCTGACACTGGTATTGAATACTTTTCTGCTGTAGTAGAGAGAGCGTTCTCCGTTGATGTTGAGGTACCCCATCATAAGATTGTGCCAGTCATATACAAGGTGGAGAAGCTCCTCATCGCCGGCCTGGGCTATTTTGTCTGCGCTCCAGCCGGCAATGGCAATCTCAAGTGAGTCCACGTTATGACCACGATGGTCAACGTAACCGGCGGCACCGGCGAGAAGCGGGGACACTACCGGCAACACAAATACTGCTATGGTGAATAGTTTATTTCTCATACTGAATATCCAGATACAAAGTTAGCACATATCTTGATTCAATACCCTGTTTTCTGGGTTGCAATCCATTTATACCCCTTGGGGTGGTGCCTGAATGAATGCGTTCAACCCCTTGGGGTGGTGCATACGATGCCTAAAATGAGGAAATTTGCTGCGAGATCTGAAACCTGACAGAAATGGAGAATTTATAATATTAACAGTATATAGTATGAGGTATTTTATTACACTGGCAGCCACAGCAATGATGGCATTCGCAACTTCAGCAAAAGCTGGAGTCGCTATAAATGAGACAAATTTTCCGGATGAGTATCTTCGCGATTATGTTTCCGGCATAGACTGGGACGAAAACGGCATCCTGGAAGGCGACGAATACGATTATCTCAGTTATGTCCAATGCTACAACGTGACCAACTTCAAGGGACTCGAACTTCTCCCTGTCACAGCCATCGGCTTCCAATTCTTTGGCGATGTTGGGGACGAACTGGCATACAAGGTGAAGTCGGCTGACTTCAGCAAGTTGTGTCCTAACCTGGAAACTCTCAACATTCTTAATGCTCTCGGTCTCGAAAGCCTCGACCTTTCGGGCAACAAGAAACTGATTAGTGTGCGCCTTAACAATTGCCCCGTGCTGAAGGACGTCAAGTGGTCCAGCTCAATCGAACGTCTTTCTCTCGAAGACCTCCAGCGCATTCCGGACCTCAACGGCAGCGATGTGCCCAGCCTGAAAACCCTTATTGTTGAAAGCTGGGGTGTTCAATCCTCCGTCGAGAATATCAATTTCACGGGTCACCAGAACATTGAGTCCTTCGATATTCATGGCTGCGACGACTACCGACAGAACATCAACACCTTCCATGTGGAAAACTGTCCCAACCTGATGGACATTCAGGTGAGGTATTCCACGGTTCAGGGCTTCACGATAAAGAACTTGCCCAAATTGGGTGGCTTCTCCCTCAATCTGACCACGGCTGAGAGCGTCGATATACAGGAGTGCCCTGTGCTCGGCAGAGTGTTGTGCGAAGAGAATGAGCTCGGCACCCTGAACCTCAGCAACAATGCTGAGCTCTGGGATGTACAGTGCTACGACAACAAGCTCAGGAACTTCATTGTCGATAACTGCCCCAATCTCAATAGTGTGTACGCCTTCAACAACCAGCTGATGTGGCTGGATATGTCGGATGTGGTCGTCGGTGATTATTCAGATGGCTATTTCCGGGTTGACAACCAGAACCCAGCAGTTCAGGCCGTAAAGATTTCCCCCACCGAGGTAGGTCTTCGTGTTCACGACCGTCTGGACGTAGGCCGTGTGCTGAACCTGAAAGCCAAGGGACAGGCCATGGAGCCGAAGGAGATTTTCGTGGACGGCATCCGCTACTTCGTAATCTACAACAACGGCCCCGAGGTGGAAAGCCTGGTGGGTGCAGCCGGTACGGAATACGAGTATCAGACCAAATGGCCCTATCCCTTCCATGCAGCCGATGAGCTTTACGAAGGCGATTCCAAGGACGATAACCTGCCTGTCACCCTGAACGTTACCAGCTGGACCAAGCATCCCGCCTTCATCAAGTTGAGCCAGAACACCGTGAGGGGCGTCTATGGAGAGCCCGCACCCCAGGCTCCTACAGTGACCCGTTCGCAGGACTATGACGGCAAACTCACCTGGAAATCCAGCAACGAGAACGTAGTGAAGGTAAATCCCGAGACTGGCGAGCTGACCGTAGTTGGAGCCGGCACGGCCGTCATCACCGTCAGCGGTGCCGAGACTGACTACCGTCTGGCTCCGTCAAACATCAGATATACAGTAATCATCGACAAGGCCACTACGGCTTTCGCCTTTGAGAAGGCTGAGGTTGATGTGACTGATGGCGTGGTGCCAGAGAACAAGCTCAACGTGGGAGTGTACGACGGTACTGTGGTCTATACATCTTCCGATGAGGAGATTGCGGAGGTTGACGCTGAGGGTAATGTTACCGTCAAGCAGGACGGCAGCGTAATAATCACCGCCACAGGTGCTGAGACCGGCAACTGCTACGAGGCCGTATCAGCACAGTATGTCATAAACATCACTGGTGTAACTTCGGTAACCGGCATAGGTGTCAATACTTCCTCAGATGATATCTACAATGTGGCTGGTCAGCGCGTCAACTCCGGCGCCAAGGGTATCCAGATCATCAATGGCAGAAAGGTCCTGAAGGAATAACCCAGGCGGAATGCCATAATAATTGCGGCCCTGCTCCTGCTTTGGAACGGGGCCGCATTATGTAATAATTACGTTGTCTGTTGAGATGCCCGGCTATTGTTATTTGTCGGCGGAGTACTTTATCCGGTCGATGCCGTGGTTTCCCAGAGCGTTCTGGATGCTGCTATAGTACGAATAGTCCATCTCGAAGAATTCACGGCGTCCGTTTATCACATCGTCAATGGCATTGTCCAGATTCTCCCACGTGACTGTCATTGCAGCATTGGCTGGAGTCTTGCAGGATTTGAACAGAGCCACATTCATCTCCTTCATATAGGACACTCTGACAGACTTGAAATCAGAATCGCTATCATTAAGCTTGAAATTGATAGGAATCGTGTAGCGGACACGAACCGGCTGCCCCTGATGGGTTCCCGGTGTCCAGGCGGGCATTGCAGTAACGCATCTCAAAGCTTCCGAATCAAGCAGCTCGTGTACGCTTTTGACGACTTCCGCATTGATTATGCTGCCGTCCTTCTCAATAATAAAGCTTATTATCACACGGCCCTGAATGTTATTGTCGCGGGCCTCCTCCGGATATTTGATATTGCCTGACAGATACTGCAACATCGCCATACTGCCACCGGGGAACTCCGGCATATTCTCCACCAGCATAAGCGGCTCGTCGTTCGAAATACTCTCTTCTGTTTCCTTTTGCTCTTCTGTCATTTTCTGCAGTATCTCGTCCATAAGGTCTGCCGGAACTTCCTCCTGACCGTTTACAAGCACCTTGGTGACTCTTCTCCCATTTACCATCGCATAGCCTTCACTGTCCTTCTCTGGCTCCTGACCCATAGCACGAAGTATCTCATCATACAACGGAGTACCTAAAACAGACTGATACACAATATTCAGGCAGTTGGTTTCGCGCAGAATATCCTTGACTGCCGATAATGTTTCCATCTTCTCTTTCTCACCGATTGCAATTCTGGCTTTGCGGACTTTTCTTTCACTGATGACCTTGCCCAGTTCCTGCACGTTGCTGATTTTAACGGGGGATTTTGATGTTTTCGACTCAGGGAACTGATAAGCTATTACTTCATCAATATAAATCATAATCACATTCTCGCTGTTGATGAGCTTTATGTCCATATTGCTTGCATGGATGGGCTCCTTCACTTCCTCGTATCCCACATAGGCGATTTTAAGAAAATGTCCCTCACCTGCCAGCTTGAAAGAGAATTTTCCGTCCTTATCGGTAAGCGCACTGGCATATATGCGGTCTTCAAAATCGACTTCGTTGACAGATGCCATCGCCATAGGGCCTTCCTCATCGGTGACTGTACCGCTGATAATGTCTCCGGCCTTAGGTGCCGGCTGCTGTTCGACTGCTTCCTGAGACTGCAGTCCGGCAGCATTGGCATTGTTCGCGCAGAGCAGGGACATAAGTCCTATTACAGGAACCACCGCAAGGAGATACAGCATTCTCCTTTTCATTGTCTTTTCTTTTTTCATCATAATGATACGTTGTTTAATGTTCAAATTGAAAGAACTAGCCAGCGCATAGGCCTCTGCACCAACGGTTCTCATTATCAAAAGTCTCTGGTAATCCTTTTCTACTATTCCGTAACGATTGATCACTTCGTCATCGGCCTCATATTCGTGGACTATCTTTATTTCCTTCATTATCAGCCAGCATACAGGGTTGACAATGGTGCAGGCAAGCAGGAACACCAGGTCGGCGTAGTGACCGAGCCTGATGTGCGATATTTCGTGGCGTATGCTGGCGCGGCGTGCGAATCCGTTCTCGGCATTGGAAATGACAATGTAGTTCATCCAACTGAACGGGCCGAACTGCTCGTCGTGTGAGACCACGCGGATATGCCCCAGCCTGTGTACGGTCTTGCCTTTCAGGAACCGTCTTGTCTTGATGATGGAGCGTGTCCAGCCTGTTATCAGAACAATCACATATACTGCCCAGCAGCCCACAAGCAGCCAGGCCCAATGGAATTCAGATGTCGCCTGGGCGGTCTCTGCCGTATTGGCGGCATTGCCGTAAATGGTCACTTCCTGAAGTGTCTGGGCGAAATAGGTCTCGTGGATAGGTACTACCACTGTCTGCGGTACGCCCAGATTCGTAAGCGGAATAATTGCTGACAATACTGTGGCGCCCAGCAGGTAGCACCTGTTGAAACGGTGCAGGGTAGTGCCGCTGAAGCAGAGCTTATAGACTGCCAGCAGCAGGATGAGCGTCATAGCCCACATCAGAATAAAAAGGAATGCATTGCCCATAGCGCGTTGTTATTTGTCTTCAATCATACGGATCAGTTCCTTCAGCTCGTCTATGCTGACCTCCTGCTGTTCCACCAGGCAGGAGATAAAGTCCATATACGAGCCGGCAAAGAGTTTGCTCACGCTGTCGCGGTTCAGCATCTCGGCATACTTCTCTTTTGTCATAGCGGCTTCGTACATGAAGAACCTTGCGCCCAGTTCCTTGTGGCTGACCATACCGCTGTTCTCCAGACGACGTACAAAGGTGGATACAGTATTGAAATGTGGCTTCGGTTCCGGAAGCTTCTCTACAAGGTCGCGCATGGAGAGCGCCTCATTCTCCCAGAGCACGTTCATAATCTCTAATTCTTTGTCAGTGAGCTTTTTCATCTTTTTGCAAATTGATTTCGATGCAAATAAACTACATTGTGTAATTACTTCCAAACGTTTTTACATTTTTTATGAATTTTGTTGTAGTTATAAACACATCGCAATCGGAGGGTGTTGCAAGTATTACACAAAAAGCCTTTCCAACTATCAGGAAAGGCTTTTAGAGGTGACCCCGTTGGGATTCAAACCCAAGACCTTCAGAACCGGAATCTGACGCTCTATTCAGCTAAGCTACGGGGCCGGTGTCACCTGCAAAGGTATATAAAAAATTTAATTTAGATGCTACGATTCAAATATTGACTCACAGTAGAGATGATGACCTCTTTAACTTCCTCCCAGTTGATGGGATTGATCATCACAGGCATAGGATCGGCCTCTGCGTCTTCAAAATAGGTGAGGCTTTTCAGCACTGTGAACAATTGTGCTCCTGAATATTTTTTGAGATAAAGATCAATCAGTTCGCTGAAAGAGGTGGGAAAACGAAAGTAGGAAGAAAACTACTTCGTTTTCCTCCTACTTGCTTTAGCTTGATTCTATGTCAATAGAGCTGATGGCCAAGGATAAGACGGTCGGTGCTGTCATCGACGGTCCAGATCTGAGGCTTGCGGGCACCGTTCTCACCCTCTGCGTGGTGCACGATGTAGAGCAGCTGGCCCTCGAAGGTGCGGAACAGCATTCCGTGGCCTGAGTTATCGCCCTTGAATGCCTTCTCCTCCTGAATCCACGGACCCTTGATGCTGCCTGAGGTGGAGTAGGCTATGCCCTGGGCGTAGCGGTTCTCGCCCCAGCTGGACCATAGCATTCCAAGGACACCGGTCTGTGTGCGGAACATCTCCGGGCCATCGGTCACCCAGCCCGGCATCCTCATACCGAAGGTGGCCTCGCCGATGGAGTTCATCTCCTTTGACCAGGGAGCCTCGCTGGCGCGGAACATTGTGGTAGGGTTGGCGGTGCGGTACTTGAGGTCCTTGGTGAGAGGTATATAGTCCATTGTGCCGTCTATGAGCTGAGTCCATTCATGGACGAATACCATATATACGGTATCATTCTCCTCGTACAGAGTACCGTCGATGATGTCCCAGTCGGTAGGTCCCAGACAGAAGGTTGAATCCGGAACAAGCGGCTTGTAGGGGCCGTCAATCTTGTCGGAGACAAGCAGCTGGGTTTGGTTCAGAGGTACGTTGTAACGGCGCGGAACCTGCTCGATGCAGATGCGATGGCTGTTCCATGTGCCTGCGTAGTAGTATTTGCCGTTGAACTTGTGTATCTCCGCGGCGGCTACGAAATTGCCCTGCATCCAAGTGCCTGACAGGTCAATCACGTTGTACGGGCCTTCCCAGTTCTGCAGGTCCTTGCTCTTGTAGAGCGAGCCTCCTGTGCTGGTGAGCCAATAGGTCTTGGTCTCCTCGTCGGGGAATATGAACGGGTCGCTCATAGAGAGGTCCTTGATGTTCTGTACTCTGACCTGCTGGGCAGGGCGCTGCATACCTCCGGCCGGCATCTGCATCGGAGGACGCTGGGCGTTCTGACCGCCCTGTGGCGGACGCATAGCCGGCATCATCCCGCCGAAATTCCTCTGGCCCGGGTTGGCCGACGGAGCCTGCTCACCGAATGGTACGGAGACAATCTTCTCATTAGTGAAGTCCTGCTGAGCCTGTACGCTTCCGATACTCATAGCGGCAATCATCACAGCTGCCGCTGTCTTGTACAAACAATGATTCATCATAATATGTTCTGTTTAAGTTAAATCTCTAATTCAGTATTCCGTTTACCAAAGACACCCTCTCAAGATAGCGGTTCCGTTCCCCAAAGACACTCTCTCAAGATAGCGGTTCCGTTTCCCGAAGGAAATTCTTGTAGTGTCGCAGGGAATATGGTGTAATTCCCGGAGACACTACAAGGATTTCCTTCACTGTCAATATCTTAAAAAAACATTATAGCAGCAATTACTTGTTGATAGCCTTCGCCACCTCATCGCAGGCCAGATTCAGCATCACGTAATTAGGAACAGAGTTGATGCAGCACTCATTCTCGCCCCAGAGGAACGGATAGTCATCCTTGTTCTCAAGGAAGTCAGGCTTCTTGACTATAAGGCCCGGAACAACACCACCCGGAATCACCGTATAGTCAGCACGGTTATTGCTGTAAGCCACCTTCTTGGTATTTACGCCAACCGCGGTAATGAACGAGACATTGCTGTATGGATGGCAGCCGTAAATATAGTTGAGACCCTTCAGAATGAGCTCCGGATCAACCTGATCAGGGAACTGGCGCCATATCAGGTAGAAATTGAACGCATTGCCGATAACCTGAGTGTTTCCGGCCCAGTTGCCTCCCTGAATAGGCACACGGTACGGATTGTTGCTGCCGGCGCGGGTCAGATTCTCAACGTATGCCGGAATAGCTTCCTGCACCTTCTTCTGCGATTTCTTGTCCAGCATATCATATACCCTGAGCACATTAGCCAGATTGAAGTTCGGGGCAATGCCGCCGCCATAGCTCTGGGCGTTGGCTCCCTGCGGGTTGAGCTGGTTCATGATGACAGGCATGAAAACATCCTTGAAACGCTGCTCGCCCGTAGCGTACCAGAGCTCGATGGCAGCGTTCACGCGCGGGTCTCCATTACCGCCGCGACGGTTGTAATTCTGGCTCTGGGCCTGATTCTGGTTCTGGTTCCTGTTCTTCGGGTCCAGCTGAGGAGCGTATTGGTCCCAGAGACTCAGGGCGTTCCTCAGCGAGCGCTCAGCCTCTTCCGGGAAATACTCCTTAAGCGGAATGTATGCGGATGCAAGCGATACGATTGTACCCATCGCGCTGCCTGCACCACCTCGTGAGGTGACTACAAAACGGTCGTCAGGCGTGCCGGAACGTCCGTCCCTCACCTCGTAGAGCTTCAGCGACGGGTCGTAAATCAGTCCGTCAGACAGCGTCATGGCATCGCCCAGGTGATGATAGTGGTGCATGTCGGGCTGACCTATTACATTAGCCACGAATCCTATGTTCTCCACCTGTGCGTTGATGTTCAGCGTGCCGTGCATAATCTGCTGAACCACATCCGGAATACCGTCCGGACGGTGGATGTCGGCATACTTGGTATCCTCGTCAATGAAGGTCTGGTCACGCATAGGCTTGAACAGCCGCCACAGCGACGAGAGGTCCTGAACCGTGTTGACCACGGAGTTTGCCTGGATGTCGAAGTCACCGGCGTCGTACCAGCCGCCTACCGCAAGTCCCGGAATGTGCTCCAGAGGCTGATACTTGGTGTTGGTGGTGTTGCCCATAGTATATCCGTCGTGCAGCTTGATGTTAAGCGGAGCCTGTACGGCGTCGTCCATATTGGCGCGTCCGTGCCAGATGCGGTAGGCCTCGTTCACCTCCATATGGTCCATGTTCACAACGAGTGAGATATCCATCGAGGCGTGCCACTTGTCGCTATAGACATCCTTGTCGATAGGGAAGGCGTTGGTCTCCACGCCGGCGTATTCAATGCTGTAGAGGCCCGGCTCCCTAACATCGCTGAAATCAATGGTCACATAGTTGTAGCGGTTGTTGAAAATGCCCCACGGCTCAACCTTGGCGTTCTTGGCAACGCTCCTGGTGCCGTCTGCGTTGACCTTCATAATCTTGGCTGTCGTGGCTGGAGTGTCGTTCCTGTCCAGCTCCACGACGGCAACCTTGCTTTGCGCAGGCGTATATCCCACCTGAGAGAAGCCGATGTTCGGCTTGCGTGTCCACTGCTGGTCAACGCTCGGCTCAAGATACCATTCCAGCACCTTGCCGGTCTTGCCTGCAGGGAGCAGTGAACGTACCACAAACGTACCGTTCTGAGCCAGATGACGGCCGTCGTAGATGCTGACCTCCTGGTCTGAGGTGATGCCCACGCGCAACGCCTTGTCCTCGGGGGCCATCACAATCTGATGTCCTGTAGCCATTGGCTTGGCCACGAGGAACTCACCGCGTCCACGGTCGTCGAATGTGGACTCGCCGTAGTACTGCGGAATCTTCTCTGATACCGGCCTTACCTCAGTGTCGTGCTGCGGATATTTCGGAAGGATTCTGGCAGCGCCGTCCACGAGGAAGTTCTTGCCGAAGTACGATGCCGGGAAGAACTCAAGGTTCATACCTGCCTTGCCCACAAGGTTTGCCGGAACAGGCTTGTCCAGGAAAACCTGTACGCTGCAGCCCTTGTCCCTGGGCTGCACCCGTATCTTTGATACAAAATCGTAGTCCTTGTATGTAAGCTCAACCTCAATGTAGTTCTCATCGCGGCTCACGGTGCGCTCTGTCATCTCTCCATAGATATCCCACTGCTCCGGAGTGTTCATAAAACGGATGCCTCCGCCGGTGCTGATGCGCTCGCCGCGCTGGATTATCTCAATACCGGCCAGTTTCTCATCGCAGAAGCCTCCGTTGTAGATGTTGCTGTAAACAAGCACGTTGGCTCCTCTCTCCTCAAAGTACTCAAGGTCGTTCATCCTGAATGTCTGCGCACCGGCGCCCAGACTTGCGAGACCGATCAAGGCCGCTCCCGCCATTAAAGTTCTGACTTTCATATTTATTAATCTTAGGTTAGTCTGTTATGGTTTCTCAAAAGTACAAAAACCCGCACAAAACGCAACGGTTTGTTATGAAAATCTAAAAAGTTTTAGAGATAGGCCCTCTATTGTTAAATTAATACCTAATTTTATGGCGTAATTTACAACCATAATGATGAGAAGGCTTTTTTCAACGGCCGTCGCACTGGTGGCGGCTTTCGTGACAGTCTCTGCCATTGACGTGACAAGTCCTGATGGCAAGCTGGTTGTGTCGGTTGACCTGGATCAACCCGCATATACCGTAGTGTATAATGGCAATACAATGCTGGAGAGCTCACCGCTGGGACTTCTGGCTGACTTGAACTCCAGTCCTGTGCTGGGAGAGTATCAGGCGGGAGACCGTCGTCTGCGCGAGGGCGACTTTACCGGCAAGCTCAGCCTGACCAAGGAGGAGCGCAATCTCATAGACAAGACTTATCAGATGAACCGCAGCAAGTTCTCACAGATTCACTATGTGGCCAACGAGCTGCTGCTTACAGTTGAGAACGAGGCCGGACATCCGTTCCAGATAACATTCCGCGTGAGCGATAATGACATCGCCCTGCGCTATACAATCCTGAAGAAGGGCGCCCGCGCAGGCACACGTATCCTGAAGGAGACCACAGGCTTCCGCTTCCCGGAGGGAACCACGACATTCATCACTCCGCAGAGCGCCTCGATGGTTGGCTGGCAGCGCTCCAAGCCAAGCTACGAGGAGGGCTACTCCAACGATGGCGCCATGACAGACCGCTCGCAGGGTCACGGCTACACCTTCCCGGCACTTTTCCACGTGGGCGACAATGGCTGGGTGCTTCTGAATGAGACAGGCGTTGACAGCCACTATTGCGGCTGCCATCTGAGCGACTATACCGATGGCGTCTATTCAATAGCATTCCCGATGATGGACGAGAACAACGGCAACGGCACTGTAGAGCCTGCGTTCCGTGTTCCGGGCTCAACACCGTGGCGTACCATCACCGTGGGTGACAACCTGGCTCCGATTGTGGAGACGACATCGGCCTGGGATAATGTGGAGCCTCTCTACGAGACCGCGCACGACTATAAGTTCGGCCGCAGCACCTGGAGCTGGATTGTATGGCAGGACGCATCGTGCAACTACGATGACCAGGTCAAGTTCATAGACCTTGCATCGGAGATGGGTTATGAGTATATCCTGATTGACGCAGGCTGGGATGTGAACATTGGCTATGACCGTATGGAGCAGCTCATCAAGTATGCCAACTCAAAGAATGTGGATGTATTCCTGTGGTACAGCTCAAGCGGCTACTGGAACGACATCGTACAGAGTCCTATTGACAAGATGGACAATCCGATTATCCGCAAGAAGGAGATGGAATGGATGGAGAAGAACAATGTGAAGGGCATCAAGGTTGACTTCTGGGGCGGTGACAAGCAGGAGACCATCCGCTTGTACGAGCAGGTGCTGAGCGACGCCGACGACCACGGCCTGATGTGCATCTTCCACGGTTGTACGATGCCTCGCGGCTGGGAGCGTATGTATCCGAACTACGTTGGCAGTGAGGCGGTGCTCGCCTCAGAGAATATGTACTTCGGACAGGGCGCCTGCGATGAGGAGGCTTTCAAGGCTACGCTGCATCCGTTCGTGCGTAACGCCACCGGCTGCATGGAGTTCGGCGGCTGCTTTATGAACCGCATCCTGAACAAGCAGAATGCAGGCCGTGGCTCACGTCTCAAGACTACACCGGTATTCCAGATCGGTACTGAGATTATATTCCAGAATCCTATCCAGAATATCGCCATCTGCCCGAACAACCTGACAGATGCTCCGAAGATCTGTATGGATTTCCTGCGCGATGTGCCTACCACCTGGGATGAGGTACGTTTCATTGACGGTTATCCCGGCAAGTATATAGTGATGGCCCGCCGTCACGGTGACAAGTGGTACATTGCGGGCTTGAACGCCACGGCTGAGACTCTCAAGCTGAAGCTGGACCTGAGTTTCCTGCCGGACGGACAGATTACCAGCATATCTGATGACAATGATCTGAATCCTGTTCAGACGGAGGTCAAACTGAAGGCAAAGAAGCCTTATCAGTTCGAGATTAAGCCGTCGGGTGCCACAATACTGATCTCAAAAAAGTAATTAAATACATTCACAACTAATGAAGACATCAAGAAAACTGTTGCTCATCGCTCTGGCCGGTCTTATGACCGCCTCCTGCGGTGGATCCGGAAAGTACGACTATCCTTTCCAGAATCCTAAACTGTCAACCCAGAAACGTGTTGACGACCTTATGTCACGTCTTACTCCGGAGGAGAAGGTGGGACTCATTATGAACAAGTCAATATCAATTGACAGCCTGGGCATTCCATCGTACAACTGGTGGAGTGAGGCTTGCCACGGCGTACGCCAGGGCGGCTACACCGTTTATCCGCAGCCAATCGGTATGGGCGCGTCATTCAACCCGGATCTGGTATATCAGGTGTTCTCTACCGTATCAGACGAGGCCCGTGCCAACTGGAACCGCTCAGACCACAACATCTTCGGCGTGGAGATGGGCGCCAACTACGTACCGGGTAATCCTGAGCTTACATTCTGGTGCCCGAACGTGAACATCTTCCGTGACCCGCGCTGGGGCCGTGGCCAGGAGGCTTACGGTGAGGACCCGTATCATATGGGCGTTATGGGCGTAGCCAATGTAAAAGGTATGCAGGGTAACGACAAGAAATACTACAAGACTCACGCCTGCGCGAAGCACTATGCTGTTCACAGTGGTCCTGAGCAGCAGCGTCACCGCTACAACGCATCAGTCTCGATGCGCGACCTGTGGGAGACCTATCTGCCGGCATTCAAGAAACTGGTACAGGAGGGTGATGTGCGCGAGGTGATGTGCGCATACAACCGCTATGAGGGCGATCCTTGCTGCGGCAGTGACCGTCTGCTCACCGACATCCTGCGTAACAAGTGGGGCTACAAGGCAATCGTTCTTACCGACTGCGACGCCATCAACAACTTCTATAACAAGAACCAGCACGGAACCCATCCGGATGCCGTATCGGCATCTGTTGACGCTGTCCTCTCAGGTACAGACCTTGAGTGTGGCAAGAGCTTTATGTCACTGGTCGGCGGCCTTCAGGATGGCAAGATCAACGAGGCTGACATTGACGTGGCTCTCCGCCGCGTGCTTACCGGCCGCTTTGAGCTCGGTATGTTTGACCCGGCTGAGATGATTCCATGGGCAAATCTCGGTGAGGATGTAATCAGCAGCGAGGCCAATGACCAGCTGGCTGTTGAGGCCGCGCGTCAGTCAATGGTTCTTCTTAAGAACAACGGTGCCCTGCCACTTGACAAGAACATCAAGAAACTGGCTGTGGTAGGCCCGAATGCAAACGATGCGGGTATGATGAACGGCGAGTACGGCGGCAGTCCTACCGAGGAGCACACCCGTACCCTTCTGGACGGTATCAAAAATAACTTCCCGAACACCGAGATTATCTACGATAAGGCTTGTGAGATCCGCAACGAGTATTATACCACTTATTATACTCAGGACTTCAACGGCGGCGAGGGCCTGAAGGCTGAGTTCTGGAACAACACCAGCTTCAGCGGCGCACCGGCCGTTACAGGCAACTACAAGGAGGTTAACTTCAGCACATTCGGAGCATACAACTTTGCCGATGGCGTTGAGAAGGAGAATATCTCAGTACGCCTGACAGGTAGAATCATCGCTCCGTTCACCGGCGAGATGAACTACAACATCAGCGGTGACAATGGTTTCCGTCTGACCGTCAACGGCAAGCTCGTTGAGGAGCAGAAGGGCGGCCAGGGTCGTGGCGGCTTCGGCGGTTTCGGTGGCTTCGGCTTCGGTCGTGGCGCAGCGCCTCAGATGAAGTCTTTCAGCGTAGTAAAGGGTCAGCCTTACGATATCAAGATTGAATATACACACGCAACCGGCCAGTTCGCACGTCTGAGCGCTCAGATTTGCCAGCAGAAGATAGCTGAGTTCACAGACCTCGCCTTGAGCCTTGTGGACCAGAATGTAGATGCCATCATCGTTATCGGCGGTATCACTCCATCAATGGAGGGTGAGGGCGGCGATAAGCCGGACATTGAGATTCCGGCCGTTCAGCAGCGTCTTGTACGCGCCATGCACTCAACCGGCAAGCCTGTCATCTTTGTTGACTGCGCCGGCTCATGCATGGGCTTCGCAAGCATAGAGGATCAGATGGATGCTCTCATCCAGGCCTGGTATCCGGGTCAGGGTGGCGCCCAGGCTCTCGCAGAGATCCTGAATGGCGACTGCAACCCATCGGCCAAGCTGCCTGTTACATTCTACAAGTCAACAGCAGACCTGCCTGACTTTGAGGATTACAGTATGGAGGGCCGTACCTACCGCTACTTCCGTGGCGAGCCTCTGTATCCGTTCGGCTACGGTCTGAGCTATACCACCTATCAGTATGGTCAGGGCAAGCTCTCAAAGAGCAGTATGAAGAAGAACGGCAGCGTTACCGTTACTGTTCCTGTTACCAACACGGGCAGTGTTGACGGAACCGAGATTGTTCAGGTGTATGTCAAGAGCCTGGATAATCCAGATGCTCCTATCAAGGGCCTGCAGGGCTTCCAGAGAGTATCCCTGAAGGCCGGTGAGACCAAGGATGCCGTCATCACACTGAATGGCGAGTCATTCCAGTACTACGATGAGAAGATTGACGAGGTATCAACCTTCGCCGGTCACTATCAGATTCTCTACGGCTGCTCATCGGCAGACAAGGACCTTCAGTCACTTGACTTCGAGGTGCTGTAAGCACTTGTAACAGACAATGATGATGCAGGCTCCGTCAAAAGCGGGGCCTGCATTGTTTGTGTGAAAATGCCTCCTTTTTTATTAATATGTGTAGTAATGACAAGATTTATTGTTAATTTTGGAAAATGCTGTAATTATCAGTGCAAAATTGAAATATGGAGAGTTATAGGATAATAGATGCACACGCCCATTTGTGGATGGAGCAGGATACTGTTGTGGATGGCCAGCCCATTCACTCGCTAGAGGGAAACCGCAGCCGCAGTCTTTTCTTCGGCAACGAGGTGCAGATGCTGCCTCCGTTTATGATTGACGGCCACAATACGGCAGAGGTGTTCCTGAGCAATATGGACTATGCTCAGGTGAGTGCCGCTGTAGTGGTGCAGGAGGTGATTGACGGCAATCAGGACGCGTATCTTGCGGAAGTGCAAAAGAGATACCCGAATCGTTTTCTATGCTGCGGAATGATAGACTCCCGTACAAGAGAGCTTTCTGCGGCGCAGCTTGCCTTCAAGGCGTTCGCCATGCCAGGGCATCGCATCAAGGAGCCGTTGCAGGCTTTCCTGCCCCTGTTCAAGCAGCTGGAGCGTGAGGGAAAGTATCTGGATATGTGCCTTGCCGATGATGAGCGTCAGATAAGTGAGTTTGATGAGATACTTCAGGAGTGTCCGGACCTGAGGGTGGCGATTGGCCATTTCGGTATGGTTACCACGCCATCGTGGAGGCAGCAGATTCTTCTGGCGCGCCATAAGAATGTGATGATAGAGAGTGGCGGCATAACCTGGCTTTATAACAGCGAGTTCTATCCCTATCCGTCGGCTGTACGCTCAATCCGGGAGGCCGCCGATATGGTCGGTATGGACAAACTGATGTGGGGCAGCGACTATCCGCGCACTATTACCGCCATCACATACAGGATGTCGTACGATTTTGTCTGTAAGTCAGACCAGCTGACCTCTGACCAGAAGGCTCTCTTCCTGGGTGCCAACGCAGAGCGTTTCTACGGATTGGAAGGACTTGTGGATTTACCTTACATAAAGAATATGAGCGAGTAGCTCTCTTTTCCCGGATTATTATGAGAAGAAATATATTGATGCTCTCCTGCCTGTTAGTGGTAATCTGCATACTTGATGGATGTGACTTGCAACTTTCAGATGAGCGTTACGCCGACGCTAGCCTCTGGTATGACAGCGGGCGTGACATTGATCCTGACAAGGCGGATGTGTTCTATCTGCTGCCATCGGCGGTTTATGACTGGACAGACTCTGCGGGTGTGCTGCGGCATAATGCCTGCATCACAGACTCGGTGCATCGTGTCAGGATGGCCCGCTCATTCCCGATTGCCGATGAGATTTTCGGCGACAGCGCCAATTTCTTCTCGCCTTATTACAGCCAGATTACCCTGAATGCCTGGACAATGGGCGAGGCGGAGCGCCAGGAGTATCTGAATGTAGCTCTGGATGATGTCCGCTCTGCGTTCAGCTACTATCTGGAGCATTGGAACCAGGGCCGTCCGTTTGTGCTGGCGGGTTTCAGCCAGGGTGCCAGATGCGCGCTGCAGCTCATCAAGGAGATGGGCCCTGATGTATCGGAGCGTATGATTGCCGCATACCTGATAGGCTATCACGTCACTCAGGATGAGATAGACGGCTGTGAGAACATACGTCCGGCGCAGGGTGCGGACGACACGGGAGTCTGCATCACCTACAGCACCGTCACAGACGTGAATGCCGTATCTCCGCTTATCAGCGGCGGCAATGCTATGATAATCAATCCGGCGTCGTGGACACTTGATGAGATGCCTCACGCTGTCAACGACACGGTGACCGTTCGCATAGACCGTAGTGAGATGGTTCTGGTGGCAGACGGAATAGAGCCGTCGCAGTACATAAAGCCCAGGCTTGCCGCAATGTTTCCGGTGGGAAACCTGCATCTTGTTGAGCTGGAGCTTTACAAGAGACAGTTGCGCGGGAATGTCAAGTTGCGTATCCGTTCCTTCAATAAATAACAAAAGACAGATATTATTATGTCAACCACAGATTACAAATGCTTTGCCGCAGTTCAGTTCGCCACTCAGGTGGAGTATGAGAGTGTGATGAGCTCTTTTGACTGGAGTCCCATACAGGTGGATGGTGATTCCCAGCAGTATTATGAGTACATAATAAGGTATGATGATGGTACGGATGTGCGTCTTGTGGCTGCAAAAGCCGATGAGATGGGCAATGTGGCGTCATCAACGCTGACATTGAAGCTGATTGAGAGATTCCGTCCTAAATATGTGATACTGGTTGGAATCGCAGCCGGTGTGAGATTCACTCATAAGCAAGTGCAGCCTGTGCTTGGCGATGTGGTAATCGCCGACAGAGTCTGGATTTTCGCGTCGGGCAAATATGTGCCGAAAGAGGTATCGCCCATTCAGATGGGTGGTATCGGTTTCCTGCCACGCCCTCAGGTCAGGAATATGAACGAGGGGTTGCGGGATTTCATCAAGGACCGTGTGAAGGACTCGGGTATCAGCTACAGAATACATATCGGAGCCATGGCCAGCGGATCAGCCGTTGTGTCAAACAGGGAGATTGTGGAGAATTTCGTGCTGCCTATTGTGGAGAAGACAAAAGGGCTTGATATGGAGTCGTATGGAGTCTTCTATGCGACCGAGCATGCGTCGGAGCCGCGCCCGACAGCTCTGGTGGTAAAGGGTATATGCGATTTTGCCGATGAGCGCAAGAACGATGAGTACCAGCGGCTGGCTGCTGACAACAGCTGTAATTTCCTTAAATACCTGATACCAGAGATACTGCTCAAGTACGAGTGATTTATGAGAAAATTGTCCACCGGCCTGAGACTATTGCTTCAAGACCGCAGTCAGAGACTGTTCCGGGGCTAGGCTCTACGAAGCCTACTCGCTACGGAGCGAAATGCTAAAACGTGGAACTCGCTGCGCTCAGACATCCGCGTTTCCTTACGCATTTCGTTCCTACTCGCTTAACGGCTTCTCCGAGAGACGCCCCAGAACAGCCTCTGACTGCT